>NZ_MAEK01000021.1:0-1248 GCF_009933265.1 Enterococcus sp. JM9B | reverse complement strand
GGCGAATGTTAAGATTAAGCGCAACTATACATTACTTTTATATAAATATAGTTCGTCTTTTGCTCTTTTAAACCCTGTCGGTAAACTTAAATTGATACGATTGTTCGACAAAAACATTTTATAACAAATGAAATAATCTCTTGAAAATATCATGTAATTCTCGCGTATTCTAGTTTAAACTTTTGAGCTGGTGTTTTCCAATTCAGAATTTTTCTTGGTCTAGTATTTAAGTTTTCTACAGCGTCATCGACGATACGTTGCGAGACATTCTTAAAATTAAACGGTTTAGGGAAATATTCTCTAAGTAATCCATTATGATTTTCGTTAGAACCACGTTCATGAGGTGCATACGGATTTGCATAGTAAATTTTGCACCCGAAGGTGTCTTCAATAAGACCGACTTGAAATTGATTTACAAATTCAGTTCCTCGATCACAAGTAATAGATTTTACCCCTTGAGGATACATTTCTATTAGTTTTTTAATTGCTGCCATCATAGCGTGACCTGTTTTATTAGGGAGTTTAATCGCTACGTATTGTCGTGTCTTTCTTTCGATAAAAGTTGCTAGACAGGTTGATATGCCACGTTTTGAAACTACTGTATCAGCTTCCCAATGACCAAATTCTGTACGAAGCTGAACAGCTTCTGGGCGCAAATCAATGGTTCTATTTTCAAAGAAAGCTCGATCAATGCGAATCTTCGATCCAGATGACTTTACTTTATATCTTTTTCCATGTCTCCTAAGCTTTTTGATGTTGAAATCAATGGTTTTTGAGTAAATCCAGTTATAGATCGTGGATGTACATACCTTTACGCTTTTAACGGAATGTGCAATTTGTTCTGGAGAATATTTTAGATTCAGATATTTTAAAATAGTTTTTATATTGTGAATCGTGGCTTTTTTAGTAACTCCACAGTTCTTTTTCCGCAATTTAGCAATATTTTGTGCACTTGAAGCTTGATAAGGCAACCGTGCGATACTGTTGGCTTTTCTAGCTTCAGTCCCCCGTTGAATCTCCCGAGTGATTGTTGAACGATGGCGATCTAATCTACGTGCTATTTCAGCTGGTCGTAATCCTTCGTCAAGATAGGCTTCAATTTTCCCGCGCTCTTCAGCGGTTAAATGCTTATATACCATGTATCAAACTAGCTCCCTTGCTCTATTAATTACTACGGCAACGAATGATTTGACAATGAACCTTCACAGATATGAGATCCGCTTCCAACTAGGAGCTAACTTAAGACAA
>NZ_MAEK01000020.1:0-35044 GCF_009933265.1 Enterococcus sp. JM9B | reverse complement strand
ACACTAAATATTATAGAGCCTAAAAAAAGACCTGACTAAAGTCAGATCAAAAATAACTATTTAAAAAAGGGGGTGGAAGAAATAGTCACTGAAATTCTGGGGAGATTCCTCTCTATTTCTTCCATATCTGCAAAGCGGATTACTGTGCGGCCCCTTCTACAAAAATAGTATAACATAAATTTTATTATATAGTGATTGCTTTCACAATATTTTTTTATTTTTAGAATTGATTTTTTATAATTATGTTTGTACTTATTACTAAACAAGTGTAGCTGACCTATCGTTCTGCAAGGTGCTCCTATTCATTTTCAAAAAAGTAAACCTCAATTTTACTAATTGAGGTTTACTTTTTATTTGCTTATCGGATTCATTTTAGTCAATCCACTGCTCTGCATGATCAATCAATCGTTCCACTTCTTCTAAAAACAAATGAACATGATAACCATCACAAACTGCGTGATGGACTTGAACTGAAAGAGGCAAGAATTTTTGTCCGTTTTTTTCAGTAATTTTTCCACCGGTAATGATTGGCAGTAAATGCGGTTGATTATTATTGCCAATATTTAGATTGAAACCACTAAAAGAAAACCATGGCAACAGGGATAAGGACAAGCTATTTTGAGGCGGTTGCCCTTGAGGAAACATTTTCGTATTTTTTTTATGCTTCTTTCTATTTTCCAAGTAAGCCGAATAGCAGGAATCAAAAGTTTCCAGTTGATTTTCAGTCAACCAGTTACCCTGAAAAAGGTCTCCTTCTTCAGCCATTGTTGTATAAATCGGAACTAATTTATCCCAGCAGACCAGCGTTTCACCTTCAATAAAATCCATCCGAAATTGTTCGAACTTATTGGCGGCTTTTGTCAAAAGAAAGATAACAGCTGGATAAAATTTTAGCTTCCTTTTAGTTAATTCTTCCATTAAGTGAGTGATATTGACTTCAACTGTAACACTATAAGTCGTTGCTTGGTGCAAAAAGTGATTAAAATAATCTTCTCTTGTCCAAGTTTTTCGATCAATTAAGTGATAATTCATTATTTTTCCTCCTAGTAATCTGTCATTTACAATCGTTAGGAGGAATAATCATCCGACTTTTTCATTTTTTTCATTCCTTACTTTTTATCTACTCGCACCCAAAATGTCCGCTGATAATAGTTGACCCATCCAAAGCTTAACAGGAGAACAACAAGTAAAACAGGAACATTCAACAGCCAAAAATCAATCGTGTAGGCGGCTAGTCCGTATAATAATAATAAAATACTGCTTATAATTATGGAACCAATCATCATTGCAACCATTCCTAAATTTCCTGAACCACGTGTAAATAATTGATTGATATTCGTCCAACTTAACAACATTAACCGATAATCTCGAGCAAAATAACGCAAGGACAAGAGATAACTCCCTAATAAAGCTCCCAGAACCAAACTCAGGATGAAAAGTAGTGGCAAATGAAAGAGAAAACCACCCAATAATGCAATCACACTAGTAATACTCATCTGCAACAAACAACCAAAACGAAATTTTTCCTTTAAATAGTTTTTCATAGAAATCGGCAAAGATCGGATAACTAAAAAATTGCTTTGGTCAAGGGAGATCATATTACTAATGAAGGAGGTTTGATTGACAGTCAAAAAGGCCAATGCGACTCCTGCTAAAAAGACAACTCCGATCAATCGGCCATCCAAATCACTTAAATTAATTCCGCCACCTAGAGCAAAAGCAACAATAAAAATAACCGGCGTCATCAATGACGTTGAGATCACCTGCATGATGAGATTTGGATCACGAACTAATTGGGAATTATAATTGAACAACAATTGCCGTAAATTTTGATTGGCTTTATGTTTTCGTTTAGAACCAACATTTGAGTTTGACGCTGTCAATTGATCATATAACTTTGGTAAAACCAATTGTTTGATAATCAATCCAAATCCTGCAGCTAACCCAATGGTTCCCAACCAACTCAATAAACCAGAGGAAGAAAAGGGTTGTTTCACTGCATAAAACAAAGGCAATAAAAAAGGAATCGCCCCACGATCAGCCGTACCTGATCCAATGGTAGAAGTTTGATTATTCATGACTAAAATACCGATGACCGCAATCCCCATTGAACCACCCAGTAACAAGCTGGTGACTAACTTTTTGTGTTTCTGAAAAAAAGCAGTCCGCGCCAAACCAAAAACAATCAAACTACAGATACTAAAAATAATCATCAAAAAAAGACTAAACAATAAAATCGAAGCAATCACAACAACCGGCAGAAAAATTCCTGCTTTCCACCCCGTCAGTAAGAACAAAACCATTAATGGTAGAACGAAGGGAATAATCGTTAGTGCTACGACCAAGATTTTTGCCAGAAAAATTTGGCTTTTCATGAAAGGTAATGGTAGAAAAGATTCCAAATCATTCCCTTCAAAGAAAACATTGTAGATCACCGATATTCCTTGAGATAATGCTAGCAGACCAAACAACGCCACGTAGTAGGTAAAAAATCCCGGCATTCGGCTAAAATCAATCAAAAACATCGTAAAACCATAAATCATCAAAAAGAGAATCCCTGATAATACATATTGATTCAAAATCGAACGCGTAAGACGTGAGCCAGTTTTCCCGCTTTTTCGTGCTTTATCTGTTGCTTGGGGATTAACGTAACGAAGATTGACTCGTGTCAGTTCAGCTAATTGGCGTTTACTCATTCTGTTCACGCTCCAATTCTGCAGCCCGTTCTCCTTGTCTACCTGCCATTTTCAAATAGATGGTTTCCAGTGTCTCATTTGGAGATTGTTGCAATAATTCAGTGACCGAACCATTGTAAATCAACTCTCCTTTTTTCAAAATAGCAATTTCATCACATAATTGTTGCGCAGTGTCTAACACATGGGTTGAAAAAATAACTGTTTTTCCTTTTGCTGCGTGGGTTTTCATCATTTCCTTTAAATCAAAAGCTGCTTGCGGATCAAGTCCTTGCAAGGGTTCATCTAAAACCCAAATTTCCGGATCCGGCAGTAATGTACCGATCAACACTGTTTTTTGTCGCATTCCATGAGAGAAGCTGGCAATAGTTTCTTCTTGATGGCTCTGCATATCAAACAAGCTCGTTAGTTCAGCCAAACGTGTCGTCTTTTTCTCTGCCTCTAATTCATATGCTGCCGCAATCAAATCCCAATACTCTCCTGCAGTTAGTTGCAAAAAAATATCTGGTGAATCCGGAACATAACCGATTTTCTGTTTGATTGCCATTCGGTTTTCTTCTAAATCCATTCCATCAACGGTGATTTTTCCCGATGATGGTTGAATAATACTCACTAGACTCTTGATTGTCGTCGATTTTCCTGCGCCATTGTGTCCTAAAAATCCAAAAATTTCTCCCTGTTTAATTGTGAGTGTCAGTTCCTTCAACGCCTGCGTATTTCCATAATTCTTATTCACGCCAACAAATTCAATCATTCCCTACACCTTTCCAAAAAAGTTTTATTATCCTCTATTGTACCTCTTGTGAACTAACAAGGTAAATAAATATTAAAATAATCTGAAAGCAGTCTAAACTCAAACTATCCTTCAGATTCTTTGCTTACTTATCTCCCCATGGCAGATCTGTTGTCAACAAGGATGCAAATTCTTTGTATTCATCCCGTTCCTGCAATCGATGTAACCGTCGTTTTTCGTATCCTGCACAAACCATCTTTTCTTCCTCCGTCTCTGGTTCCACCTTTGGCACGACAAAATCAATTTCTTCATTCATATGAGAAGGAACTGCCACAAAAGTTGTGAAACAGGTTGCTGCTAAGTAGCGCTCCCCTGTAGTTAGATTTTCACCGATTACTTTGACGAAAACCTCCATCGATTTATGGTGGGTCCCTGATACATAGGATTCGACACAGACTGAGTGATTCTCATGTAACGGTTTTAAAAAATTCAAATTATCTAGAGAGGCGGTTACTGCACCTCTTCGGCAATGACGTGTCACAGAAATTGAAGCTGTATCGTCAATTAGAGTCATCAGTTTTCCACCAAATAAAAAGCCAAAAGGATTCAAATCAAAGGGGAAAATCCGATGGGTCTGAATTGCCCGTGATGTACGGCAGTAATAAAAATCTTTCAAATATTCTCGCTCCATTCATTGGTAGTGATGGCTAGAGTATAGCATAAGAAAAGAAAATAGACAGATTGAAAACAAGATTTATTTGCATTGCACCACAAAAAAAGACGAGGAATTCTCGTCTTTTTTGTAAAAATAATTATCTAATTAATCTTCGTCATCCTCATCGTCTTCTTCTACCAAACCGTCCCAAGCAGTTTTTCCCAACAATGCTTGCACCGTCCGAATCACATGATTATTGTACCCGCGCAATTCCACAAAAAAGGCGGATAATGCTGGGCGATTTTCCTTTTGAGCCAATAAAATTGCACGGTCAACAAAAAGATTTGCAGTAGTGATATCATGCGCTGTTTCATCCAATAACTCTGCTGCATCATAATATTTTATGCGAGGATCTTCATTCATTTTTGCGTATTGGGTATATTCTGCGACGGTTGAAGGTGGCAATTCATTTTCATCCAATAAAATAGCGCCCAGACGATCCAGCCATGTCCGATTTTCTGCAATCAAGTTTTCATAGAATTCTTGTAACGCGATGGCTTGTGGTCCTTTCACATACCATAATGCTTGATGCAACTTAACATCAAAGTACCAAAAATTTGCAACGATATGTCCGCTCATGGCTCCGGCTGTTGGTTTATGATGATCAATATCAGCTTGTTTGACTTCTGCTTGATAGTTTGTTTCGATTACATCTTTTTCTGTCATGTTATTTTCCTCCAATTTTTATAACTCAGCGACTTTCACTTTTTGAACTTCATAGCCTAATTTATTGACGACATCACTTAATTGTTCTGGGGAAGTTTGAGTATCGTCAAAATTTGCTTTCACTTTGCTGGCATTAAACAAGACTTTTACATTGCTGACACCGGGTTGATTGTTCATTGCATGTTCAATTTTTGTTAAACAAGAGGGGCAAGTCAGCGCATCTAATTGTAAAGTGATTTTTTTACTCATGGAAATTTCCTTCTTTCTCTTTTCTATGTACCTAGTATAGGTCTTAGTCGAAAGAAAAAAATTGACAGCTATCAAGTTTTTTATTTTTCCCAAAATAATTTACGGTGGAAACGATTTTATAATCTCAGCGACTCGTGTATAATTGAAAAAAAGGAGCGTGACAAAATGATTATCACAACAACTAATCAAGTCGAACAGCACACGATCACCAAGTACCAAGGAATCGTTTTTGGTGAGGTGATCACCGGAATCAATGTATTCAAAGACATTGGTGCTAGTGTACGTAATGTATTTGGTGGCCGTTCTCGAAGCTATGAAGATGAACTGACGGCAGCCAGAGAAGAAGCCATTGCCGAAATGGTTCAGCGGGCAAAAAGGTTTGATGCAGATGCCATTGTTGGCATGAAAATGGATTATGAAGTATTAGGTTCAGATAATGGCATGCTGATGGTCACCTGTAGTGGTACCGCAGTCACCCTTGATCGTTAAATACCATTTAGAATAAATCCAGTGACTCAGAAAAATCATTCTGGGTCTTTTTTGTTCATAATGAATTATTTTATTATTTAAAAATGACTATAAAATGCGTTTTCCTTTTCCTTTCTAGTGCTTTTCGTTAAGATTAAATTATCAAGTGAAAAGGAGCGCTAAAAATGACTGAACCGATTTTAAAAGATCCTCGAGAATTGTATCATCCAGAAAAATTTAAAAAGCAGGATCAGGATACCCCAGCGTTACAAACGGAGATGTCTCCCAATCCTGATTGTGGAGAAGAAAGTTATGTCGGCCATCATAAATTGGAAAATCGACGTGTCTTAATTACTGGTGGTGACTCTGGAATTGGTCGGGCAGCAGCGATTGCCTACGCTCGTGAAGGAGCAGACATTGCCCTACAGTTTTTTCCGGGTGAAGAAAAAGATGCCCGTGAAGTGGCTAAATACATTAAAGAAGCCAATCGCAAAGTGATTTTACTTCCTTATGATTTACGCGATGAAGAAGCACCTGCAAAGATGGTAGAACAAACAGTCAAAGAATTAGGCGGTTTGGATACATTGGTTCTAAATGCGGCGCAACAAATTTCACAACCAGGGATTGGTAAAATCCCAATCCAACAAGTAAAAGATACTTTCATGGTCAATATTATTTCGATGTTCTCCCTTGTACAGGCTGCGGAACCACATTTGCCTGCCGGCGGTGCGATCATCACAACGACTTCTGTTCAGGCATTCAACCCTAGCAGTCATTTGACGGATTATGCAGCAACAAAAGCGGCAATCGCAAATTTCACTGTGAATCTCGCAAGACAATTTGCTGAAAAAGGCATCCGTGTCAACGGCGTTGCTCCGGGACCAATCTGGACACCATTGCAACTCGATCAAGGACAACCCCAAGATGCAATTCCAGAATTTGGGCAAAATAGCTTACTGGGACGAGCAGGACAACCGGCAGAACTTGCACCGATTTATGTTTTTTTAGCATCAAATGATGCGAGCTTTGTGACTGCACAAATTTATGGCATTACCGGTGGCGAAGCGATTAATTTATAATTGCTTCTTCCACCATTCTGTATAAAAAATTTGAGAGGAGTACTAACATGAGTAAAATTATTCAAGGAAATTTCCCAAATTTAGAAGCTGCTGAGGTTGTAGCTGAAAAATTAATTGCTAGCGGTTACCCCAAGGAGTCAATCAGTCTGATCGTTGATAAACAATTTCTTCCGGAAATCCAAAAGAAAACAGCTTTGCGCGTAGAAACAAGCTTTACCGTTGAGGCTGATGATGCAGAAGACTCACTATGGGAAAGAATCAAAGATTTCTTCGACGGCGATCAGGATACCTTCAAAGAAAAAATCAAAGATTATCAAATAGAATTAGCAAAAGGCAATATTTTGGTGGCTTACGATGAAGAATTGGTAGATAATGCTCCAACAACGATTCCTACAATCGATGAGCAGGATTTAAAAGAAACTCATGCCGAAGAAACAGCTGATTTGGTAAATAAAGAAGTGAAAAACACGGAAATCCCTCCAACAAATATTCCGGAAAGAGAAACCAAAATTGTTCCGGATTTAACAAAATCAAAAGGACCTGACCATCAGATTCATGAGTGAGGATTTTGATAATTATCGGAAATGAGTCTATCCATTTTTAATTTTTGCTGGCACTGATGTGGTGCTGGCTTTATTTTTTATGACATCATTAAAAAAATTCCTAAACCTTTTTTATACTTTATAAATATCTCAAAAAAGAATGGATGTTTAAGAAATTAATTCCTATTTCCTAAGCACCCATTCTTTTTTATTGATCTTCCTTGACATATTTTCTCAATAGATAGCAAGGTGTGCAGCTCCATGCATGACAATAACTATTAATCATTGCATCTCCATAGGGTGACAATTCTGGATCTTCAGGGACATAAACCTCCCAAAAGGTATCCGCCCCCTTTTTTACCATACCTCCCCAATAGTCTTTTATTAAGTCCAGTGCTTCTTTTTGTAATCCTTCTTGAAACAATGCTTCCACAAAGTGATGGTACATGTATGGAGAAGTACATTGAATTTGTTGATCTTTTGGGATTTCTAACAACGAAACAAGAATACTCTTTCGAAAGGCAGAATCCTTTATTTTTGCCAAAATCATCCATGCTTGACTATGAACAGAGATTTGTTCATTTTTAGGATCAACGAATAAGTTTCTCTTGCTATTAAAAGTATCTTTTAGCGTCCATTCTTCCATCTTATCAATAGCACTAGATACTTTATTCTCAATACTTGCATCCTTCATAATTCTTGCTAGCTCTCTTAAACGTTTATAGGAATAAATAAAAATACCTTGGATTGCAATTTGTTTATTCAATTGACTACTCCAATCAACAAATGCCCACCATCCTTCTGGTATTTTGATTTCTCCATCATCTGTCATATATTTATCTAGGCATTCTACTTGCTTTACCGCTGTGGAGTAGAGATCACTAAGAACTACATCATCTTTTTCCTCTAAATAATAGGAAAGCAATGTATCAATAAAAAATAAACTGTAATCCGCTAAAAATGTATCATCAGGAATTAACTTTGGCTTTACAAATACATTTGCAGATACCTGACCATCTTGTGTCGTTTTAGCTGCGAATAGATAAAGACATTTTTTTACTAAATCATTCACTTGAAACGTTTTATAGTTTGCTAACGCCTGTAATCGTAAATCACCTAGCCATAAACGACGATCCCTTTTTGGTCCATCTTCAAATACATCCTGCATGCAATGCGCCAACGTTTTCTGAGAAATATAGTCTATTTTTTGTAACAATTTATCTGAGCTTTTAAACACACGTATATTGTTGAAATCAGCAGAACTTTCTGTTCGGCAACGTAGCTGTATATTCAAATTATATTTCGGTGATGTATCTACTACCTCTATTTTGAGATATCGGAAAGCAAAACGTCTAGATAAAGCTATTCTTTGAGGTAACTCATCCACAGTTAGCAACTCTTCTTGTAGCCAAGAGGAGGAAAGATCTCCATGATAACTTTTAGGGCTGCGCTTAATTTCGTTTATCGTTTCGCCAAAAAAAAGATGGATTTTTGCTGGAGCATCTGGGGGGCTTCCAACAGATGACAAATTCAAACTAATCTTTCCCACTAGATGGTCACCAAAATCAACAAAACAACTATCTTTTGGAGCTAATAAAATCCCTTCTTCAGAATACTTTTCGTTGAAATTTACTTCGCTATTTTCTGCTTTTGTAATTCCAAAATTTATTGGAATTATTTGTTCATAAAATTTTTTAATCCGAATACTATCAGCTTTTTTTAATAATGAATAATCTGTTTGAAACTTAATGTTATTGTTAATTTGAAATTCCAAAAGAACTAGTCTCCCTTCCTATAAAAATATAATCCCACATTTTAATAATCAGTCCAAAAATGAATAACATAGAAAAAAATGAAATTTTGAATCCTAATACAAGTACTCCAGCTGCTAAAGTTAGAAACAATAAGTTTTTAACACCTTTTTTTAAAAATAAAAATAGTCCTTTTTTCAGAAGATTATTTCCTGAAGCTGTCCCGCTCTCCTCTAAAATAGTTACTAAGAATAGTAGCAGTAGAAAGGCAAATAAAAGATTAGCCGTAGACAAAGTAGCGCTGAAAAAAGTATCTGTGGTCAGTAAATATAAATTCCCAATCAAAATAAACATCAAGAAATTCAATCCTGTAAACTGTTGCCAATTTTTTTTTATTGAGTTTTTGAATTCTTTACAAAACACTCTAACAATGGTTGAAGTATTTTTGGTCTTTGTTACTTTCAGTAGGGCACTAAGGGATGGATAAAAAGTTAAGGATGTTAAAAAATATATAGGTAAAAATTCAAATTTAAGATCAATTACAAAAAATATTTGAAAAAAAATAACGTTTGATACCAAAAAGCAGCTGTTCAATAAGACTATCTCATAAATAAAATCAAAAATCTGTGGAAAATATTTCAATCTACTTTTCATCTTACTCAACCTTTCACAGCCCCGGCTGAAATTCCACTAACAAAATATTTTTGAAGTAAGGAGAATAGAATAATTAACGGGATTGCGCACAGTATACATGCTGCAAACAGCACACTCCATTGTGCCGGATTCTCTTTATCCCCAAGGAAATTTAACATGGTAATTGGTAAACTCATTTCTGACTGTTTGTTAACAAAAATAAGTGGATAGAAGTAATCATTCCAAATCCAAATTCCTTGTGTGATGACCACAGACACAGTTGCTGGAGCTAATAATGGAAAAACAATCTTAAAAAACCGGGTAAATAGATTAGCTCCGTCTAAATAGGCAGATTCTTCTATCTCGGCCGGAACAGTTCTCATAAATCCGGTATATAAAAATGTTGAGAATGGAATACTACAAGTGATAAACATAATCATTGGTGTAAAACGATTACTAGGAATGCCTAATGTTGTAAATACCTGAGCAATTGGAATTACGACCATCTGACCAGGAATTACTAATCCTGAAATAAATAAGATATACAAAAATTTACTTAGCTTACTGTTAATTCTTCCAAGAGGATATGCTGCCATTGATGCAACTAACACTACGACAATCACACTTCCCAATGTTGTAATTAGGCTATTTGCAAAAGAATTAACAAAATTCATTTTTTCAAAAGCGGTTTGATAACTTTCGAATGTCATTGCTGAAAATAATTTTAATGGTGAGGTTGTATCTCCAGGACTCTTAAATGAAGTCGAAAGAGCAATCAATAGTGGTGCTAGTGTTATGATTAGAAAAATGATGATGCCTAAATGAATGAGCAGGCGATTAAATTTTGGTTTCAATCCATTTCACGCTCCTTTTTATTCATGAAAATCAATAAGAATGCTGTAATTAGTATAATGACAATAAACGCAACGACTGAAAAAGCTGCTGCTTTTCCAAATTGCTGTTCAGTAAAAGCCATTTTGTAAATAGAAAACATCAATGTATTTGTTGAATCACCGGGTCCACCATTTGTCATTATGAATGGATAATCAAAAGCCTTCAAACCGTTAATAACAGATAAAATAATATTAATAGTTATTGACGGAGCTAACAGGGGTATTTTTACGAACCGGATCAGTTGTGTATCTGTGCATCCATCCATTTTTGCTGATTCCAAAATTGAATCATCTATTGTTTGAAGTCCCGCTAGGTAGATGATCATTGTTTGGCCAACATTCTTCCAAATATCCACAATTGTAATACCATAAAGTGCTTTTCCATAGTCTCCAAGAATATTAAAACTACTACCATCTATCCCAAAAGTATTCATTACTGACGCAATTAGACCTGATTGTGGCATATACACATAGCTCCAAATAAAACCGATAACAATCGCACTAAATAAAGCCGGGATATACGCTGCTGATCGGTAAAATGTCATACCTTTTATTTTACTATTTAGTGCAAATGCCAAAGCTAAAGCTAAAACGTTTCCACCAATTACTAGCAAAATAGTATAAATTAAAGTGTTTTTGATTGAATTTGTTAATATTCCTGAACTCCAAATTGCCTTGAAATTTTCAAATCCTACATTATCGTAATTTTGATTAAATCCATTAAAATTTGTTACACTATATGTAAACAGCTTCAAAAATGGCCAAATCCAAAAAATTCCAAAAATAATTATTGCTGGCAGAACAAAAAGAAAGAGCCGATTATTCATTACCAATGATTGATTTTTTTTAAAAAACTTTTCTTTTAAACGACCCCTGCTTTTTGGAATAGTCTCTTTTTTCTCCATATCTTTCATTCCTCTCAAAAATCTAAAAGCAGGCAGCTAACTTAACAAAATAGACCTGCCTGCTCTTAGCTTTACACAAAATTATTTCAACTCTTCAAATTTCTTTTGCATTGCTTCAGCAACATCTTCCGGAGAAAGTTTATTTGTTCCAATCATTTCACTAAACTTCGCTTGCATTTCAGTCTCAGTCCCTGAAGGCCAAGCTTGATTACACCAATAGAAGGAGTGACCTTCATCAAATGCAGGTTGAACCTGATTGAAGACGTCATTACTCAGTTCAATTCCTTTATAAGTCGTAAACGAGGTAGCTGTTTTGATCCAAGAATTGAATAAATCAGATTCACCATCTGTCATTTCATTAAAGATATCTTTTAACATATCCTTATGCTCACTTTTTGACCCGATAGCAAAACCTGCCCCAGTGGCTGCTGCAATATAGGTTTCTCCATTTTCATTAGCCGGTAATCCAAAAAATCCGAGATCAAAATCTACTTTTTCAAATGCCGGAAAACTAAAATCACCGTCAAAAATCATGGCCGCTTGTTGATCCTTAAATGTTTGTTGTGCCTGAGGTTGCCCTAACCCTAAAGAATTCTCACTAACATATCCTTTATCATATAATTCTTTATACATGGTAATTGTTTTAACCCACTCTGGATCGGTAAATTTTGTTTTTCCATCATACAATTCGTCATCAAAACTAGTATTTTCAGGATAAACTTGATTGGCCGCAATCTGGTACATACCAAACTGAATCATAAATGAATCTTTATCACCCATAACGATTGGAGTAATTCCAGCATTTTTTAACTTTTCACAAGCGTCAAGAAATTCTTGCCAGTTTGTTGGTAATTCAACTCCATTTTTTTCAAAAACATCTTTGTTATACCAGGTACCCAAAACACCAATTGTACTTGACAAGGCATAGGGCTTACCTTCATAGGACATATCGTCTTTTCCTTGATCAATCAGTTTATCCCAATTTTTCAAATCACTTAAATCCTCAATATATCCAGCTTTAGCCATCTCCTCAACTGAACTCGCACTCGCTTTTTTGGGTTGAACTAAAAAGAGATCCGGTGACTGACCCGTTGACAACTTACTTTTTAATGCGGTGTAGTATTGATCGTCTGGTAATAAAGTTGTTTCAACTTTGTAATCCGGATATTTTTTTTCTACAATCTCCTTGAAAGAATCTAAAAAGACTCCCTGCGTACCATCCTTGACTCCCGAAGCCATGACAGTGATTGTTTCTTCTTTTCCTGAGTCTCCTTCTGCTTTACCACCTCCACCACAACCAGATAGAATTCCTAATGTAATAAGACCAACTGCTGATAACATAATTGCTTTCTTCATTTTTTTCCTCCCTTTCTTTCTTACATTCTTATCATACTGAATTTGAAGTTATCTTTTTTTGTTTTTCATGGTATACTTTTTTTGGATTTGGAGGAATATTAAATGAGTATCAATAAACAGCTTCAATGGAGCACTTTCTTAATTACAACGCTTTCTCTTTTCATATTATTATTCTTATCCTTCACGATTTATTACCAATCATTGCAAAGCAATTTGAAAGCGGATACTAAAATTGCTTTGGATCGCAGTGCTAATATCATTGAAAATCGAATTGACGAAATTGATATTCTTACAGAAAAAGCTCAGTTCTTTTCAAAAAGTTCCTATGATCTAATGTCAGATTTAAGAAAATATCAATCCAATCGTTTTTATTCCCTAGAAGAATTTTTTCATTCAGAACAAGAAATAAAAGCAATTTTCAGAACTCTAATCTATCGAATGGATTATATTAATTTTTTTGCACTTGTTCTTCCAAATGGCCAAATTATTTCTTATTCGAATACTCAAAAAGATTTTCTCTTTGGATATAACCCTTTGTCTGATCCGTGGTATGAACAGGCGGTCAAAAATAAAGGCGACTTATCCATTTCTGTTGTTAAGAAAAACAATATCATCGTCAATAACGACGGCGAACCCACCTTGCTTTTTTCTCGTGGAATCTATGACTTTTATTCAAAAAAATTACTTGGTACTTTTGTTATCAATTGCGAACCACAATTTTTTAATTTTATTTCTGATGATTTTCCTGACAAGGTGATGGGATTTTCAATTAAAGATATAGAAAGTAAACAAGTACTCTACAGCTATTCAGATAAAAAAACAGCTTTCACACATAAAATGGTGAAAAAAATCAATGACGGCCAGCAACCGTTGAACTTAACAGCAAAAATTGATATAACTGAATATTTCCAAATATTACTAAAAATTCTGTTGTATACGCTGTTTGTCTTACTTATGGTTCTACTATTTGCTTTTTTGGGTTCGAAACTATTCTCCCAGAAATTCACAAAACCAATCGTTGCACTCTCTAAAGATATGAATGAAAAAAATCGATTAGATCAGCTCAAGATAAATATAGAATATATTAATAGAAAAGATGAGATAGGGACATTATATCGGGAATTTGATCATCTTTTGGCTTCTCAACAAATATATATGAAACAAAAAATAGACTATGAAAAATCATTAATGCAATCTGAACTAAACGTTTATAAAAATCAAATCGATTCACATTTCTTATACAACACATTGGAATCGATTAATTCTATTGCTGAAATTGAAGATTTAGAGGATATTTCCTCTATGACTATTTCGCTTTCAAAAATGTTCAGATACGCATCTAATGGCTTCGTTAACATTGCAACGCTAAGAAATGAGATTGAAAATGTCGAAGATTATTTAACAATTCAAAGAGTACGATTTCAAAATTCATTTGATTTTATTATCTTTACAACTCAGCCAGATTTATTAGAACAACAGGTCCCAAAACTTATTTTACAACCCGTTGTAGAAAACGCCATTTTTCATGGATTGAACCGTGGTGGCATATCCGGAAAAATTAGACTTTTTCTTTCTCTAACCAAGAATAACTTACTTATCCGTATTTACGACAATGGAGTCGGTATGACAAAAGAGCAACTGAGGGAACTAAATGATGATTTATTGAATGCAATGTCCATCGTTAGAGAACGGACTTCACATATTGGGCTCATTAACATTGAAGCGAGAATTAAAAATATTTACGGAAACCATTATGGAATTTCTGTGTACAGTCATTTTGGAAGAGGTACCTTAGTTGAAATCAGATTGCCTACAACAAAAATGGAGGAACAATAATCATGTATAGTTACTTACTAGTAGATGATGAAGTATTAATTCGAAAAGGGACATTAAAAAAAATAGAAAAACTCTCGCTGCCTATCTATTGTAGTGCTGACCTAAATAATGGAAATGAGGCAATTGAATATCTTAAAAATGCAACAGTTGATTTTATTATCACTGACATGGATATGCCTGAAGTAAATGGTATAGAATTTTTAAATTTCTTACAAAGTAATTTCCCAGAATTACCGATTATTGTTATCAGTGGCTATCGAAATTTTGATTATATGCAAAAGTCTGTCCAAGCAAACGCGGTAAACTACATTCTCAAGCCCTTCAATCGTGAAGATATTCTTCAATCTTTAAAAACGGTGCTTAGTAAGTTGGAAATAAAACAACAGCAAACGTCAAATAAAATAGAAGTAATAGCAAATTGCATTTTAGGAAACAAAACCGAGATAGGTTTTCAATCACTGAAAGAGTTACTGCAAGAAGCACATACTCCTTGTCTCCTTCTTTTAGAGTACTGGAACTCTACGATAACTGATCCAAATATTTTGTTCAAATTCAATCTCCCTGATTATCCTTTAACTATTCTTATAATTGAAAAGGAAAAAATCGCATCACTTAGTTTCTTAAAAGATTACTTGGCTGGGGTGAGTCAGCCGATTACTTCGATATTTGAAGTTGATCAAACTTTTCAACAATGTATCTCTGCCTTGAATTTCAGAACGATGGAAAGTCCTAAACTAGTTTTTTATCAATACAATCAAGAAATTAAAGAACCCAAATCGATTCAGTCCATATTTCCCTATACTATGGAAATCCAATATTTAGTCGAAAGTGGCAAAAAACAAGAAGTAGCAAAGTTTTTGCCTGAATACTTCTTTCAAATTCTTGAAAGAGAAAAAATTACTTTACTTACACTAAAGAAGATAGGTTTTGGGCTGCTTGAAAAAATAAAATTAGTCATTGATGATATTTTTCATCTTGAATCTAATTACACTCTTCCAACCGTCTATACTGAATTGATGGAGCACAGATTTACCTTTGAAGAAGTAGTTGATTTTTTCACGACATTTCTTGTAAATATTTCAGAATCTCTATCCTATGAACAGATCTATTCTTCGACGGATATCATTGAGAATGTTCAAACATATCTAAGATTACATTATCGCGAACGTATCAGCCTTGACTTTATTGCTGATACTTTTTACATCAACCAATCCTACTTATCTTCCCTTTTTAAAGAAAAAACTGGCATTAAATATGTTGATTATATCAACACACTTCGAATTGAAGAAGCAAAAAATCTATTAGCTAAAACTACCAAGAAAACAGCTAATATCGCAAGAACTGTGGGCTATGAAAATGAGAAATATTTCTTTCGAGTTTTTAAAAAATTTACCGGATTTACCCCAGAACAATTTAGGAAGAGTAATTCTAACACTATCAAGTAATTTTATCCTTACTCTTTTGCTGCTTTAACCTCTCTGTCAAAAAAAACAAGCGGCCCCTTCAAAGGATCGCTTGTTTCATTTATTCTTCTACTTTTTCCGCTAGTACTGACTCAAATAAATCTTCATCCAGACCAATCATAATAAAATCATCAAAAACAGTAATCGGTCTTCTCAAAATTGTTGGATGCTGACACAAGATCTCAACTGCAACTTCATTGTGCAAGTCGTCTATTTCAATCTCCAGCCGTTGAAATTCTTCACACCATTCTGCAATCAGTTTGGCTGTATTTCCAGAACAACGATTAACAAGTAGCTTAGCATCTTCTAACGCCAAAGTAGAGCCGTTTACTTCCACTTCCTCAAAATCCAGTTCATGTTCAGTCAACCAGTGCTTTACTTTTTTACAAGTTAAACATGCTGTCGATCCAAAGACCTTGATCATCCTCAACACCCTCTTTACTTGATCACCTTGTTAAAAACAAAATGGACTTTAGTCACAAAGTAATTGTAACAATTCCCGATTGTTTTAATCAAATAAAAAGGACTTTTTTTATAATTTTGACGAAATTTTATCTTAGATGTTTTTATTATCTTGTTTTGTGCTACCGTTTCTTACTCTGATAACATAGTTTTTTCTCGCCCATCTTTCACATAAACAACCACCCGAAACTGGCGCTCTGGATGTTGCTGCAAGTTCATTGCCTGAATTCGTGCCTCAAAAATATCTCCATGACCAAAATACAGCATCGTACTTAAAAAATCATTTTTTGCTTCTGGAACATACCCAATTTTGTGTTCTTTGTAGTAAATTGCGACTGCATTGGGATCATGGGGATTGTCTGGCTCCGGTTTAAGCTCAACAACCTGCCCCAAACTTAGTTCATCGATTACCATCAATCCGTCATAATAAGCAAACGCTGCTAAATGAAAATCTATTACAAAACGCGAACGTTCGTAGTGTCCTTCAACCATTGAAATTCCTCCATCGAGTTTCTTTTTCTTGATTGTATCACCATTTCTGAGAACCGAATAGCTGGTATTGATTAAATAGAGTGGGAAATTTTACAAAATTGTAACTTGCTTTTGCATGGTATTTTCCAAAAACGCTCTGACAAGTTCCTATTTCTTATGAAGTGCGGCTAAATTTATTCCTGATTTATTCCAAACAACTCAATTTCTGTCAAAGCTGGAAACGGTGATTCTTCCTCTGATTGTTTCAACTCGGTAAAAGTAACAGAGGTAACTTGCCGTTTAGAAAACGAAAACATTTGTCGTTGATCTGTTTTCTTTGTGTGAAAAGTTTCTTTTGATCCATCAGAAAAGATCAACGAAACCTGTTCCCAAAAATTATCATGGGGAAAATCTGCTCGGAAAGTAAACACTACTTGATCAAGACAAACTTTTCTGCCAAAATCGATGGTCAATGCAGCATCTTTTTGTTGATTGATACCCCAAGACTGAAAAGGGTACGATCCGTGGGAATGATTAGCAAATACTCCATCAATCGCATTACAAGCAAAAAAAGTCGCATCATTTCGAGTTTCTACATTTGCAAAAGCGTGAGGATAGGCACCGTTAAATTCCTTCTGATCATGAGGATTCAATGCCAAATTACGATAGCTAGAAATTTCTTCGCTTGTCGCAGTTCGGATACTTAGTACATGATCTCCCGTTGAAAAACGATGCATAGGTCCTGCTTTCACTTGTTCCGAGTCTTTTGAAATCGAATATTCCCAAAGCTGATCTTTTACATAAATCAATGAGGTATCAAGAGTTTCATCTAGCTTGGCAATAAGAAAGACATTTTTTTGATCTAAGTTCACTACAATTTTGTCTCCATCCTCGTACTTCAAATTTCTTGTCGCAAGGGATACTTCATCTGTTCCCGTAGCTTGCATTTGATGATATAATATTTCTTCTCCAGATTTTTTTTTAACTTTTTTTATATCACCCTTATGATTAAAGATACTAATTGTAATTTTAGTCATGTTTTACCCACCTTTTTATTTCCTACTTTCTTTAAAAAAATTCGATTCTCCGTAGATCATTCGCCCAGTTTCACTGTGATATAATTTATCTCCACGAAATGTATCAAATGCTGAATAGTAGTACTCATATAGTTGACTTGATTGGTTGTGTTGAATACTGATTCCCAGAATCTGTTCGGTCTTTGCTGGTTCATCCGCTTTGTTTTGATAACAAAGCAAAGATTCTATCTTGTATTGCTCAGCATCATAGAATACCTCATAAGTAACTGAACGATCTTTAAATTCACTCATCAATACAATTCGCTTATTTTCTATTAACTGATTATATTTCTCCGAATAAATTCCTTTCTCTACAGATTCCTTCTGATTTTCACTGAAAAAAATTTGATAAGATGTTTTATCAAATAATAATTTCTCCTGCTTCAACACTTCTATTTGTGGCGCTAATTGATAATATGCCGCTAATCTATGGTTTCCTGGACACTCAACCGTATTGATGACAATCACAATAGAAGCTTCTTTTAAAATAACTATTTTTCTCTTAAAAATAGCAAGCTGATTTTCAGAAATCCAACCACTCCAAACAGCTATAAATTCTGTTAAATCCTTGCTATTCTTCGTATTTGAAGCCAGAGGAGTTCCCATTTCATCATATCCCCAAGAACCGTTGATGCGAGTACTTGGTTTTTGGTCGATCATTATAGAACTGTGGCTTTCTTCTGATTTTAATTGAATACGCAGCTTTGAATCCTCACGATAAGTATATCTTCCTGGATCCACAATTAATTCTTGATTTTTCAGTAGAATACTCAAGCTACCCAATGCTGCGTGACCATGTCCACTACCATGACGACCATTAAAAAGAGTAATAAAGGTCGTATCTTCTTTATACGCCATAAACCCGCTATCTATCTCATCAAAACTAATTGGTAGTGATTCTTGAACAAGATGAGTTATTTTGGTACCTGTATAAAGATAACCCACTTGAATTTTCTCTTCATTATGAGACGTAATCCGAGGTAAAAAGCCACACAACGAATAGATACTGTAGATGTACGAAAAATCCACTGCATCACTGTCATTTAATGAAAGGAGTTTTCCATTGCTATCACAATAATAATGCGCCGCTTGAATTGCCTTTTTCAAATAGTGAAGAATACCTTTCGGAAAATAACATCCCGTATATTGTTTATTCAACCACAATTGTAACACACTCACAATGACCTCATGATGATACATTGGACTTTGCTCCCAATGTATCCCGTCTTGATAAAATTGAAGGGCCATCTCATGTGACAAAACAGACCACGCCCAATTCTCCGTTTTTTTAGTCACTATATCAGGAAGTAGCTGTGCTACATTTAGCAATCCAGTAATTGCCAAGACACCCCAATTACTCAAATAATTTTTGTCAATAAAGCTGGTTTCCAAATACATCGTTTGATTCAAAAAACTGTTCTTTATTTTTTTTATTTCTGTTGGTGTAAAAATTTTAGAAAGATCTCCTAAATAAATACAACTTTTTACCCAATTACTCAACCTTAATCCAACATCTAAATTTCGCCAAAGAGCTGGATTGTCCTCTAACAGCCATTCTGTAAATGTAAGTAGTAGTTCCTTCCATTTTTCCAAATATTTTTCTTCGTTTGTCAATCGATACATAAGAGCCAAATCAACCAAAAAACCATTGCGACTAACCATGTATATCCACTCTGGATCACCATTTGGAGTTTTTAGTAAATTGTTATAGCAAAGATTATAAGGAACATTCACTGCTTCCATATCCAGTGAATCGGTAAAAATAATTTTATCCTTCAATAGATACTCACATCTTCGAGAGATTTCATCAATAAATTTTGAATGCTCTAGTTGATATTGCTTTAGCTCTTTCTCTTCAAAAAACGACTGATGGTACATTTCAACAACCTGAAAATCCATGTTATTTCTCCTTTGTCTCTCTTTTGTCAACACGTCACTACATAAATTCTTCCACAGAGTCGCTTTATAAAGCTTTATAAAATACAAGAAGCTGAAATCAATGGATTTCAGCTTCTTGTACACACCTATCCTAAAATACCTAATGCTGAACCTAAAATACCGATTGCAAATAAAAGTAGTAACAATCGATACGTACTCCATTTTTTCTTTTTAACCAAATAATAAACACCAATTGTCAAAATAGCTGGTAACAATTTAGGCATGATTTTGTCTAAAATATCTTGGATTGCAACTACTTGATCCTCTCCACTGGCAAGTTTTGTCGAATATTTGATTGCAACATTTGCTTTTACAAATGATGTTGCTAATCCGGCAATAACTGTAACCCCAATAATGTTTGCAGCAGCTGAAATGTGACTAATTTTGTCACTCAGGGTATCAATAACACTTGTCCCCAATTTATAGCCAAAATATCCCATAGCAATTTTAATTGTCAGCATAGAAGCAATCATTGCAAACCAGAACCCCATAGGCGCAAATCCCAGTCCGTCTAATGCCATTCCGGCAAAAATTGTAGAAAATAGTGGAGCTAGTCCAAACTGTGCAATCGAATCACCGATACCGGATAATGGACCCATCAGCGCCATCTTGATGCTCCGTGCATTCTCCACATCTTCTCCATGATCATACATGGCTAATTGCATACTTGTAATAAATGGAACCATCTGTGGATTAGTATTGTAAAATTCAATATTTGCTGCCGCAGTTTCTTTCAATTTTTCAGGTTCATCTTTATAGATTTTTTTCAATGCTGGTAAGATTGTGAACAAATAGCTGACACCTTGGTAAGCATTATAATTAAACCCATTCTGCAAAAAATAAGAGCGCAATGATGTTTTAAGATAATCCTTTGAGGTTAATTTTGGTTCTCTAGATTCCATCAGTAAAGTCCTCCTCATCTATATGTGACAAATCATTGTAAGTTGGTGTCGCTGGTTTCTCTTGAACACCAGTAGTCTTTTTTTCTTTTTCTTTGTTGTAGTAGCTAATCAAAGCAAAGACCGTACCTACCAATGCAATCGCCATTGTTGGTAATTCAAGATAAGCTGCACAAACATAACCTAATAAGACGTAAGGAGTCAGATCTTTTTCTAACATGACAGACATAATCATGGCAAATCCAATGGCGGGAATCAAACCACCCGCTACAGAAAACCCAGTGACTAACCAATCTGGTAAAGCTTCGACAAACGCTTGGAGTCCTGGACGACTAACTGCTGCCAAGATTCCAATGATAAAACCAGAAATCAAAAATCCGATAAATGTCGAATTTGCCAGCCAATTATATTTGTTATATTTTCCTTCCGCAATTAATTGTTTTGCATTTTTCGTTGTTCCTGAAAAAACGGTATACAGAGCTGTCGTCACTAACTGAAACAGCACAGCAAACGGAAAAGATAGTGCCAATGCTGATTCTGGTGTAACGCCTTGATCTTTCATGGTGATTGCCATGATTGTCCCAACAATACCAGGACCAACTGGGTTTGGGGGAACCGTTCCTCCAGCACCAACACCAAATCCCATATAAGCAAGTTCTGCGAGTGCTCCCATTGCAAGAGCCGTTGGAATATCTCCAAGAATAACTCCGACAAAGAAAGACATAACTAATGCACGGTTTGTATAAATTCCTAAAAGTTGCCCAGCATAACAAAACGCTGTTACTAATCCAATCATAATGGCTTGAAAAATTGAGATGTCCATTGCTTTTCTCCTTTTATTTTAAAGTTTTTTCCAATGTTTCCAAAGATTGTGCCCCATCATTCGATACTGGGGATGTTTGGGTATTGAAGGTTACTTGGTACTCATCCCGTAATTTACGAAGGTTTTGTTTATCCTCCTCTCCTAGATAAATGAATTGAGATACTTTTTCTTTTCCTTCTGCAGCATGAATATTTCCGACATTTAATTCTTGCAAAGGAAAACCAAATTCCGCTAACTTAAGTGCATCTTCTGTTGAGGAAACGACGACAAAAATCGTTTGTGCAGGCGCTGCTTTCCAAATAACTTTTGCTGTACGTTCGATTGTCCAGAATCTAACACTCACCTCCTTAGGTACAACCGTTTTCATTAGTGTTTGCTGAATACTGTCCTCAGAAACTTTATCATTCGCACAGATCACCAAATTCACACCTAAGCTTTTAATCCACAACTGCCCTTGTCCGTGGATCAATCGTTCGTCGATCCGGACCATTTTTACATTTGGTTTATTTTCCATGATGCTCTCCTTAAAAATTTATTTTTTCTTGTTACCAATACATTTCCCAATCTTTGTAGAATCGAACCAGCGCTTCTAAATAATAGTAATCTCCCCAAATATTTCCTTCATCCACTCCTTTTCCAGAATGCCATGAGTAAACACCATGATTAATCAATGGTAGGATTCCATTTCCATTAGACTCTGTATAGTTTTCAATCAGACTTGCCAACATGCTGTGTTGTGCGTAAGTGTAGGTCAACTTATACTCATTTGTTTCTGGTAAAAATTGATTCATTAAATTCATGCCACAAACGGCAATTGCAGCTGCTGAA
Organism: Enterococcus sp. JM9B; assembly: GCF_009933265.1. NCBI lineage: Bacteria > Bacillati > Bacillota > Bacilli > Lactobacillales > Enterococcaceae > Enterococcus > Enterococcus sp. JM9B. Next base: position 12,565 of record NZ_MAEK01000020.1, on the reverse strand, counting down.
GAATCACGTGATTGCTGAGATGTTTCATCAAAAATTAAATCCCAGTAGCAAATAAAATCCTTTGGTAATCTATTTAAAAAGTAATTTGTTACAGCTTCATATACCGAAATATCAGATTCTTTTTTATGGTAAAAGTAGTTTAAGCCGATACCATAAATCAACCAGCTTTGGCCTCGAGCCCAACTAGAATCATCCGAATAACCTTGGCGCGTTTTTCCCATTAATGGCTTGCCGGTTTCAGGATCAAAATAAAAGGTGTGATAAGCTGAAGCATCTTCCCGTATGGCGTAATCGATCGTTGCTTTATAGTGATTATCAGCAATTTTGTTATACTTTTCATCCCCAGTAACTTCACTCGCCCAATAAAGTAAAGGAATATTCAGTAAACAATCAACGATCAAGCGATAGTTATCTTTTGCTCCTAATTCTCCCCAAGCTTGGATGAACCCACCCTTTGCTTGGTACCGAGTAATTAATTTATCGGCTGCCATTAACGCCGCTTCTTTTGCCAATTCCATTCCGGTGATTTTGTAGGCGCTAACACAAGAGAGTGAATACAAAAAGCCTAAATCATGATGTTCTACTTCAATATTTTCTTTAATACGATGATGAAAGCTGACTACTTGCTTTTCCGCTAATTTACGATATTTCTCATCTTTAGAGTATTCATAGGCCAACCAAAGCATTCCTGTCCAAAAACCTGTAGTCCATTCTATATTATCAATTGGTTCATAAGTATTATTTTTTGTAGCTGGCGTTGGGAATCGTTCTCCCAATTTATTCATATTACGATCAATTTTTTCTAAAGCTTCTTGAATTGCTCCTTCCACTTTTTCTTTTGTTAATAATCCGTTGTTAAAAAAACGCTGACTATTAATCAATTTCTCCTTGCTAATTGCTGTCATTCTTTGTTACATCCCTTCAGATTCAATTTCTATCGAATAGTAATTATGATGAATGATTGTGTTGGAAAATTCGATTGGTTTTCCGTTATCATCGAATGAAACACGATCAATTGTTACGACTGGTAAATTTATTGGCCAATTTACTTCTTGTATTTCTCTATCAATCATCTGAATTACTTCTGCTGTTTGAGCAAGTAATTTAAACTTGATATCAGCTTTCATTGGTAATGTAGTTAAGTTGTACTCAAGCTTTAGTTCTTTAGATAAACTTCCACCTTCTTTTAACTTGTCTACCGCTTCATCACTTAACAGATCAGATAAAACATAGCGAATTTGAATTTTCCAAACAAAGGAATCAATCATCGCCAACTGAACCACCTGAGTTAATCCCTTGCCACTACCCATTAGATACTGTTCAATTCGTTTATTTCTTATATTTGTATTAACAGTAGTAGTAGTTTTTTCCACAACATTTGAAAAACTATCTTCTTGTTTTTTCTTCGAAACTAAAGGGCCGCCTTCATCAAAATACACCTTTTTATGACGATAATTCTTTCTGACAAAAGTTCCTTCTCCTTGTTTACGAATAAGATAGCCACTTAACACTAGGTCTTGTAGAGCTCTTACAACAGTCGTACTACTAACTTGATAGATTTTTTTTAATTCGCCTTCTGAGAAAATCTTTTCTCCCGGCTGAAACTTCCCTGAGTCAATCGCTGCGATCAAATCATTTTTTATCATTTCATATTTTGGTAACATAACTGACTCCCCTCAACTTAACGTGTTAACTTACTGATTAGATAATAATCCCTTTACAACTTTTTGTAAACCCTTTATTTCGAAAAAATAGTATAATTTAGCCATTTACTTTTAGGTTTATTTTGTCTATAGTAATAATACGCTCATTAGCTTAGCGTGTTAACTTACAAAAGCATAGACGATTAGTTCAGATTGTTTTACTATTAAGATTGAATAAAAATTGGAGGTATACAATGATTGGATGTATTTTAACCGGACATGGTAGCTTTGCTCCAGGACTATCTGGGGCCGCACAGATGATAACTGGACCGCAGGAAAATTTAGATTTGATTCCATTCGAAGCTGAAATGGACCCAAAACTATTTGAACAGAATCTACAGAAAAGTATTGAGAAGTGTGTGGAAAACTGTAAAGAAGTAATTGTTTTTACTGATTTGTTAGGCGGAACCCCATTTAAAACTGCGATGTTACTCACTCAGCACATGAAAAATGTTGAAGTTATCGCTGGAACTAACTTACCGATTCTTTTGGAATTTTTAGGTAGCCGAATTTTTCAGGAAAGTTCCGAACAATTGATTCCTCAATTAGTTGAAACCGGTAAGCAAGGAATCATTCACATGCAGTTAAATCATGAGGAAGAATCAGAAATCGACGAAAACGGCATTTAAATACGACTAACCTCCTAAGTACGATTTAGTGATGTACTTAGGAGGTTAGTTTTATTTATAAAAAATGAAAAAAAACAAAAAACTTGATTCTACTTACAAAAATTATAAATTTAGTTGTTAATTCCATATATTAGTTATTGAACAAGTTAGCTAGAAGTAAAAATCCATGAGCCTATAATGCTAACTGAATTAATTTTAAGGTTGTATGTTCATATTTTTACCATGAAATTATCCATCGTTCCAAACTTTACCCTGCTATCTAAAGACTTTTTATTCGGATTCTATTGTTCTCGAATGCCCTTTGGTAGATATAAATTTGCCGATTCCCATCTCTTTTTCATAATCTATAAATGCGTGAAATACACAAAATAGTTGGTTATCAGTATCAGATGTGACAACTATACTATTATGCCCAGGTCCAAAAATCATTCCATGTGATTTCAATATAGGGTTTGTTGCATATTTAGTACTATTGCCCTATCATGATTATTTTCTAGCACTTCTGAAACAACTCGAAAGATCAGCTCCACATTCGCATCTTTAGTTTCCTCCACCTTCTCTTTTATATTCCTTATCATTATAGTGACCAAAACTTTGAAATTCATAATATCTTTTTTGATATCTAGCCATTTACTTCCTAAGCCCATTTCCATCAGAAATCCTGAACTCATTTGCTTCACATTGATGCTAAAAATTTCTTATTAGACTATTCCATATCTAGTATCTTAGAAATCGCTTCTATATTTTGTGGAAATATCCATACCATCAGCTATCACAATCCCTTCAACACATATTATCTCCCGATATTTTTTCAAATAATATGAAAATCCTCTTTTCAAATAGAGCCAGCGACACAGGTCAGTGGCTCTATCTATATTTCAGTCCCATTGCTAACAATCCGTTATTTTAGGCGACGTTCATTAATTGCTGCAATTTGGGGAACTGCTAGTTTAGGTTTCCGATTGACATCTAACAGACCGTTTATTTCTTGTTCTACGTCTGTCAGTTGAGTATAACAATAGCCGACCACATAAGGTAAATCTTGCACCGCTTGATGGACTTTATCAAAACGATCCATAAATTCCTCGTCATTTTTCACTTGATGACCATAACCCCATTCCTCTTTTTTTGAAGTTGAGAAAGCAATCCCACCAAATTCAGAAATAATGATTGGTTGATCTTGATAGTTATAGCCATCTGCAAAAGCGTAAAAATCTTTATTGAATTGAATATCATTATTGACTATGGCATCTTTGTCCGCATAGCGTGCAGCCAGCACCTCTCCATACTCTTCATAGTCATGAAGAGTTAAAATATCAGAAATTGTGTGGACCCATCCGTCATTGGTAATCACTGGACGTTCTTTATCGTAGGCCTTCGTCAGATGATAAACGGTTTCAGTAAAAGCCTGTTGTTCTTTGTTATGGGCAATATCTTTGATTCCCCATGATTCATTAAACGGCACCCATGTGATAATGCTTGGATGGTTGTAGTATTGTTTCACAATTGCCTGCCACTCAGCAATAAAATTCTCCATAGCAATATCATTAAAAGTATACGTGGAAGGCATTTCACTCCATACCAACATACCCATGACATCACACAGATACAAGAAACGCTCATCTTCTAATTTTTGGTGTTTTCGCAAGCCATTATAACCCAATTCTTTGATACGGTGAATATCTACCTCCAAAGCTTCAACTGACGGTGGTGTGATGGAAGATTCGGGCCAATAGCCTTGATCCAAAATTAATCGTTGATACAAGGTAGTATTATTCAGCAAAACTTGCCCATTTTGAATATGTATCTTACGCATTCCGAAATAGCTGCTTATTTCATCTAATAGATTACCTTTTTCATTATAAAGTCGGAAGGTAACATCATAGAGATTTGGTTCATTCGGCCACCAAACTTTGGTTCCCCAACAAGGATCTTCTCTAAGGCGAGTATCAAGCGCAAATGCTTGCATATTTTGATTCAGACTGCCTCGAATTCTATTAATGACTTCTCCTGAAAACGTCACTATTGCTTCAAAAACTAATTTTTCTTCAAGGTCTATAGGCGAAAGAACTCTAGGCCGAAAGACTACTTGATCTGCATCTAAATCTGGTGTGATTTTCACCAACTCCAGTGAAACAGACGTCATACGCTCTTCTAACCAAACAGATTTCCATATCCCAGTAGTTTGTACATACCAGCAACCAAAATTGTCTTTTTTCCATCGTTGCTTTCCTCTAGGTTGTTCACAATCCAATGAATCTTCCGCCCTTAAGGTAATTAAGTTTTCACCAGCTGTAACCCAGCGAGAAATATCAAATGAAAATCGTTCATAAGCTCCACGGTGAGCCCCTACCAAATGACCATTTATCCATACAGTAGTTTCGTAATCCACCCCTTCAAAGTTCAGCGTCAACAGTTTATCTGCTTGTTCTACCTTAAAATTTTTCTGATACCAAACCACCGAGTGTTGTTCTTCTTTATGAATTCCACTAGCCTTCGTTTCATAAGTAAATGGAACAATAATCGTTTGCTCTTTAGAAAATCCCTTCTGCCAGTGTTCCAATAATCCAATATTCTTATCATCAAACTTGAAGTCCCATTGTCCATCCAATGAAGTCCAATTTTCTCGAATAAATTGTGGACGGGGATGAAGTTTTCGTTTTACCATCATGTTTGTCGTACGCTCCCTATCGATTCTTTGATTTTTCTCATTACTAATTTATTTTATCAATCATGTTATATGACATAGTTCTAATTGCACATTACCATTGTCCTCGTAGATTTATTCTTTCTGGAAAATATTGATCATTGATTTCTTTTATTCGTGCCAAATTGACCTTAGGCTGACGATCATAAGTCAACAAACCGTTGATCTCTTGTTCTACATCTGTAAGTTGTGTATAACAATAACCCCATAATGCTTTTGAAGCATAAATCGCCTCCATAATACGACTATAGTCTTCTAAATATTGCTCTTCATTTTCAACAGTGGTATAGCCCCAACCAACTTGTCCGCCAACTTTATAACCGATACCGCCAAATTCTGTCAGAAGAATTGGCTGCCCTTGATATTCAAAACCATCTGCAAATATTGACCATTTACCGGGAGGCATATGAATCAATCCCTCTACATTAGCTAGTGTATCCTTGAAATGTTGATATTTTTTAATTTCTGCTTTTTGCCCATGAGAATAATTGTGGATAGCACAGATGTCCGTATCAGTCATTTCCCAACCATCATTAGAAATTACCAAACGTGTACGATCTAATGCGTGAAGAAGATGATAAATACCTTGCGAGAAGTTCTGCTGCTGCTTATCATGGTGAACTTCTGGGATTCCCCAGCTTTCATTTAACGGTACCCAAGTCAAAATTGAAGGATGATTGTAATCTCGTTCTACAATTTCAAGCCATTCTTTAGTTAAATTAGCTACAGCACTAGTGGAATAAGACACAGTAGAAGCGCATTCCCCCCAAACGATGTACCCCATTTGGTCAGCCCAATATAAGAAACGGGGATCCTCCACTTTTTGATGCTTCCGACAGCCATTAAAACCCATATCCTTAGACAATTGAATGTCTTTTTTGAAATCTTCATCAGTCGGAGCTGTCAACAGCCCTTCTGGCCAATACCCTTGATCCAACACCAGTTTTTGATAGAACGGATGATTGTTTAAAAAAACCATTCCATTTTCTGTGTGGACTTTTCGCATACCAAAATAAGAAGTTACTTTATCTAACAAATTTTCTTGTTGATCCATCAAAACCAATTGAACGTCAAATAAATTAGGACTGTCCGGGGACCAAGTCCATCCATTATCATGAAAATTGCTCCGGAAGATTTTGTTACTGTAGATGTCTACTTTACGTTTAATTTCTTGCCCCATTCCTTTGAGAATATCTTCTGTCAATAATTCTCCTTTAAAAAAGATCTGATATTTAAGTAACAAATTTGTCGTGGGCTGATTTAGCTTTACATCTATTCCCACAGTTCCTTCATCAATATTTGGAGTAAATTTCACCGTTTCAATGTACGAATTTCTCACTGGTTCTATCCAGACGGTCTGCCAGATACCAGTTGTACTGGTATACCAAATGCCTGCAGATTCTGGTTTCCAAAACTGTTTTCCACGAGGAATTTCTTCATTGTCGTGAAAATCTTCCACACGTACTGTTAGCTGATTACCAGATTCTTTTATCAAATCTGTAATATCTAATGTAAAAGGGGTGTGTCCTCCAACATGGGAGCCAGCTAACCAACCGTTCACGTAGACTTCTGCTTGGTAATCCACTGCTCCAAAGTGCAACAAACAGCGGATGTCCTTTTCTATTGTCCAATTAAACTCTTTTTGATACCAAACAATATCGTGAATTTCCTGATTATTAATACCACTTAGCTTTGTTTGGTAAACAAAAGGAACCTGAATTTCTTGAACAAACTTTTTCGAGTCAGAAAACCAGCCTTCTTGCTTTCCTACATTCTCATCGTCAAAAGTAAACGCCCACTGGCCATTTAAATTTAGCCAATCTTCTCTTACAAACTGTGGACGTGGATACTCATTTCTCATCTATTTTGCTTCCTTTCATAGTTACAAACCCAATGACAGACAAGAAACCTTCACCTATCTCGTCTGAAAAAGAATTCGTTCCTTACAAATTGTTAGCCTCATTTTTGTGGCTTCACTGTCTATTCTCCATACTATTTTATATAAAAAAAAGTAGCTACCACTTGCATCGGCTTATTTTTTAAAATTATTGAATCCCTCATCCTTAAAAAAATTTTGCATTATTCCTGTTCAAGACCGACTTGTTTCTTAATAAGACCGGCTTGTTTTAGCGCTTTATTTTTAGCAAAGTAGACAACACCTGTCACAATTCCTATTAGCATAGAAGGAATATCCAAAACAAAATAGGAGAACAATCCTTGTCCCAAAAAGAGCAATCCAAATTTTTTAGCTCGTTGACCATCCTTTAAGTAACGTTTTACTGTCACCAAATTAAAGATTCCTAATCCGATTAATAGTGAACCAAAGGTACAGGTTAATGTGAACATACTACTGTTGAGAGATTGTATTGCTTGTTCACTCACTTGCGCTCCCATCTTGCCACTGAGAGGAGCTAGTTTATAAAAACCAAAGTACAAAATAGTCACCAAGCCATCAATAATTTGCCAAATTCCCATAACAGTCATCATTCGTCGTTCTACTTTTCGATTCATTTTCTAACTCATCCTTTCACACCAGCAGACAATGACATAGATTGTAAAAAGTATTTCTGTGCAAATAGATACAGGATAAAGGTTGGGACGATAGCAATTAAAGCTCCAGCCATTAATAAAGTAGGTTTGGCAGCATACATTCCCTGTAGCAATTGTAAGCCAGAGGTTATCGGCATTTTTTCAATGTCATTAAAAACAATAGATGGCCAGAGAAAATCATTCCATGAACCAGTAAAAGCAAACAACGCAACAACAAGTAAAACTGGCTTAATTAGAGGTAATATAATACGAAAGAAAATCGTTCCTTCACTTGCACCATCAATTTGAGCTGCCTCATCAAAGTCTTTAGGGATGTTATCCATAAATTGTTTCACCAAGAAAATATTAAAAACGCCAGCTGCTCCAGGTACAATCATTGCAAGAGGAGTGTTGACCCAACCTAAAATATCAACAATCTTATACAAAGGAATCAAATTCACCACACTTGGAAACATCATAGTGGCCAGTAAAAATGAGAATAAAGCGTTCTTCCCTTTAAACTGCAAACGACTGTAAGCAAAGGCAGATAGGGATACAACAACCAATACCAACACAGTATGAGAAACAGAGATGACCAGTGAATTCATAAACCAACGAACCAAAGGGGTACTCGTATTATTCATCAACAGTTCTTGATAATTTGTCAACACCCATTCGATTGGCATAATTTTAAATCCAGATGTCATTAATTCCATTTCTGACTTAAAGGAAGTCAGCACTCCATAGGCTAATGGTATAATCCAAATGCATGCCATGGCTAGCAAGAATAAAAAGGCCACTATTCGTGGAACTGATATTTTTTTATGTTTTATCACCTTAAATTCCCTCCTAATCTTCTTTTCGTAACAATTTAAACTGAATCGCCGACACAATCATAATACAAATCCCTAAAATAACTGCCATAGCCGATGCAATTCCAGCAATTGATTGACCTGAACCAAAAGCGTTTTGTTGGATATACATCAAAAGTACACGAGTAGAGTTGGTTGGGCCACCACCTGTCAGCATCAAAGGTTGTCCATAGATATTAAACTGAGCAATAGTAGTCATCACCAAGGTATAAAGAATCTGCCCTTTGATGGCTGGTAAAGTGATTTTCATAAATTTTTGAAAAGAACTGGCTCCGTCAATATCTGCTGCTTCATAAAAGTCTTTTGATATTCCATTCAAAGCTGCTTGATAGATGACCATATTTCCTCCAATCGTCCACCATACTGTGATTACGACTAACGTCATCCAAGCATAGGGTTGAGTACTGGTCCAAGGAATATCGGAGTTCAACATGGTGTTAATTGGACCATAGTTAACATTGAAAATTAATGTCCAAATGATTACAACTGCCGAAATGGCAAATAAAGAGGGCATGTAGAAAATTGATTGAAATATTTTCCCAAGTTTTGGTTTTGTATTTAAAGCCGCCGCTAAAAGTAAAGGAACTGCAATACAAAACGGTACGGAGAAAAGAACAAACTTAAACGTGTTTACTAATCCAATACGCAACTGTTCATAGAAAGTGGAATCTTTATTAAAAAACAATTCCTTATAGTTATCCAGTCCAATAAAAGTTGGAGAACCGAATAAATCCCAATCAGTGAACGATACATAAATTCCGAAGATAACCGGAATCAAAAAGAAAATGATAAAAATAATTAGATGTGGTGCAATAAATAACCAAGGTATCAGCTTTTTGTGTCCATGCTTCCCTGTGTTTGAAGCTATAGACGTATTACTATTCGTCGCCATCATATAGTTTTTATTTCCTTTCCATTCATGTGTACGGAGACCAATCTAGTCGGTAGGATGGCCTAGGATAAATCCTGAAGTTACTACATAGTATGTTTCTCAAAGACAGAAATACCCCAAACTATCTAAATATCAATCTATTTATCAATCTCCTTTAAGACTGTAGATTCCCTATTTTGATATAGTTTGGAGTTTTCTACCTCAGACTAAGTTTCCTTGAACAGTCTTACTTTACAGAGCTGTCTTTGGCTACTTTGTCCGCTACTTCTTTTTGCATATTTGCTGCAAAATCATCAACTGTCATTTTACCAAATACAACGTCTAGTGCATGGGCATCTAGATATTCCGCCACGTATCCGTTATATTTGTAATCAAAGATTTTCAAGGTTGCCTGTTCTTCCGGTGTACTCAAGAAGAAAGATTGTTCCATATCTGTATATTCACTATTATCTAACAGATCTAAGGTTGCTGGGTTTTGACCCGCTTTCGCCCATTCTAAAGAGTTTGTCCGTACCCATTCTAAGAATTCCATGATACCTTTTGTCTTTTCTTCGGAGCGATCTTTATTCTTAAACATTACAAATTGGTGAGAAGATGCCCAGTTAATAGCAGTTGAAAGATCTTCACTTAATTGTGGCGAGTTTGTTAATCCCCACTCAAACTTAGCTTCTTTTACTTGATTACGCATCCAAATCCCTTCTGGATAAAGCACCATCTTACCGGCTAGGAATAGCTGCGCAGGATCTTCTCCATCTCTCGTCGTCAACTTTTCTTTATACATATCAGCATAACGTTGCATTGCTTTCTTTGTAGCATCCGTATCTAATGTTGGCGTGGTACCATCTTCGGTTAGTTGTCCACCTTCTTGCAAGAACAACGAAAGGAAGTTTGGTTTTGCCCAAGTGATTCCTAGTCCCCGTACTCCATCTGCTTCTGCTTTCTCGCCAATTTCTTCAATTTCATCAAAAGTAATAATATTGTCATCTAGCGCCGTTGGTAGATACTTATTCAATAATTCTTTGTTGTAATAAACACCCCAGCTATGGATATCTAAAGGTACGCTGTAACGAACACCATCAATTTCACCTAAATTCCATGCTTCAGATACGTAATTATCCTCGTTAATATCCGGAAAATCTTTCAAAATATTGTCATAAGTTTCCAACATATCGTTATCTTTGTACTGCTTGATACGTTCAGCATGAACAATATTCAAATCAGGAATATTCTTGCCTGAGTTCACAACCGTAGGAATTTTAGTGTACATGTCAGATTCTTTAAGAGAGACGTTTTTAACTTTGAAATCTGGATTGGTTTTGTTGTAATCGTCAATCATCTTTTTCATATTGTCACCATCAGCACCAACAAACGGATTCCAAAAAGTAATTTCATTTTTGCTGTTGCTTGAAGATCCTCCAGAACTTGAACTTCCTCCACCACAACCTGTCAGTAACACAAAACTTGCACCAGTTAACAATACCGCTCCCGCTAATTTCTTGATGTTCATTTCTTTCCCTCCATTTTACTTTTTAGTTAAATTATACAAAAAAACTTTTTTATCAATTTAACCAATAAGTATATTTTCGCTCATATATCTGAGTACATATATAAATTAGCAATATTTGCAAGCGCTGTCAACGGCTTTATACAGAAGTTTATCAAAAACAACTTTACAGTTAAATGTGTTGCGTACTATAATAAGGAAAACATATAATCGTTTTACTTTTTAGTTAAAAGGAGATGCAATTATCATGGAACTAGACTTAGAACCTCATTCCTTGCCCGTCTATGAATGTTTAGCCAGTGAGACGCGCCTAAAAATTTTAAATTTTATCGGAAATAGAAAAAAAAGTATTGGCGAAATTGCCGAATACCTTGGTATGAGTAATGCAATTGTCACCCGTCACGTTCAACAGATGGAAGATGCCGGATTGCTTAATTCCGAACGCGGAGTAGGTGCGAACAGAAACAAAAAAATGGTTTTCTTGAAAATTGATGATATCCACATTACATTTCCAGAAAAAATATACCTAGGTTATCAATTACATCAAACTCATTTGAAATTAGGACATTTTGTAGACTTTTCTGTTATTCCTACGTGTGGACTGGCTACAGTAAAAGAAGTGGTTGGTAAAGCAGATGATCCAAAATACTTTATGGATGCTCGCCGGGTGGATGCCGGTTTATTGTGGTTCAATGAAGGCTTTGTAGAATATAAAATTCCAAACATGTTGGCAGAATATGAAGAACCCAACATGCTAGAAATCATTTTTGAAATTGCTTCAGAATTTCCTCTATCCAATAATGTTTGGCCTAGTGATATTTCAATTTATGTAAATGACATTTTAGTAGCCGTCTATACCGTTCCCGGTAATTTTTCTGATACCCGTGGACGCTATACGCCAAAATGGTGGGATGACAATTTTAGCCAATATGGTTTATTAAAACATATACGAATTAACAAAATTGACACTGGTATTGATGGCGAAGCATACTCTCCTATTACAATTGACGACTTGGAGCTAAATAAGCAGCCCTTCATTAAACTCCGTTTAGCTGTGGAACCAGATGCAACTAATAAAGGTGGAATGACTCTTTTTGGGAAGGGATTCGGAAATCACAACCAAGATATCATTATCAACACTTATTATTTAGATAAGGAATAGTTTCCATTGTCCTCACTTCTTCAATGAGAATATCAATATTTAGCTACCTTTTTTAGTGCATAAAACAGCAGCCTCTAGATATACCATAAAATTGAAGCGACCTACAATAGACAAAAAAATCTAACTTTTGGAGGTCGCTCTATAATTGGCGTTAGGATTACAGGTTCCTTTACAATATTTACTATTGTATGAATCTTTATTTATTACATCAAACTTTCGTACAAGGCAATAATCTCTGCTACCGTCGTATCTCGTGGATTTCCTGGTGTGCACACATCACGAAACGCATCTTCCGCAATCTGTGGCAAGTCTTCTGCTTTTACGCCTAGTTCTGAGATTGTTGCGGGAATTCCTACGTCTTTACTTAAGCGATCAATCGCTTCACATGCAGCATCCCGAGCTTCTTCTAATGAAAGGGTAGCGGCATTGGGAACCTTTAAAGCCACCGCGATATCCCGGTATTTTTCACCGGTGAATTCTTTGTTGTATTTCATAATCGTTGGCAATAACGAAGCACAAGCCACTCCATGAGGGATGTTATACCATGCACTCAAGGGATGCGCCATT
>NZ_MAEK01000019.1:0-49224 GCF_009933265.1 Enterococcus sp. JM9B | reverse complement strand
TTTCTATGTTTCAAGTTTTAGATTATAATATTTGGGCGAATATGTTGATTATTTCTAGTTTGCTGACTTTATTAGGGATACAGACCGTTATCTTGTCACGTCTTTCCACTTATTTCAGCTTTTCATCAATCATAATAGTCCCCTATATTGCAAAACAACTTTTTGAGGAAAAAGACTATAAAATATTACGTTGGGTGATTATTGGATTATATTTTATTTTCTTTATTTTTGAAGTTGATAAATTTAACAGGGGAGAATATTTATCTGAGCTCAATCTAATTTTTTGGACAGAATAATAGAAAAGTGAGGTGAATCTTGTGGGAATAGAAAAAGTATATGCAGTAATCGGTAAACGCCTGCTAGATATTTTAATAGCTAGCATGTCGCTGATTCTTCTTTCTCCTTTATTGATGTTACTAGCACTTCTGATTCGTGTAAAGTTAGGTCCCAGAATCTTTTTTACTCAGAAACGACCAGGAAAAAATCAGAAAATTTTTCTGCTGTATAAATTTCGAACGATGACAGATGAAAGAGATGAGTTTGGGAATTTATTGCCTGATGATCAGCGACTGACTTTTTTTGGTAATCTCTTGCGATCAATGAGTCTTGATGAATTACCGGAACTTTGGAATATTTTAAAGGGAGAAATGTCGTTGATTGGGCCCCGTCCGTTGCTTCCAGAGTATTTGCCTCTTTACAATAGTGAACAAAAAAAGCGTCATCTGGTTCGCCCGGGGTTGACTGGATTGGCACAAATCAATGGACGGAATGCGACTAGTTGGCAAGAACGGTTTGCATGGGATTGTCGCTATGTCCAGAAAATAACTTTTTGGCAAGATTGTTTGATTCTTTTGGCAACGATTAAAATAGTTGTGAAAAGAGAAGGGATTTCAGAAGTCGATCACGTGACAAAGAAAGAATTCGAGGGGAATGAATGAAAAACATCTTATACGTAACGACGATTTCTAATACGATCAACTCTTTTCTGGTTCCGCATATTGCCCTTCTTTTAAAACAAGGACATCAGGTTAGTGTGGCCTGCCGAGTGAAAGAAACGTTGCATCCGTCTCTAGAGAAAGTGATTGTTTACGATTTGCCATTTGAACGTAGACCTTTTCATAAAAATAATTTAAAAGCCTATCGTCAATTTAAAAATATAATCAACAAAAATTTCTTTGACATAGTCCATACGCATACACCCATTGCCTCGGCAATCGTCCGATTTGCTTGTCGAAATCAGGCGTCAAAAGTCTTTTATACGGCTCATGGGTTTCACTTCTTTGAGGGTGCACCCTTAAAGAATTGGTTGGTGTACTACCCGGTGGAACGAGTATTAGCTAGACACACAGATGTCCTAATGACGATTAACGAGCAGGATACTAAAATTGCACAAACATTTTCGGCAAACAAAATTGTGCATATTCCGGGCATTGGTTTTGATTGGCATCGCTATCAAATCAAAGATACGATTGCTCGAGAACAGTTGAGACGAGAGTTGAATATCCCAATAGAAGCGAAGGTTATGATTTCAATTGGGGAATTAAACGACAATAAGAATCATCTAACCGGAATTAAAGCTTTAGCAAAAATGAAAGAGCCGATTTTTTATCTGATTTGTGGATCGGGAGACCATCTTCCACGGTTGCAAGGAGAAGTTCAAAAGCATGGCTTGACAGAACGGGTGATTTTTCTAGGAAATGTACCAAATGTAAGGAAGTATTTGAACATTGCGGATTTCTCGCTATTTATTTCTAAAAGAGAAGGGTTGGGACTTGCAGGCTTGGAAGCAATGGCCAGCGGGTTACCGCTAATCAGTTCTTTTGTTGGAGGAATCCGTGATTATACTCAAAATAATATAACCGGTATCACCATTCGTCAGCCAGAAAATGTCGCTGAAGTGACGGCGGCGATCCAACAGGTAGTGAATTATTCACCCAATCAGAAAAAAAATATTGGCGGAAACAATCGAAAAATAGCTGCTCGCTACCAACTGGATTATGCGGTAGAAGCAGTCAATAAATTTTATTAATAATTTTTTTGAGGGGAGGAACAAAATGGACGCTGAAAAAAAAGTTTCAATTATTATGGGAATCTTTAACTGTGAGCAAACACTGGAAAAAGCAATCACTTCAATTTTGGCTCAAACGTACGCAAATTGGGAATTGATTTTGTGTGACGATGGTTCACAGGATAAAACAAAACAGCTGGCAAAAAACTATGCGACTCAATTTCCTGAAAAAATCTTCCTGCTTGAGAATTCAGAAAATAAACGTCTGAATTATACATTGAATAAATGCATTGCGTTTGCTACAGGCGAGTATATCGCCCGACAAGATGCGGATGACTATTCTCATCCTGAACGGCTAGAAAAAGAAGTCGCTTTTTTAACTAAGCACTCCGAATTCGCTTTTGTCAGTACGGGAAAGGTCCATTTTGACGAAACAGGTGCTTGGAGTGAGGACTACAGTAAAGCAGAGCCGACCGCATTTGATTTGTTGAAGGCTTCTCCGTTTTGTCATCCTTCCTGTATGATTCGTTCGGAAGTTTTGCGAGAGGTCAAAGGCTACAGTGAAGGGCCTCGACTCATGCGAGTAGAAGATTATCATCTTTGGTTCAAGATCTATCGAGCGGGGTATAAAGGGTATAACCTGCAAGAATTGTTGTATTTTTACCAAGATGACAGAGCGGCGATGAAACGGCGAACCATGGGACATCGACTAAATGAAAGATATGTTAAGCGCTTGATTATTCGAGAGCTGGCCCTTCCAATCTGGCAGAATATATTTTTATTGCGCCCGTTACTAGTAGGGTTAGTACCTATTGGCCTTTATGGGCAGTTGCATCGAATGAAAATGCAACGACAAATAGAAAGAAGAAATTAGCAAAGATTTCTAGTTTATCGTGAGGAGAGTGGCAACAATGAGCAGAATCCTTTTTATGATCTCGACGTTAAAAGGCGGTGGCGCAGAAAAAATACTCGTTGATTTATTGAATCAAATCGAATTTGAGGATGTTCAAATTGATTTACTCGTTCTTTTTAACGAAGGTCCCCATTTTACTTCAATTCCTGAGCATGTTTTTGTTCAAACGATTTGGTCAAAACAAATTCGCGGAAATAGTCATCTGATGAAACTTTTTTCTAAGGAACGGTTGTCGCGACAGATTATTCGCGAAGACTATAATTTGATTATTTCATTTTTAGAAGGCCCAACGACACGGATTGTCGCAGGATGTTCTTCAGCGGAGACTAGCTTAGTTAATTGGGTGCATAGCGAATTTCACGAGTTGCGAGAACTTTCGAACAGCTATCGAAGTAAAAAGGAATTGGTTGAAAGCTATCTAGCTTATGATCATACCGTTTTTGTCTCCGAAACAGCTCGGCAATCTTTTTTGAAGCTGATACCTCTCGATGTTAATAAGACAAGTGTATTATACAATCCCCTTGATTTGGTGAAATGTGGGAATTACCCTCAAAAAACGCAGTTAGATGAGCGACTTACGTTCGTTACAGCGGGCCGACTAAGTTATCAAAAAGGCTATGATCGACTTTTACGGGTAGTGGATCGGTTGGTTAATCAAGATGGCTTTGATTTTCAGTTAGAAATTTTGGGCGTCGGTGAGCAGTTGGATACGTTGAAAAAAATGCAAAAAAAATATGGCTTAGAAAAACATGTCCATTTTCTCGGTTACCAAAAAAATCCCTATCCCAAGTTAGCAGCGGCGGATTTATTCATAGCCTCCTCTCGATTTGAAGGGTATAGCACAGTGGTTACAGAAGCAACGGTGTTAGGTGTTCCGGTTGTCGCCACAAATTGTTCGGGCATGGAAGAGATTTTAGAAGATACGGGTTGGATTGTGGATAATTCTGAAGAGGGGGTGTATCAAAAATTGAAGCAGATTTTGGCAACACCCAGTAAAATTTTGGATATGAGACAGAAAAGTCAAAAGCGTGGATTGGAATTAGCAACCAAGGATTATGTGGGACCTATTCGAAGCTTCATTCAGGAAAATGTACAAAAATCAGTGGAGGGTCGGGAATATGGATAATCAAGAATTTGGCATATAAATGGATCATGAGCGTATGTTTTATTTACCGATTAAAGTAGTCCCCTCTCATTTATAACAGTTAGTTTTTCTTGCATTAAAAAAGGATAGTCCTTTTGATTTCTTTACTAACAAAATTGACTAAGAAACTGCAAAAGAAACTTTAAAACGAAAGGTGGGTAAAGTGCTTGAAAGCAAAAAAAAGCCGCAGTGACTATGCCATTATCAATTCTGGTGTGGCGATGTTCAGTTATGTACTCAAACTGGTGTTCAGTTTTATAGTACAAAGTTTTTTTATTCGCTATCTAGGGGTCAATTATTTAGGCTTGAACAGTTTGTTTAACGACATCGTTTCCTTTTTGGCAGTAGCTGAATTAGGTCTTGGGTTAGCGATTGTTTATGAATTGTACGGACCGATTGCACGCGGTGATCATGAGGAAATTACGGCACTGATGCAGCTTTTCAAGAAAATATACCATGTAATTGCTGGGGTCGTTTGTCTGTTGGGTGTTGCGTTGGTTCCCTTCTTGCCACTTTTTTCTGGACAAGCAGATCAGCTCTTTGCACAATTCTATTTGATTTATTTCTTGTTTCTTTTAAATTCAATCGTGAGCTATTTATTTACCTATGATCGGTCACTTTTGATTGCCAGTCAGCAGAATTACTTGATTGTTTCAATCGATACCCTAATGATTGCCGTCATGACTGGTTTGCAGATCTTTGTTCTAGTTACTTCTCAAAATTATCTGCTCTTTTTACTCATTCGAATCATTGGGACCGTTTGTGCAAATGTGATGATTACCCTCTATTCACGAAAGAAATATCCGCAATATAAAAAACGCGGCACATTCAAATTGTCAACGGTAAAAAAAGACAATCTAAAAAAAATCACATTAGGGAATCTTTCCTCAAAAATTGGTGGATTTGTGGTCACCGGTACAGACAATATCTTGATTTCTATATTTGTCGGGTTGACTACTGTAGGAATCTACGCCAATTATCTCTTGATCTTTACTGGTATCCAAATTTTGTTGCGACAAACGTTAGCTGCTACGACCGCTAGTATCGGGCATTTAGGCGTGACACAAGAGGTAAAATCTATTCAACAGACCTTTAAACGTCAACAATTTATTAATTTTACTCTTTTGTTTTTTACAGTAAGTCTATTAGCAGCGTTAATTAATCCATTTATTCGATTATGGATTGGCGAGCAATTCCTATTGTCACCCGTTGCTGTCTTTCTGATTTTAGTCAATTACAGCACCTCAGTAATCCGAATGACACCGTTGATTTTTATTGATGCTTTTGGTTTGGCTTGGCACCAACGCTGGAAAGCGTTACTGGAATCTTTGTTAAATATTATTTTCTCGTTATTTCTTTTAATTGTATTTGATCTTGGAATCACTGGCATATTGTTGGGAACGTTGCTATCGACGGTGTCCACTGTCCTCTGGTTTGAACCTTATATTGTTCATAAGTTTGCATTAAAAGCGAATCTCGCAACTTATTTGCAGCAAATGGTCAAACAATTTTTAATTTTGGGAGGCAGCAGTCTTTTGGTTGTTCTAGTGACAAATCAATTACCTGAAGGAGGATTTGGTCCATTCATCCTTCGAGGAGTGGTGACAGTCATTCTCACCATGAGTATGTATCTTGTTTTGTTCTATCAAACGGATGGGTTCAAGTATAGCTTTTCACTACTAAAAAAAATCAAGGATTCGGTTTTTGCATCCTAGATGATTGGAGGAAAAAAATGGAGACACCATATTTCGTTATTGACGATGATGAATTGGAAAAAAATATCAATGAATTAAAAACAGCATTAAAGACCTATTTCCCTTCCAATATTATGGGATATTCGGTAAAAACCAATTCGTTGCCTTGGATAGTAACAAGGATGAAGGCAACGGGATTTTATGCAGAGGTAGTTTCAGATGACGAGTACAACTTAGTTAAAGAGTTGGGTTACTCACCAAAAGAAATTATTTATAATGGGCCTGCAAAATCGGAAGAAACATTTTCTGAGGCTATCCGTAATCAGTCAATTGTGAATATTGAAACCTATCGCGAGCTTGATTGGTTGGAAAAATATGCTGAAGAAGAAACGAGGGTTGGTCTTCGTCTTCGGATAAATCTGGAGGAGCTTTGTCCAGGAGAAGGACCGATGGGCGACAATGGCGGACGGTTTGGGTTTCCGCTAGCGGAGCTGCCAAAATTAATTGCCAGAGTTCAGAAAAAGGCGATTCTTGCGGGGCTGCATGTTCATTCAACAAGTAGAACGAGAAGTCTGGAAGTCTACAAAAAAATTACAGCTGAGCTAGTCAAAGTCATTCAAAAGCATTCCTTGAACTTGGAATATGTAGACATTGGTGGTGGTTTTTTTGGTGGGGTACCGGATAAGCCAAGCTTTATGGAATACATGGCAACAATTTATCAGGAATTGCAACAGGTCCCCAATCATCAGGAGCTGACGTTGATTGTTGAGCCTGGCTCATCTATGATTGCATCGCCAATTTCATTTGTTACCTCAGTCATTGATGTAAAAAAGACACCTCAAAATATTTTTGTCACCACAGATGGAAGTCGCGCTAATACCGATCCTCTGCACCAAAAGGATACCTACACTTTTGATATTTCAAATGAATCATCAGAACCACAAGAGGAGGTGCCTGTACAAATTATTGTTGGTTTTACTTGTCTGGAAACAGATCAAATTATCCACTTGAAAAAGTGGCCGCTCCTAAGAACGGGGCAACAGATTACCTACTATAAAGTTGGTGCCTATACAATGGGGCTTAATCCTTTATTTATTCGCTATTTTCCTGAAGTGTATGTCAAAATAAAAAACCGTTATGAAAAAGTCCGTTCGAAATGGACGGCACATGAATATATGCAGAAAGCGAAGGTGTATCAATGAATCTATTAATTTTAAGTCCTGGAACCCGCGTTGAAACCGTCTGTTGTTTTGTTAGACAGAAAAATACTTGTGTCGTTTGTGCAGATGCCAGTGAGTATGCGCCAGCACTTTATGCAGGAGACGCACACTATCTGATTCCGAGAATCGATGAGGAAGGTTATTTAGAAGCGGTGATGGAAATCTGCAAAAAAGAAAGAATTAATGGCTTGATTTCACTGATTGATCCGGAGATCACGTTATTAAGTCAACAGGCAGAAATTTTTGATTCACTGAATGTGAAGCTGATTATGCCTCCCAAAGAAGCTATTGAAAATTGTTTTGATAAGATGAAGATGCATGATTTTTGTATCAAGAATGGCATTCCAACGATTCCAACCTATGGAACACTGGCATCTTTTGAGGAAGGCTATTGTAAAGGAGACATTGATTTTCCGGTTTTTATTAAACCAGTGTGTGGAAGTGCCAGCAACGGGGTGCAAAAAATTGAAACCCTTGAGGAACTTCAACAGGAATTAAAACAGACGGAGATTTTTTTGATCCAAGCCTTTATGACAGGTCCGGAATACGGAGTGGATGCCTATGTTGATTTGATCAGCGGAGAGATCGTTGAATTCTTCATGAAGAAAAAAATGAATATCGGTGGTGCCGAAACTGAAAAAGGACACACAATTCATAATGACAGTATTGAAAAAATAGCTCGAGATTTTTTAATAAAAAATAATTGCCGAGGACCAATGGATCTTGATATTTTTGAACATGAAGGCAAGTTTTATCTCACCGAAGCAAATCCAAGATTTGGTGGCGGCTATCCTTTTGCTGACGCGTGCGGGACAGACTTTCCCAAATTGATTGTGAATAATTTGATGGGTGAAATCAATCAACCCACGGACTTTGAGTACCAAGATCATATCAAGTTGATGAAGTGCTATAGTCCAGTCTTGGTATCCCCAGAGACACAGGCCAACGATCTGAAAATTGCTGAGTACGTCCAATAGGCGCTTCACTACCCGTCCTTTTTCCGCAATGGTATAATGAAGAAAAGGAGGTGTTTCCAATGAATGGATACAATGAAATTCTAGTAGCGATTGACGGATCAAAAAATGCCGATGCCGCATTTGATGAAGCAATCAGAATTGCCAGTTACAACCAAGCAAGACTCTTTATCGCAGCAATTATCAATGAAGAAGAATTGTCCACCAGTTCTTACGCCTATACGAAAATTTTGAAAGAAGAACAAGAAAAAGTGGAAATGGATATGCTGAAACGAATCCATGATGCAAAAGAAGCCGGGATCGAGCAAGTAGAGCCTATCGTAGAAGTCGGTAATCCAAAAGTCTACATCACCCGAACGATTCCGGAAGCTCATTCCTTGGATTTGATTATTGTGGGGGCAACAGGCATGGGTTCCATCACTCGGGAAAAAGCCGGATCAACCACCCAATATATCGTGAATAACGCACCATGCAGTGTGTTGATGGTGAAGTAACAGAAAAACTATCAGCTACAATTTAAACCAACAGCCCCAACCACCTTAAGTAAACGTGGTTGGGGCTGTTTTTATAAACGATTTTTCTCCAAAAGTCGTTCTTCTTTTTCAGTTAATGCACGAATAACTTCAATTTTCTTTTCGTCAAAATAGGAGCGAAACCAATCGCCACGCTTGCCGGGAATGTCAGCAACGAGGTGATTCTGAATTACATGATTGATCTCGCGAGTTCCGGGAAGATGCAGGTATTCTTGCAGCGGCAGATTACTTTGCAGGGATTCGTATTGCCATTCCCGTTTAATGATTCCTTGGCAAAGAAATCCCAGTAACATACTGTTATGAATACTTTGACGGGACATTTTACAAGCGATTCGAAACCCATTTCGTAAAATCAATTCTGTGCAGTTGAGTTCTTCACTGATCGCAGCAATTTGTGCCGGATTGACCCATATCGTATCTTTTTCTGTCACTCCCCCAAGAGGAATGAGGCAATAGTTTGGCAAACTACAAGGCAATCTGTATTTACACTGATCAAAGACTGCAGCAAGTGCAAAGCGATACAGTTGTGGTTGAATATGTAAATGATCATGGAGCAAAGACTCTGTGATTTTTTTATGTGTAGCCGCCACTTGCCGGAAATCCTCAGCAGTCAGCACCAAGGAGTGGGAACACTCTTTCCGGGCAATCGGCAAAAGGGCGTGAATAACTTTATAGGGATGAATTGTTGCAATCGGCTCGATTTTCTCACAGAGACAGGCAATATTTTCCGGTTGAAAAATTCGGGTCTGGCAATATTCTGTGATCGAAGAAAGAGGAATCTCTGTGATAAATTCCGGTGAAATGTTGATTGGTTCACCTGTTTTGAGACAAGAAAAATTTTCCATACATAAACACATCCTTGATTAATTAGTTGTAAAAAAAGTAATCCTTAAATAATTACGAAAGGTTTTTCAGTTTTTTTTATTTTATTTCGATTTTTTTCGTTGGATTTCCGAAAGTACGTAGATAGATGAATTTGTTACAGTTTAGGTACCGGCCGGAATGAAAATAAAGGATGTATAAAATGGAGAGAGGACAATTGAATGAGTGGTTGCTGCTTCATCAGGATTTTTTTGAGAAGATTTTGCGGCGAGCTGGAATTTCAGAAGGACAAGCAGATTTTGATGATTACTTGCAGGAACTGCGGTTGATTTGCTGTAAGCTTAGTGAGCCTTTTGCCACGCAACAAGCTTTTGAAGAAATCTGGCCTAAAGGGTTGTTGTTTCAAAAGCTTGTTTGGCAAGCGGCAGATATCCGCAGAAAACAGCGTAAACAGGCAGAAAGAGAAAAGTTAGGAGATACGGTGATTGCGTATTTGCCGGAAACTTTTTCGAGAATTGATGCCCGAACATTGGCCATTGATTTTTGGCAAGCGTTAGACAGCGGGGAACAAAAATTAGTTGCACGATTATTGGAGGATGAAACAATGACTCGGCAAATGCGGTACCATTGCCGCAGAAAATTACGGGCTTCTCAAAGAAGACTGTTAAATCAAGATTTCTTCCGAAATTAAAAAAATTTTTCAAAAAAATAAAAAAATCGCTTTACATTTGCCTCGAAAATTTCGTTATAGAGGTGTAAGGGGCGCAACTTACAAATCAACGAATTGGAGGAAGTAAAATGAAAACACACGTAAGTACGGAATTGGGGATTATGTATCAAGAAGATGGCAAGGAAAAATTGACCAAACAGCGTTTTGCAAATGTGGTTGCTGTACCGTCAGAAACAGAGATTCTGGCATTAGGTGATGCTATGGATCAGCTGGCACCAAATTCAGCTGTCGTTGTGAGTGTTATTGAAACAGTAGCAACACAGCACACAAAATAGGAGGAAAAAATAGATGAAAAAATTATATTTGACGTTTGCAAATGCAGAAGGTAAAAAACATAACCTAATTCCCAAATTGGCGGATGAAAATTTGACAGGAGAACAGGTCCGACAAGCGATGGAGGATATTACGGAATTGTCGCTTTTTGAAAAAGACGGGGTGGCATTGTTTGCTGCAGTAGAAAGTGCAAAATATGTCGAAGTAACCGAGACCCCATTATTTTAAGAGAAGAAGTGGGCGACTGCCCACTTCTTTTTTACTTGGGAGGAGGAAAAGTATGCGACCAAAACCACTGATTATTGATATTAGCGAATGGCAGCGCCCGGCTGTCATCAATTATGATCTTTTGGCAAAGCAAATTGGTGGTGTGATTATTCGGATTCAATATGGCAGTGCCTATGTAGACAAGCACTATCAAACCCATATTAAGGAGTTCAAAAAACGTGGAATCCCCTTTGCAGTTTATGCTTGGGTACGGGGAATTAATTTTAACGATATGGCACGAGAGGCGGAGTTTTTTTGGTTGCGGGGAAAAGAATTTCAGCCAAGTTTTTGGTGGTTGGACGTGGAGGAATTTTCCATGAAAGAGATGCGCAGCGGGTGTGAAATATACCGCCGTACGTTGAAAAAATTAGGAGCGAAAAAAGTTGGCGTGTATATTGCCAATCACCTGTACAAACAGTTGAATTTGGACGTCACCGCTTTTGATGGTATCTGGCTGCCCACTTATGGTGCTAACTCCGGAGTTTATACCGGCAGCAATCCAACGGCAACGACTGATTATGACCTGCATCAGTACACTTCAGCAGGACGACTGTCGGGATATGAAGGACCGCTGGATCTGAATCGGTTGCATCGAAAAACGCTTTCGTACTTTTTTGGGACGTCAACGGAAGGAGAGGGGGATTTTCCCATGAAAACTTTCAACTTAACAACGGCTGTTTATCTGCGACAAAAGCCTGACCGCAAAAGTCCGACGATTGCGTTGTTATCTGTTGGGCAGAAGATAAAAATCAACGATATTTGCATCGCCGATGGTTTTTTATGGGGCGTTCAACCACGAGAAGATGGAACAAAGGGCTTTTTCGCATTGGGAAAATTTTCTGGTTATGGTCAGTTCAATTAGGTAAAACAGATTGCTTGTCAGAAAAAAAGTCTCATGGTATCTTACACTTACAATAAGTAAGCAAAAAGGTGGGACGAAAAATGAAGTATTATTTCGATGCGGGAGAAGCCGGAGGAAAAAATTTGTTGCTGCTGCATGGTACTGGCGGTGATGAATATTCTTTGGTAGATATTGCTCGTTTTTTAGATGGTTCCTGTAAGATATTATCCTTTCGAGGAGAAGTACAAGAAGAAGGAATGAATCGCTTTTTCAAACGAAATGGTTTAAATCAGTTTGATTTTGACAGTCTGGAGGAAGAAGCAGACCGCTTGTACGAAGAAATTAAAGAATTAAGCAAAGAAAAAAATATTCCTATCGAGGATTGGGTATTAGTGGGGTATTCAAATGGTGCCAACATCGCTGCCCATCTCCTTTTGGAACGAGAGACCAACTTGACGAGAGGTATTTTCTTCCATCCGATGTCTTTGGAACGCCACACAAAGACATTTTCTTTGGCAGATAAAAAAGTTTGGCTTTCTTTTGGAGACGGTGATCCGATCGTTAGCGATGCCTCCTTTAATGAATTGGATCAAGCCTTTGAAACACGGAATGCAGAAGTAACGATTGCCCGTACAAAAACTGGTCATCAAATCAATATGGATGAGCTGCAAGCAGCGCGAGAATGGTTAAATAATCTATAATGAAAAACCAAGAATAGTGGAAGTCTCTTCCAAACTATTCTTGGTTCTTTTTTTATAGCTTGCGTTCAAAGGGATCGCTGGAAATACCTTGATCCAACACTTGAATCGCATATTCTTTGGCGCTGAAAAGAGAATGATCCCGATAATTTCCGCATTCTTTTGGGGAGACCGCCGGAACTTCATCGGTTTCGATGACATGTTTTTGCAACACAGTGGCTAACGCATCTCGAATTTCTTCGGTAGTATGTTCACCCCAAAGAATCAAATAAAAACCTGTTCGACAACCCATTGGTGATAAATCGATTACGCCTGTCAAATAATCCCGCAAATTAACTGCCAATAAATGTTCCAGCGTATGCAGTGCGGCGGTTGGCAAGGCGGCTTGATTTGGCTGTAAAAAACGCAAATCGTATTTTTGGATCAGGGTGTTATTATTTGTTTCACTGCCGGCAAGGCGGACATACGGTGCTTTTACTTCATTATGATTTAATTCAAAACTTTCTACTCGTGCCATGTGGTTAGCCTCCAGATATTAGAATGTGGCAACTATACCAAAAAAAAGACGGATTTTCAATGAGAGAAGGCAAAATGAGCCGAGTATTTGCGAAGCCCTCCGTGTGAAAAAGCATTTTCAGAATTTTACAACGGTTGTTACTGTAATTAATGGGAAAATGTGCTAAAATGGCAAAAAGTTAATTTTTGAGACTCGTTCTACTTTATGATGGATTTGGTAAGGATGGGCGGGAAAATCGCTTGAAATTTTGACAAAAATTTCTTGCCAAGAGGAGATGGAAGGTATGAGTACAGGATATCGGGTTGCGGTTGTTGGCGCAACAGGTGCAGTGGGCACAAGAATGATCGAGATGTTAGAACAGACTACTTTGCCGCTTGCGGAGGTAAAATTATTGGCTTCCAAGCGTTCAGCAGGAAAAATATTGACCTTCAAGGGAAAGGAACTGGCTGTGGAAGAATTAGTGCCGGAATCTTTTGAGGGTATTGATATTGCGCTGTTTAGTGCAGGTGGCGGAATTTCGAAAATCTTTGCGCCGGAAGCAGTAAAACGTGGTGCTGTGGTCGTCGATAATACCAGTCATTTTCGTATGGACCCGGAAGTACCGCTAGTGGTTCCAGAGGTAAATAAAGAAGCCTTGCGTCAACATAAAGGAATCATTGCCAATCCAAACTGTTCAACAATTCAAATGATGGTGGCATTGGAACCGATTCGTCAAGCCGTGGGGTTGGATCGAATCATCGTTTCGACTTATCAAGCAGTTTCCGGAGCTGGTGCAAAAGCAATGGAAGAATTAAAACGCGAAACCTTGGCTTATTTGGAAGGTGCTTCTGCTGACGAATTGAATCCAGAGATTTTACCTTCTGGTGGGGATAAAAAACATTATCCAATCGCCTTCAATGCTTTGCCACAAATCGATGTTTTTGCCGAGGATGATTATACCTATGAAGAGTGGAAAATGATCAACGAAACCCATAAAATTATGGCAGACGACAAAATTAAAGTAGCGGCGACCTGCGTGCGGGTTCCGGTATTCAGCGGGCATTCTGAATCTGTTTACATCGAAACCAAAGATGCAACCGATGTGGCAGCCTTGAAAAATCTATTAAAAGATGCGCCGGGAATCGTTTTGGAAGATGATCCAAGTCAACAAATTTATCCCCAAGCGTTAAACAGTGTCGGCAGAAAAGAAACTTTTGTCGGACGCTTGCGCCGAGATTTAGATGTAGCAAATGGGTTTCATATGTGGGTAGTTTCTGACAATTTATTAAAAGGTGCTGCATGGAATTCTGTGCAAATCGCAGAAACACTGCATGAAATGGGCTTGGTGAAAGCTAAATAAAACGCAAATAAAATACTCGATAGAATCGGACCTTTGTCCGGATTCTATCGAGTATTTTTCTTTGTATCGTGGTGAGAAAGGATTATTCCCCTAATTCCTTCAGCACTTTCTCGGGTACGGAGGATTTTTCAACCACATTTGGTCCTTTGATTACCCGTTTTTTACTGATAGAAGCTTTAACGATGGTATTTGGTTGGAAAGGAGTTGGATTTTCTCCACTCAATTCATAGGTCATTTCTTGGTGTTCACCATTTTCTTTTACAAAGGTGAAGGTGTATTTATAGGAAGACCAACCTTTGATAATTTCACCGGAATCACTTTTTGTTTGCACTTTTTCGGGAGTTGTTGCAGGTACTTTTGCATAAGCCGGGATTCCTTGGTACGTTTCTTTGTAGTAGTTATAACCAAAATAGGCACCGACGCCAAGGACCAAAATCAATACTAGCCCGCCAATTGTTTTTCTCATAATAAATCAACCTTTCTTTCTTGGTGCTTACAAGATACCACAGCTTAAGCGAAAATGACCATTGAAAAACCTAACAAAGTTGTAAGTTTGAAAAAATCAGTAGCGGCGTTTAAGCTGTTTTCCTTTGATTTCATAGACTTCATCTGCCACCGTTTTGACAAAGTACGGGTCATGGGAGGTAAACAAGACCGTTCCGGGATAAGCCCGAAGAAATCCTTCTAACGCGGATACAGTTGACAGGTCGATAAAATTTGTCGGTTCATCCAAAATCAACACATTGGCGGGTTTGACGAAAACGAGGGCCATGGAGACGCGTGTCGCTTCGCCGCCGCTTAATTTTTGGACGGGTTTGTCTAATTCGGTTTGTAAAAAGCCAAGATTATTTAAGAGACTGCGAACCAAACTTTCGGAATAATCCGTTCGTTTCATCAGAAAGGATAAAATTGTTTCTTGCTGATGAAGTTGATAATCCATTTGTTGATAGGTGCTGAAAACAACTTTTGGGGATAAGGTGATGCCCGGTTGATTTTCTTGAATGTATTGCAGCAAACTGGATTTTCCTGTTCCGTTATCACCAATCAGGGCAATTTTTTTGCCGAGGGGAAATTGAAAACTTGCTTGTTCCAGTAAGCATTTTTCTCCTTTAATCAAAGTGATTCTATCCCCCATGATGGGAAATTTGTTGTGGATCGTCAAAGCAATCGAAGGCGGGAAGATAATCTTTCTTTGTCCTGCCACATTCTGGACTGTTTCCAGTTGCTCCAATCGTTTTTCAATCGTTTTTGCTGTTTTTTGCGCCGCTTTTTGAACGGTATCTTTTTGTTTGGAGGAAGACAGGCGGTCAGGACGTATATTTTGTTTTTTCTTTTTATCTGAAACGCGTGCCAGTCGTGCCGCTTGTTCTTTTTTCTTCTGAGCTGCGGCAGCAAGGCGGTTTTTTTCCTGTTCATAGTGGGAAAAGGCATTTTCCTGCGCCAGACGTTCTTGTTCTTTTTGCTGTTGGTAGTCGTCGTAATTGCCGTTGAATTCGCGAATTTTCCCCTCCGAAACTTCCCAGATTTTGGTCGCCAGTTGATTGAGAAACCCGCGGTCATGGCTGACAAAAAGCAACGTTCCGTAATAATAGTTCAGTTCTTCAATCAACACATCAATGCTGCGGCGATCCAGATGGGTAGTGGGCTCATCCAAAAGCATGCCCAACTGATAATTTGTCAAGGCTTGGGTCAAGCGTAATTTTGATCCTTCACCCCCACTGAGTGTAGTGATGCTGTTGGTCGGAACTTTCATTCGTCCCAATAATTCGCCGTCTAATTCTGTTTCTGCTTCATCCGGTAAAGCAATCTGTGAAAAATAAGTAAAGGCTGTTTCCCGCTGAATTTTCCCACGATCCGGCTGGATTTTGTCGGCGATTAAGTTTAGTAAGGTTGATTTTCCTTGACCATTGCCACCGACGATTCCAATACGATCATTTTGATAAGCGGTCAGCTCATCGATTTGAAAAATATCTTTATTGCCGAATGTAACGGCAACATCTGTTAATTTCACTGCTAGTTCCATTGATTTTGCACTCCTTGTTTCCTTGGCAAAACGCAATTTTTGGGTACACAAAAAAGGGAGAGCCTTACGCTATCCCTTGGGTGATCATAATGTAACCAGCAAGCGGTTATAAAAATGTCGACACTTATCCCATGAAATCGTCGTTTTGACAAGACTTTTGAATTGTATTTAATTAGCTATTCAAAAGTACAAAACGCAATCGCATCGCTGCCGTCATTCCTTTCCCTACTTTCTAATTGTTCTATTTTGATGATACCATACTTCGTTATTGGTGCAAAGAAATTTGGGGTGAGAAATTCTGAAATTTTTCTTTTGATTTCCATGGATTCGGTGAGAATCGGAAGGAATCAGTCTACTTTTTCCTTATTTTATTGTATAATGGAACGTGGATGCTTATGCTTGGAAGTATTTGTATATATTAAAAAATATTCGAGAGGTGAATAATTTGAGCAGTATCAAAATTATCCCAATCAGTGGTGTACGAGAAAATGGAAAAAATCTTTACGCCGTTGAAGTGGGAGATGATCTATTCGTTTTGGATTGCGGTCTGCGTTATCCTGAAAGCGAATTGTTGGGAATCGATACCGTGATTCCTGACTTTACTTATTTAATAGAAAATGCAGATCGTGTTGCAGGTGTTTTTCTGACCCATGGACACGCAGATGCCATCGGGGCATTGCCTTATCTATTAGAAAAAATCAATGTTCCCGTTTTTGGGACGAAACTAACGATCGAGTTGGCAAAAATCAATGTCCACAAAAATGAGGCAACAAAAAAATTCAAAGCGTTTCATGTGATTGATGAACATACAGAAATCGACTTTAGTGATACCACGGTCAGCTTCTTCAGGACTACCCACTCCATTCCAGATTCAGTTGGGATCAGCTTGAAAACTCCTGAAGGAACGATCGTGTATACTGGAGACTTTAAATTTGATCAGGCAGCAGTGCCAATGTATCAAACAGATTTTGCTCGTTTGGCTGAAATCGGCAGAGAAGGTGTGTTGGCGCTACTAAGCACGTCTTCTAATGCAGAAAATCCAGCGAAAGTTGCTTCTGAACGCAAAATCGCTGATGAAGTTTACGACAACATCCGCTATTGGGAAGGACGAATTATCGTGGCCAGCGTTGCCAGCAATCTGCAACGGGTACAACAGGTATTGAATGCTGCCTATCGTTCCGATCGAAAAGTAGTCTTGACTGGGTTGGATTTTGGTCGAATCATCCGAACCGCGATGAAGCTAGGAAAATTGGAAGTTCCGGATGAAGACCTGTTCATCACCCAAAAAGAAATGAAAAAGTATCCACCAGAAAAATTGTTGATTTTGGAAACCGGTCGAATGGGTGAACCAATCAAAGCCTTACAAAAAATGGCGAATGGAACCCATCGCACCTTGCGTATTCAGGAAGGTGATTTGGTTTACATCGCTACTACACCAACCACTGCAACGGAAACCTTTGTGGCAAAAACAGAGGATATCATTTATCGTGCTGGCGGTGCGGTAAAACAAATTTCTGACAATATGCGCGTTTCCGGACATGCTAATCCCGATGATTTGCAACTGATGATGAATATGTTGCGACCAAAATATTTGATTCCAATCCAAGGGGAGTACCGTCAATTGGATGCCCATGCTGAACTGGCAAAATTAGTCGGCATTCCTGCCCGCAATATTTTTATTGCCGCGCGAGGAGATGTACTGGAATATCAAAATGGGGAAATGGTTCAAGCTGGATCTGTTCCCGCTGAAAATGTCCTGATCGACGGTATTGGTGTCGGAGATATCGGCAACATCGTCTTGCGGGATCGTAAAGTTTTATCGGAAGATGGTATTTTTGTGGTAGTTGTCACTATCAGCCGTCGCGAAAAGAAAATCGTTGCTCGTCCGCAAATCACTTCAAGAGGTTTTGTTTATGTCAAAGCCAGCCGAGATTTGATTCGGGAAAGTGGAGATATGGTAGCGGAAATCGTTGAGAAGCATTTGCACACGGATGATTTTGAATGGAGTAAGCTAAAACAAGATATTCGTGACCGATTGAGTCGGTTCTTATTTGAACAAACCAAGCGTCGCCCGGTTATTTTGCCAGTGATTATGGAATCCTCGCAACGCAACCGTGCCCGTAAATAATCCGACAGGACTGACTGGAGAAGAGCCGTTTAAACTCTTAGCCAGTCTTTCTTTTGCCGAGAAAAAATGTAAACTATATGAAAAGTTTCAACTTAATGTGTAATTAATGAAAGGAAGTCCTGTTATGCCTAGTTATCAAGAAGATGCGAGTGTTCAAAAAAATCGTTGGTGGATTCTCGTTGCAGTTTCCATGTTTACGTTTATGTCCACTTTAGATGGTAGTATCGTTAATATTGCATTGCCAACAATTTCCAAAGATATGAAGGTGCCGATGAATCAGGCAGAATTGATCGTATCGATTTATCTGATGGTGGTTTGTGCCTGCTTGCTTTTGTTTGGGAAAATTGGGGACAGTCTGGGAAAAATCAAAGTCTTTCGTTTAGGAATGTTGATTTTTACTATTGGTTCGTTGCTTTGTGGTTTTAATCATTCTTTAGGGTTCCTGTTATTTGCGCGAGTAGTCCAAGCTGTTGGTGCCAGTATGACGATGGCAACGAATACCGGAATCATCACTGAAGTTTTCCCTATGAGTGAAAGAGGACGCGCATTGGGATCAATCGGTGCCTTTGTTTCCTTGGGGTCAATTGCCGGTCCAGGATTAGGTGGACTGATTTTGGCACAATTTTCCTGGCCGTATATTTTTTGGATCAATGTGCCGGTGGGAATTTTGACGATGCTCTTTAGTCAACGTCTTTTGCCTCAAGATATTACCCTCAGCAAACAAAAAACCGACAAATTGGGCTTTGCGACCTTTGCTTTGTTTATTTTAACCTTTTTTGGCGGTGTCTTTTTAGGACAGGAACGAGGATTTTTGACCGTTATTCCTCTCGTTTTATTTGCATTGGCACTGGTTTCTTTTGTCGGATTTATTTTGGTGGAAAAGAAAGTCAAATTGCCGTTGATCACTTTTAGTATTTTTAAAAATAAAATTTTCACCATGAGCTTATTAACAGCGACCCTGATTTTTTCTTCCAACTTCTTTGTTAATGTCATCGTTCCTTTTTATTTGCAAAATGCTCGTGGGCTTAGTCCAAGTTATGCGGGCTTGCTGATGATGGTCTTTCCTTTTCTGATGGTGGTTGGTTCACCGTTAAGCGGGTATTTGACGGATAAAATCGGACCGGAAATTCTGGTGCTGATTGGATTAACGCTACTGTCTGTGACCCAGATAATGTATATGTTTATGACGATCCATACACCAATTTGGTTTTACGTGGTGGCAACAGCAATCATGGGTTTAGGAAATTCATTGTTCCAATCCCCAAATAATACAATGGTCATGAGTAGTGTGACCCGCGAAAACCTGGGCGTTGCCGGCAGTATGAATTCCTTTGCCAGAAATTTGGGTATGGTAATCGGAATCGCATTGGCAACAACGATTTTGTATGATGCTATGAGCAGCAAAATGGGGGAACGGGTGACGACCTACATCGCTGAACGTCCGGATGTCTTTATTTACGGCATGAAAATCACTTTTTTGGGTTCCTTTTTACTTTGTTTGGTGGCGTTAGTATTGACTGCTTTACGAATAAAACGGCAAGGAGGATTGCGACATGGCAAATGAAATTGAAACATTTTTATCTGAAAAAGGAATCCCCTTTGAAAGGTATGAATTTCCGTGGAGGCTGGAGGAAGAGACGGCTCGATTAAAAGCGGAAGAGTTGACGATTCCCGAAGAAATCATTTTTAAAACCTTAGTGGTAAAAGGAAACAAATCGGGAGCAACGATTGCTCTTGTTCCGCTGACTGCACATCTTGATTATAAAAAGCTGGCAAAAGCCACCGGCAACCGCAAAATCGGTTTTCCACCGATGGAGTATGTATTGGAAGCTACCGGTTATCCCCATGGCGCCAATACACCCATCGGAATCTTTTTGCACCATCCGGAATATCCGCTTGTGTTTGACGAACGTATCCGACAGTTTAAAGAAATTTTGGTATCCAGTGGAGAAATTGGTCATAGTGTAAAAGTCGCGGTGTCCGATTTGTTAGCCTTACTCCAACCGCTAGTGATAGATATTCTAAGTGAAAAAACAAAATAGCTGAAATGAAAGGGAAAAATCGAGAAGGAAACTTCGTGGTTTTTCCTTTTTTGGTGTTTCTTGGTAACAGTTTCAACGATTCTCTGTTACAATATAGAATGAAAGCTGTATTACTCAAAACCAACGAAGTACAACAAGTGGCAGTTCCGCTTTTAGTAACTATTCTATTGGGACGATACACAGCGTGAGAATCAATAAATTTTTCTGTCAAGAAATTGGAATAGCTTAAACCAAACAAGGAGGAAGACAAATGAAAATTACCTATCATGGACATTCCGTTATTGCCATCGAGACGCAGCAAACGAATATTTTGGTGGATCCTTTTATCACTGGCAACCGCTCAACAAATTTAACCGTGGATACCGTTTCGGCAGATTGGTTATTGGTCACCCATGGACACAGCGATCATTTAGGCGACACTGTTCCGATTGCTAAACGAACGGGGGCCAACGTCATCAGTATGGTAGAAGTTTGTTCCTTCGTTGCTAAACAAGGGGTAGAAAAAACGCACGGAATGAATATTGGCGGTAAATTTTTATTTCCTTTTGGAACCGTCAAAATGGTGGCGGCACAACACAGTTCAGGCTATGAAAAAGACGGAGAAATGATTTATCTTGGGGAACCTGCCGGATTCTTACTGGAAATCGAAGGCAAACGAATTTATTTGGCGGGAGATACTGCCTTATTCAGTGATATGGCTTTATTTGGTAAAGAGGGAATTGATATCGCCTTCTTGCCAATCGGTGATAATTTCACCATGGGACCAGAGGATGCAGCGCAGGCGGCAAAATTATTGCAGGCGAAAAAAGTCGTTCCGATCCATTACAACACCTTTCCAGTTATTCAACAGGACCCACAAAAATTTATTGATTTATTGCCCGGAAATGGCGAAGTGTTGTCAGTCGGACAAACAATCGAGGTATAGGAGAACAAGATGGCAACCAAACATGATTTGATTTTAGCTCATATCGAAGGACTTCCAGTTGGGGAACGAATTTCGGTGCGGGGCATTGCAAAAGCATTATCCGTCAGCGAAGGTACGGCTTACCGTGCCATCAAAGACGCAGAAAACATTGGACTGGTCTCCATGATTCAGCGTGTTGGTACGATTCGTATTGAACGAAAATTAAAAAAACATATTGAAAAACTGACTTTTGGGGAAGTCGTTCAGATCATCGAAGGGGATGTACTGGGGGGCAAGGCCGGCTTAGATAAAGTGCTGAATCGTTTCGTGATCGGCGCGATGAAAGAAGAAGCCATGGAGCGTTACATTACACCGGGTTCATTGATGATCGTCGGAAACCGGGAAGAAGTGCATCGCTTGGCCTTGGAAGATGGCGCTGCCGTTTTGATTACCGGTGGCTTTGATACTTCGGAAGAAATTTGTCGGTTGGCAGATGACGTAGAGATG
This sequence comes from Enterococcus sp. JM9B, assembly GCF_009933265.1. NCBI lineage: Bacteria > Bacillati > Bacillota > Bacilli > Lactobacillales > Enterococcaceae > Enterococcus > Enterococcus sp. JM9B. The sequence continues at coordinate 27,647 of NZ_MAEK01000019.1, read as the reverse complement.
CCGATTTTACGGACGACCTACGATACCTTTACTGTAGCCACGATGATCAACCGGGCGCTGAGTGATCAGTTGATCAAAAAAGATATTTTATTGGTCAGTGATATTTATATGCCTTTGGATAAAACCCAATACCTGACAGTACATGATACGGTCAAAGACTATAAACACCTTGCAGAAGAAACCGGACATTCTCGTTTTCCTGTGGTGAATAAAAATATGCGGGTGGTGGGAATCGTCACCGCCAAAGATATTTTGGAAAAAGCGGATACTCAGTTGATCGAGCGGGTAATGACCAAGGAACCAAGCATGGTGAAAAAAGAAATGAGTGTGGCTTCAGTCAGTCATCAAATGATTTGGGATGGGCTGGAAGTCATGCCGGTCGTAGCCGATGACTTGTCTTTGCTGGGTCTGGTTACCCGTCAAGATGTCATGAAGGCCATGCAGTTGGTTCAACGTCAAACCCAAGTGGCAGACACCATCTCCGATCAGATTTCAGCAGAAATGCAAATTGTTGAACAGGACATGGAAGGGAAAAAACTAGATACTCCCTACTTCAAATTTATGGTATCTCCACAAATGGTCAATGAAGTCGGAACAATTTCTTTTGGTGTGTTAAGCGAAGTCGTTGGCAATGCAGCCAAACGGACGATGCTGTTGAATCAACGGCGCAACAGTTGGATTGAGCAGGTCAACCTACATTATTTCCGCTTGATTCAGTTGGAAAGCGAATTGGCGATTTATCCGCGAATTTTGGAATTGGGTCGACGTTCCGCAAAACTCGACATTGAAATTTATATTGAAAATACTCTGATTGCGAAGGCAATCGTCGTGAGCCAAGTATTAGAACGGCCGTAACGTAGAAATGGAGAAAAAATGAACATCAGACATGAAATTTTAGCTGCTATCAAAGAATATTCCCGTATCATTATCCACCGCCATCAACGACCTGATCCGGATGCATTAGGTTCACAGGCTGGTTTGGCGGAAATTTTGCGGGTGAGCTTTCCCGAAAAAGAAATTTATCAAGTAGGCAGTAGCGTCGACGGTCTAGCATTTTTAGCAACGATGGATGAAATTGCTGACGAAAAATATACTGATGCACTGGTTATTGTGACAGATACCGCTAATGCACCACGGGTCAGTGACAAACGTTACGACAAAGGTGTAAAAGTTATCAAAATCGATCACCATCCAAATGATGAACCCTACGGTGATTTGGTGTGGGTCAATACCAAAGCAAGTAGTTGCAGTGAGATGATTGCAGATTTTGCCTTTTATTTTCCTGATGAATTAAAAATCAATGAAGCGGCTGCCCGGTTACTCTATGCCGGCATCGTTGGCGATACCGGGCGCTTTTTGTATCCGGCAACCACTTCATATACCTTGACTATCGCTGGTCGCTTATTGGATTATGGCTTTGATGCTGCGCTTCTTAATCGTCAGTTGCAGCAAATTCCAATGAAGGTCGCTCGATTATCGGGTTATATTTATGAGCATATCGAAGTGGACGAACATGGGGCTGGTCGTGTGATTTTATCTCAAGAGTTGTTAAAAGAATTCGGGATTGATGATTCTGAAACCGCACCGATCGTTTCCCTGCCTGGAACCATCGATACTGTTTTAGCCTGGGGGATTTTTGTTGAGCAACCAGAAGGCTACTATCGCGTACGCCTACGTTCGAAGGGACCTACCATCAATGAAGTTGCCAAGCGACATCATGGCGGGGGGCATCCTTTAGCAAGTGGGGCGAATGCGGCAAATTCTGACGAGATCAATGAAATCTACCAAGAAATCCAAGAGCTTTGCCGTTATTTTAACGAGTAAAGAAAAAAAGGGTTTTTCTTGTGAGACCGTTATCTTTTATCGAATAAGAAAAAAATAATAAAAAGTGTTGACAAAAAGTATTTTGGTCTATACAATTAAACCGTTAACATATTTGTTTCATGTGACTAGATCATACTAGGCATGGAAAGATGTCGTAGATAAGGAGACTTATTACGGGATTTTTCCATGCTTTTTTCTTTCGTTGGCAATCCTAGGGTCTAATGGGAGTAGTGGTCGGTTCATGAATCTTAATTCTGCAGAAGAGGATTGTTATTATGAAAATCAAAAAGATTTTTAACCAAAACGCGGTCTTAGTCGATGACGACGGTCAAGAAAAAGTCGCGATTGGCAAAGGCGTTGGGTTCGATAAAAAGCGCAATGACCTGATTTTTCATCGAGAAATCGAGCGAATGTTCGTTATGGAGCCGGAAGGTCAAATGAAACTGCAAAGTCTGCTGAATCAAATCGATGAAAAATTTCTTTTTGCCGCAGAGCATATCATTGATCATGCGGAAACTGTTTTGATGGAAAAATTGAATGAACATGTTTTGATTGCTTTGACAGATCACATCGCTTTTGCCGCTGAAAATATCCGCAATGGAATCGTGATCCGCAACAAACTACTGCGGGAGATCGAGGTACTATACAGTGATGAGTTCAGCATCGCTCAATGGGCGGTGGATTATTTAAACAAAGAGTTGGCGATTCCTTATACCTATGATGAAGCCGGTTATATTGCGATTCACATCCATAGTGGTCGCAGTGGACAAACCAGCAATCATCGCAGCATTCGGGAAGTCACTATCGTTTCAGAAATCATTCAATTGATTGAAAGAGAATTAGCAATCGATATTCATTCGGAACAAATGGCGTTGAATTATTCTCGGTTGGCCAATCATTTGCGCTTACTGCTACAACGCTATCATAACCAACAATATGCCGTTTTAGACGAGGAAATCGTTGAAATGGTCAAGCGAAAATATCCGGAGAGCTATGCGGTAGCGAAAAAAATCCGGGTATTACTGACAAAACAATACCAAATGTCCACGACAAGCGAAGAGCTTGGCTATTTAGTCATTCATATCGAACGCTTGCGGGGCGCAAAAGACTAGGAGAGAAAAAGATGAAAGCTTATATGCAACGGATGGGACGTTCCCTAATGTTACCAGTAGCAACCTTGCCAGTAGCTGCTTTGTTCATGGGAATTGGTTATTGGATCGACCCAAGCGGTTGGGGCGGTAATAATATTTTGGCGGCCTTCTTGATCAAAGCCGGGGGCACAATTTTAGACAACTTAGGAATTTTATTTGCAGTTGGGTTAGCTTTAGGCATGTCAAAAGACAAAGATGGTGCTTCTGCATTAGCTGGTTTAGTTGCTTTCTTAACACCAATTACGCTAGTAAACAGTGCATCTGTTGCTTTATTTACTAAAGTAGATGTTGAAAAAGTCAATGTTGCTTTTGGCGCAATCAACAATAAAAATGTATTTATCGGTATTTTAGCCGGTTTGGTCGCAGCTGCAATGTACAACCGTTTCAGCGGAGTAAAACTGCCAATGGCGCTGTCTTTCTTCAGCGGAAAACGTGCAGTACCGATCGTAACCGCCGGATTAATGGCAATTATTTCTGCATTATTGATTTTTGTTTGGCCACCGGTTTATACAGCCTTGGTAAGCTTTGGTGAAATGATTTCCGGTATGGGTGCTTTGGGTGCCGGCTTATACGGATTCTTCAACCGTTTGTTGATTCCAACTGGCTTACACCATGCCTTGAATAATGTTTTCTGGTTCAACTTGGCAGGAATCGATGATATCGGTAAATTCTGGGCGAGTGAAGGTGTGAAGGGTGTTACCGGAATGTACCAAGCTGGTTTCTTCCCAGTAATGATGTTTGGTTTACCAGCCGGAGCATTGGCAATTTACCAATGTGCCCGTCCTGAAAAGAAAAAAGTAACAGCTTCATTGATGTTGGCAGCAGCATTTGCTTCCTTCTTCACCGGTGTTACTGAACCATTAGAATTTTCATTTATGTTTGTTGCATGGCCATTATATGTTGTTCATGCGGTGTTGACAGGGATTTCAATGTTTGTTGCAGCAGCCTTCCATTGGACCGCCGGCTTCAACTTTAGTGCCGGTTTCATTGACTTCTTCTTGAGTTTACGGGTACCAATTGCAAACCAACCATTAATGTTATTGGTTCTAGGCTTAATCATGGCCGTAGTTTACTATTTCACTTTTATGTTTGTTATTAAAAAATTCAATTTGATGACACCAGGACGTGAAGTTGGTAATGGCGAAGCTGAAACAGACGTGGATGGATTTGTCGCTGCAGGAGATGATAAATTTGCTGCTTTAGCAAATCAAATCTACAATGCATTAGGCGGCGCAGCTAATGTTACTTCGATTGACAACTGTACAACTCGTTTGCGCTTGCAAGTCAACGATACATCAACTGTTGATCAAGGAAAAATCAAAGCGACCGGTGTACCGGGAGTCAAAGTTATCGATGACAAAAACATCCAAGTTATCGTGGGAACGGAAGTACAATTTGTTGCGGATGAAATGAGTAAGCTTCATGGGGGAGCAGCACGAAGCGTTGAAAAACCAGTTGTTGCCATGACACAAACTGAAACCGTTGTGACAGGACCACAAACCCAAGATGTTTTTGCAGTAGCAAAAGGACAAGTCGTTGCCATCACGGAAGTTGCCGATGATGTCTTTTCACAAAAAATGATGGGAGACGGGTTTGCTGTTCTGCCAACAAGTGGCGAAATTTTTGCACCAGTTGCCGGCACAATCATGAACATTTTCCCAACGAAACATGCAGTGGGAATCAAAACGGATTCCGGCATTGAAGTTCTGCTACACATGGGTATCGACACGGTTAACTTGAAGGGGGCACCATTTACTCTTTATGTTGAAGAAGGACAACGTGTTGCTCGTGGACAATTAATCGCCTTGGTAGATTTAGCAGCATTACAAGCAGCTAACAAAAAATCAGATATGATTGTTGTCTTTACCAATGCTGAAAAAGTGGACACGTTAACCGTTGAAGCTGGCAAATCAGTAGAGGCAAATGATGTTATTGGTCGTGTGAAGAGTAAATAAAAAATAGTGAGACAAAACAGCCCGTGCATTTCGGAAATTCACCGAAGTGCATGAGCTGTTTTTTTGAAATCATCCCCGCAAATCATCCAGAAATTCGGTTTTTGCGACGGTTTTTTCGTCTTTCATTTTAATGATTCGAGCGGGGGAGCCGGCAACGACTGCACCAGCAGGAACATCTTCTGTGACAACGGAACCGGCTGCGACAACGGCATCTTTGCCTACTCGAACACCTTCAAGAACGACGGTGTTCGCCCCGACAAGCACGTTGTCTTCAATCACGACAGGACTTGCAGAAGGTGGTTCAAGAACGCCGGCTAATACTGCACCGGCACCAATATGAGCCTTTTTACCTACAGTTGCACGAGCGCCTAAAATAGCCCCCATGTCGATCATCGTTTCTTCGCCAACGACCGCACCAATATTGATTACCGCACCCATCATGACAACGGCATTTTTGCCAATGACTGCTTGATCGCGAATGAAGGCACCGGGCTCGATACGGGCATCCACACTAGTCAGATCCAGTAAAGGAATCGCAGAATTGCGGCGATCATTTTCTAAATGAGAAAATTTGATTTTTTCTTGATGCTCTGCCAAAAATGTTTGAATCGGTTCTGCATCGCCAATAGCCAGCCAAAATTCTTCACTGCCGAACAATTTGACATATTCACTTGTGACGGTGGACAGATCACCTTGAATGTAGGCTTTGACCGGAGTTTCTTTGGTCGCATTTTTAATGTATTTTGCTAATTCATACGGATTGGAAAATTGAAGTTCAGACATAAGTTACCTCGTTTCTTTCGTTTCTAGTAAATCAGCCATGCTGTAAAGCCCGGCTGGTTGTTGCAGTAAAAAGGCGGCGGCTTTCAAAGCACCGTTTGCAAAAATATCCCGAGATAAAGCAGTGTGGGTCAGTGTAATGATTTCATCAGAACCGGCATAAAGAACAGTGTGTTCACCGGGAATCGTTCCCCCTCTGACAGCGTGAATGCCCATTTCCTTTAAAGCATTTTCGTTCTCATTACCAGAACGACCAAAAATATAGTTCTTCTTTTCCTCCAGCGTTTCATTGATACTATCTGCTAAAAGCAAGGCAGTTCCACTGGGGGCGTCTTTTTTCTGGTTATGATGTTTTTCAATGATTTCAATATTAAAATCAGCTGCTAATGATGGGGTGATGGCTTGCAGGGCTTTGATCAGGACGTTGATTCCCAAAGACATATTGGCGGAATAAAAAACGGGAATAACTTGAGCAGCAACCGCCAACATGGTTTTTGTTTCTTCTGATAGACCAGTTGTTGCTACCACTACTGGCCAATTACGTGTGACACAAACGTTTAGTAATTCCGGAACGACACTGTAATGGGAAAAATCAATCACAAGATCAATCGTTTCTTTGACTTCTGCTGGAGATTGATAAACAGGAAAAGCACCCGTGCCATTTGCTTGACGATCGATACCGGCAACGACTTCTAAATCCGGCTGTTGGGCAATCAACTGCTGCAACACCTGACCCATGCGTCCATTGCTGCCGCTTAACAAAATTTTCTTCATGGTGACCTCCTTTTTGTTTCGTTTTTTTGCGGGACGTTTTTTCTAACGAAAAATAAATTGGTTGGGTTATAAAAGACCGTAGGCAGTCATTTCACGTTGTAGTGCGGCTAAGGTGCTTTCTTCTGGTTTATCCAGCGGCAAGCGATAGGTCATGTCGCATTTTCCTAATAAAGAGACTGCGGCTTTGATAGGAACAGGATTGACTTCACTAAAAATCACATCAATCAGTGGTTTTTGCGCCAATTGGATGTTGCGGGCAGTTTTGAAATCGCCAGCGAAAAAGCTACGAACCAAAGTTGCTGTTTCTTGTGGGGCAATGTTGCCAATAGTAGAAATCACACCCGATCCCCCCACCGATAAGATTGGCAGGACTTGATCGTCGTTGCCGGAATAAAGAGCAAAGTCCTCATCTACCAAGCGGGCAATCTCAACGATTTGTGAAATGTCTCCGCTGGCTTCTTTGATTCCTTTGACATTTGGAATTTTTTTCAATTCTGCCACGGTATCCGGTGTTAAGTTCATGCCGGTACGAGAAGCAACAGAATATAAGATGACTGGCAGCGAAACTGCACCACAGATTGCTTGATAATGGGTAATCAGACTTTTTTTCGTTGCTTTATTATAATAAGGAGTAACGACGAGAAGGGCATCTGCGCCCACCCGTTCCGCTTCTTTTGATAAATGAATCCCGTGTTGGGTATTATTTGATCCGGTGCCGCCAATCACAGGAATTCTTCCCGCTGCTTGTTTGACGACGGCTTCAATGACAGCGATGTGTTCTTCGTCATCCAGTGTCGAAGCTTCTCCTGTCGTACCGCAAGCGATGATTGCGTTGGAGCCCTTTTCGATATGCCACTCCACTAATGCTTTCAGCTTATCAAAGTTCACCTTTCCATCTTCATTCATGGGTGTGACCAACGCCACGCCAGAGCCTTCAAAAATTGCCACTTTCGACACATCCTCTCATTTTATCTTTCTTTTCAAGAATCCAACGCCAATCGGAAAAATTATCTGAAATTTTTTTTTATTCAAATTATTATTGGATTATTGGAATTATATACTATAATGTAAAAAAATATCAATGGTTATCCCTGAACAAACGAGTTTAATTTTGAGAGAAGGACTGAACGAGATGATTATTCAACCAGAAATCCAAGCATTGTTGCCGGACGTGACTGCATTTCGCCGAGAACTGCATCAAATTCCAGAATTAGGATTACAAGAATTTCAAACGATCGCTTATTTAAAAAAACAATTGGCCTCTTTTGGCATTCAAGAGATTCACCAAGTGTTGGATACGGCATTAGTAGTAGTATTTGAAGGAGAGCTTCCCGGAAAAACGATTGCTTTTCGGACGGATATTGATGCGTTGCCGGTCACAGAGGAAACTGGTGCTTCCTTTGCATCAAAAATTCCCGGTCGGATGCATGCCTGCGGACACGATGGGCACATGGCGACCATGTTAGGGTTCGCCAAATATTTAGCAGAACATCCGGAAGTTATCCAAGGAAAAATCCTGTTGCTCTTTCAACCGGCAGAAGAAGGTCCCGGGGGCGCACAGTTAGTGATTGATGCAGGTGTTTTAACGAAATATGGCGTGGATGAAATTGTGGGACTGCATCTTTTTCCGGAATTTGATGAAGGAAGGATTGCTTGTCGAAAAGGCGGCATGATGGCCCGCAATGGAGAAGTGACCTTAACGATTACGGGGCAAAGTGCACACGGGGCTCAGCCGCAACAAGGAGCGGATGCGATTTTAGCTGCCGCTGCCGTGATCCAAGGCGTGCATTCGATTATTTCCCGCAACCTCAGCCCGCTGGATTCTGCTGTGCTGACATTTGGGGATATTCAAGGAGGAGAAGCCATGAATATCATTGCCGGAAAAGTCGTGATCCACGGAACAATGCGTGCATTTAGCGACACCGTTTACGACACGATGGTGGAACGAATCACGCGTTTGACGACAGAAATTGCACAAGGCTACGGCTGTCGCGGGGAAGTTTTTTTCAATCATATGTACCGAGTAGTTGACAATGATCCGCAAATGGTTGAAAATCTAGAGAAAATCGCTGGGGATAGTTATGTGGAATCACCGCCTTATCTGTTGGCGGAGGATTTTTCGATGTATCAGCAGGAAATTCCGGGTTTGTTTTTCTTTGTCGGTACTCGTAATGAAGAAAAAGGCTACACGTATCCACTCCACAGCGGGAAAATGCAGTTTGATGAAAAAAATCTGTTGGGGGGCATTCAATGTTACCTCCAGTTAATCGAGGCGTTAAACAACTAGGAAGCAACGAAGGAGCGAAAAAATGAAAGCAACGAAAAAGAATCATTTATATTGGGATGGCTGCGATACGGTCGCCTTAGCAGAGAAATATGGAACGCCGCTTTATGTCTTTTCTGAGACGGAAATCGTGGCGCAATGTCGTGCCCTACATGAAGAATTTTTGGATCGTTACCCAAAGACACGGGCAGCCTATGCCAGTAAAGCTTTTTCTACTTTAGCGATGGTGAAGATTATCCAGCGGGAAGGGTTGTCGTTAGACGTCGTGAGCGGCGGCGAATTAGTTACAGCGATTCAAGCAGATTTTCCTGCTGAAAGAATTGAATTTAACGGAAACAACAAGTCGGTGGAAGAATTAGAGATGGCTGTGGACTATGGCGTTGGACGAATCATTGTTGATAGTTTGCAGGAAGTTGCTTTGCTGCGGGAAATCTGTCGTACTAAAGAAAAAAAAGCGAAAATTCTCTTTCGTATCACACCGGAAGTCAAGGTGGATACCCATGCATTTATTTCGACGGGGCAAAAAGATTCAAAATTCGGAATTCCTTTGGATGAAGGCATTTTATTTCCCCAAATTCAAGAAGCAATCGAAGCACCGGAAATCGAATTTTACGGGTTTCATTTTCATGTGGGCAGCCAGTTGTCGGATAACCGGGCACATTTGGCAGCAGCAAAGGTTTCGTTGCAATTGATGCTTGAGGTGCATGAACGATTTGATTATGTCATCAAGGAATTGAATTACGGCGGCGGTTTTGGGGTGCGTTACACGGAGCAGGATGTGCGGATGCCCTACAGCTATTTCTTGACACCGTTAATGGATTTGACGGAGGAATTTTGTGAAACCCAGAATCTTCCTCGCCCAGAAATCGTTATCGAACCCGGTCGCAGTATCGTTGCTGAAGCAGGGATTACGTTGCACAAAATCGGCAGTATCAAAGAGTTACCAGGCATTCGCAAATACGTCAGCATTGATGGCGGTATGACCGATAATATTCGTCCAGGATTGTACCAAGCAACTTATACAGGAGTAGTGGCAAATAAAGCGGATGAACCAGCAACTCAAACCGTGACAATTTCTGGAAAAGCCTGCGAAAGTACCGATATATTAATCAAGGATCTGGAAATTCCTGATGTTTCTGCTGGTGATCTTTTTGCAACCTTTACTACAGGAGCCTATGGGTATTCTATGGCCAGCAATTACAATAAATTGCCGATTCCACCGGTAGTTTTGGTAAAAGACGGGGAGTCGCAACTGATTGTTAAAGGACAAAGCTACCAGCAATTACTGGAAAACGAGCAGCCTTATCAAGCATTTGGAGGTAGAGTAGATGAAAATTCCCTTTAATAAAATGCAAGGTGCAGGCAATGATTTTATTGTCATCAATAACCAAGAACTGGGTTTATCCGGCGAAGAGCTGTCAACCTTAGCAAAACAAATCTGCCAGCAAAAACGTTCCGTTGGCAGTGATGCGTTGATGGCTCTAGATACCCCGCAAGCCGAGGGTGATTTTCGGATGCGGTTTTATAATGCAGACGGCACGGAAGCTGAAATGTGCGGCAATGGGGCACGCTGTATCGCCCGATATGCCTATGAAAAGGGACTAGCAACGGATACAATGACAATCGAAACGGTGGCAGGAGATGTAAAAGCTTGGCGTTTGGATGCCCGTCGGTATAAAGTTCAACTTAACGAACCTACCCATACCCATTTTGATTGGGATTTCTCAGACGATTTGGATAAAATCGTGACTCAAGTGGATTATGTTGAGTTAGGGGACCCGGCGATTCCTCATTTAGTGATCCATTATCCAGCACTTGCAGAAAAAAACTTGGCTGACTTGCAAGATCTGGCAAAGAAATTGCGTTTTTGGGAAAAGTTACCAAAAGGTGCCAATGTGAATTTTTATGATTTCATGGAAAATGGCGATGTCTTGGTGCGTACCTTTGAACGTGGCGTGGAGGATTTTACCTTAGCTTGCGGTACAGGTTCCGGCTCAGTGGCCTACGCTCTGACTGAAAAAAAATTGACACCGCAAAATCCGGTTGTGATCCAAGTTTTAGGTGGTACACTGGAAGTAGAGGTAAAGGATCGTGAGCTTTATTTGATGGGAGATACCAATATTATCATTGAAGGCTTGATTACGGATGAAGATTTACCGCAGCAATAGGTAGATTTTCTACTTCACCGGAAGTAAAAACAGCTGAGGAGCAAAAAATTTATGGAAGCAATTATTTTTGATATGGATGGTGTACTGATCGATTCAGAGTACAGTTATTTCGAGGCGAAGGATGGTGTATTGGCGGCAGCCGGAAAATCGGTGCTCAGCAGTTACCATGGCAAATTTATGGGAACATCGTATCTGTATACTTGGGAGACAATGAAACAAGAACTCGATTTACCAAAGCCGGCAGAAGCATATGTGGCAGAAATGATCCAACGACGACAAGAAATCATTGATCGTGATGGGATTCGCCCAATCAAAGGAGCCATAGAACTGGTGCAACGCTTGGCCGAAGAACAACAGGTTTTGGCAGTGGCTTCTTCTTCTCCATTAACTGAAATCGAACGTTCTTTGCGAACCATTGGAATCTATGATCATTTCAAGGTCATTACCAGCGGCGAAGAGGTGACTCATTCCAAACCTGCACCGGATGTTTATCTTTTGGCAGCGAAACGATTGGGTGTAGATCCCGCAGCCTGTGTTGCATTGGAAGATTCTCCCAACGGCAGCCAAGCGGTCAAAAATGCCAACATGATGTGTGTTGGTTTTGCCAATCCAGACTACCCAAAGCTGACTTTAGCTTCAGATTGGGTAGTGGACAGCTATGATTTTTTGACGGCGACAACTTTGACAGAGAAATTTTCTGAATATCAAGCAAAAAACTGATTTTTCTTGACAGCTATCAATTTTTTTCCGCGGCTTTGGTCCTATACTAGAGCCATAGAAAAGAAAGAGGGAATTTCTCATGGAAAAAGTAATTATTCAATTAGACGCATTAACTTGCCCATCATGTATGCAAAAAATCGAAAGTGCAGTCGGACACCAAGCAGGTGTTGAAAAGGTCAAGGTTTTGTTCAATGCCGGTAAAGTAAAAGCCGAAATTGACAGCAGCCAAATCAGTGCCGACACCGTAGTCAAAGTTATTGAAGACCTTGGTTATGAAGTGAAAGGAACGAAGGTTAAAGAACTCGTCTAAGCGTTCCAGTTGACGAAAGGGTATACTTGCGGTTAGATAAAGGTAGGAAAAAAGTAAGGAAAAGAGACGATAAGCGAAATGACTCATGAGCATATTTGTGTGACGCTGGTTCCATTATTCAATCATTTGGATCTTGAGGAACAAAGAAAAATCAATCAGTTGGTCACCCATCAAGTTTTTGAAAAAGGGGAACAAATTGTTACTCCTGAGGGCGATCCGCAGCTTGTGATTGTTGCTCGTGGGAATATGAAGGTCTATCAGCTTTCACCTGCCGGACGAGAACAACTGTTACGGGTAGTAGAACCCGGCGGCTACGAAGGAGAAAGCCAACTGTTTGGTGCGCAAAATGATACACTCTTTGGTGAAGCTCTACAACAAACGGAGGTCTGTGTTTTGAAGCATCAGGATTTCCAGCAATTATTGTTGCGTTATCCCCAACTCAGCTTACGATTGCTAGAAATCAATGCGGAAAAAATGACTAAGGTTGAGCAGCAAACACAATTTCTGATGATGGAAAAAGTCGAAGAACGTTTAGCGACCTATCTCTTAGATTTGTATAAAGTCGGTGGCGAAGCGAATGTCACTATTCCGATGAAAATGAAGGAATTAGCCGCTTTTCTGGGAACGACGCCGGAAACCCTTTCCCGCAAGTTAAAATTGTTAGAAGACCACCAACTGATTCAACGCAAAGGCAGCCGCATCACACTGCTGGATTTGGACGGGTTGGAGGATATGTAAAAAAGACCAAAAAGCGGATTCGCTTTTTGGTCTTTTAGCATTTTGTAGGCTATTCTTTTTCAGAAACTTCTGCATGCTTCGGTTGTGCAGGAGCGGCTGGGGTTGCTTCTTTTACTGCGGCAACCAGTTCTTGGTTTCCAGCCCGGTTTGCCATTGTGTCGTTGATTAGTGATACGAGGTCGAGTCCGGTGGTTTCTTTGATGGTATCAAAAGTACGTGCTAAACCGGCTTCTCCCATTTCAGGTAATCCGTCACCACTGCCAAAGCTGACCACCTTGTCGATGTTGCTTAATGGTGCATTGACTTCTTTGGCGATTGCAGGCAAGACTTTGATGAATTCCATCAAAATACCGGCTTCGTTCAGTTTGGTCAAGGCGATAGCCATTTTTTCTTTGCTGTCGGCTTCGGCTTGCCCGACTTTTGCAATCCGTTCAGCGTCGGCTGCACCAAGTTTGGCAATTCGTTCTGCTTCGGCATTAGCAGCCAATTTGATTTTCTCTGCATCAGCTTCTGCTTGTGCGATTTCTTTTGCTTTTTCAGCTAAGGCGTTTTGTTCCACCACGTACTTGTCGGCTTCGGCTTGTTTCCGCAAGGTTGCGGTTAGTTGTTTCTCAGTTAATTCGGCTTGTTTTTCTTGGATTTCGATGTTTTTATCTTGTTCGATCAAGTTGATCTTCATTTTTTCACCAACGGCAATCTGTTCAGCTTGCGCGTCAGCAACTTCTTGTTCCTGCTTGTATTGAGCTTGTTTTAACGCCATATCTTTGTTGGCTTCGGCGATTTCGGTTTGGCGACGAATTTCTTCGTGTTTTGCCAACTGTTCGTTTTCTGCCTGTTTGATTCGTGTTTCCCGTAACGCATTTGATTCAGCAACTTCGGCATTTTTTTTCACTTCAGCAATTTGCGGACGTCCTAAAGCGTCCAGATAGCCATTGGTGTCGCTAACGTCTTTGATAGTGAAGGAAACAATTTCTAATCCCATTTTCTTCAAATCGGTGGAAGCGACATTTTGAACTTGTTCAGCAAAGTCGTCGCGATTTTTGTAAATTGCTTCAACCGTCATCGTTCCCAAAATCGCCCGCAAGTGACCTTCCAAAACTTCTTTTGCTTCATCTTCTAATTCTTCCGTTGATTTACCAAGGTATTGCTCAGCGGCAGTTTTGATGGATTCGTTGCTGTTTCCGACTTTCACCAACACGGTAGCGCTGGCTTTGATTGGAACACCTTGTTCTGTGTAAACTTCCGGGGTGCCAATTTCTAATTTATGGGTCAGCAAGCTCAATTTATGGGCCTTTTGAACGATGGGGATAACGAAAGTCCCGCTGTTTTTCAAAATCTTGATGCCTTCTTTACCTAAAAATGATCCGGTAACGATTAAGGCTTCATCGGGTTTTCCGATGCGGTAGCGAATCATTAGAAAAGCGATCAAAGCAAGTACGGCGATTACGATCCAAAAAATTGGATTTGCAAGTAAATCTGTCATTTTTCCACTCCCTGTTCTATAAAGTTTTCATTTTTCACAACTAAAGCGATTCCTTCTCGATCAAAGTCGATGATGAGTACCTTTGTTCCAACTGGTAATAGGAGATTTTCTTGGATGTCCTTTTCCCGAAATAAACGGGCAGGATGGATTGAACGGGCAGAGCCGCTGCCGGTTTCCATAACTTCTCCAAGAGCGTCACCGTGGATTTTTTCTGTCAATTCTCCTAATACATAGTCGTCTTCGATTAAAACATTGCTTTTGTTGCGATCTGTCAGCCGATTGTACAGCATCATGAAAGGGGTCAAAAGCAGACTGAAAACGGCAAATAGTACAGCCAATACCAGTAGGATCAAAAGAAACCATGCTACACCAGTGACGAAGGGTGGTAGCTGGTTGAGCGACTCGATCAGCTGACGTAACGGATTCATCCCATTTTCCTCACCTTCTTTGAAAAGTTGTTAGGTTTATCATAAGCGAAGTAGGTAGCGTATTCAAGGAAAGTGTGTAACAGAATTGTAATTATTCGAAAACGCATTTTTTTGTGTATTCAGTAAAAAAAGACGAAAAGTATTAATTAAAAATTTTTCCGGCTCTTTTCACAAAATATTCAAAGGTTTAATGGTAAAATAAAGACAAACGAAATAGGAGGATGGAACCATGTACGGTTATGGAATGGGACTGAGTTTTTTTGACCCGACATTTATTTTAGTCATTATTGGATTGGTGATCTCAATGGCGACTTCGGCATATGTCAATCACACCTTCCGAAAATTTGATGAGGTACGTAGCAGAAACAATGTAACTGGTACGCAAGCCGCACAATTCATCTTGCAAAGTCAGGGGATCACAGATGTTGGGGTCCAAGGTATTTCCGGCAATTTAACGGATAACTATAATTCGAAAACGAAACTATTAAGTCTATCACAGGCAACGGCACAATCAACTTCGGTTGCGGCAATCGGTGTAGCAGCCCATGAATGTGGGCACGCTGTTCAGGATGCGAAGGGATATTTTCCGTTACGGCTACGGGCAGCCATCGTTCCGGTGGCGAATTTGGGCTCTTCGTTGGCATTACCAATTATCCTCATCGGCGTTTTGCTGCGGGGACAATTTTTAATCAACTTAGGTCTGATTGCATTTTCATTGGCGTTGCTTTTTCAGTTAGTCACTTTGCCGGTAGAATTTGATGCCTCAAGACGGGCATTAAAGATCTTAGGGGATGGTGGACTGTTGACAGCAGAAGAAGTTCCGATGGCGCGCAAAGTGTTGATAGCGGCGGCATTGACCTATGTGGCAGCAGCCATTAGTACCTTCTTGCAATTGTTACGGTTGGTCCTACTGTTTGGCGGAAACAATCGGCGAGATTAAGCAAAGAATAAAATTTTTCCTCTCTTTTTAATAGGGAGGATTTTTTTGTTGCAGAAATTTCCAAATATGTTTATTATATTTTTTGCAAAAATATAGTTGGAAGTGAAACGATGAAGGTACCTGTTGCTTTTAAAGAAAAATATTTGCGCTTATTGGGGGAAGAAGCTGCCGCTTTTTTTACTGCGATTGAAGAGGAAACCCCTCAAAAAGCTTTTCGTATAAATCTATTGAAACCTGCGGCAAAGGAGATGCTGAAGGGCTACGTTTCTGAAAAGAAACCGGCGCCTTATGCACCAGAAGGCTATCTTGGGGAAGTCAGCGGAAAATCACTGCTGCACCAAGCAGGCTATGTGTACAGTCAGGAACCAAGCGCCATGATCGTAGCTACGGTCGCGGCAGCTCAGCCAGGAGAAAAAGTATTGGACCTGTGTGCCGCTCCCGGTGGAAAAACGACCCAATTAGCGGGACAAATGAAAAATAAAGGGTTATTAGTCGCAAATGAAATTTTCCCCAAACGAGCAAAAATTTTAGCGGAAAATGTGGAGCGTTGGGGAGCTGCCCATACGATCGTTACCAATCATGCCCCTCATGAATTGGTTTCTCATTTTCGTGGCTTTTTTGATCGCATTGTGGTGGATGCTCCTTGTTCTGGTGAGGGGATGTTTCGGAAAGATCAGCAGGCAATCAATGAGTGGACTGCTGAAACGCCCGAGGAATGTGCCAAACGGCAAAAAGAAATTTTGGCTTCGGCGATCCAAATGCTGCAAACAGAGGGGACATTAATTTATTCTACCTGCACCTTTGCACCGGAAGAAAATGAAGAAATCATCAGCTGGCTGGTAGAAAATTATCCTCTGACAATCCAACCCATTCATCAATTAGGTGTTTCTCACGGGCGTCCAGAGTGGGGCAGTGTAGCTGGCTTAGAAAACACGGTTCGATTATGGCCCCACAAAAATCAGGGAGAAGGTCATTTTGTTGCGAAATTAGTTTTTCATGGAAAAAATGAAGCCCCCAAAAAACGGAACAAACGCCAAAGGAGTCTTGATCGTCCTGCGCAACAATTGTGGGAGAAGGTCAGTCATCAATTACCAGCACCTGTGCAAGGAAAGCTGACTGTTTTAGGTGACCAATTGTGGCTACTACCGGAAATGGCGCCTGATTTGAATGGGGTGCGTTTTTTGCGGGCGGGCGTTCATTTAGGCACTCTCAAGAAAAACCGCATTGAACCAAGTTATTCCTTTGCGATGGCTATTCAGGAGCCGACAAACTATCCTCATCTTTCCTTAACGAAGGAAGAATGGGAACACTATGTGGCAGGTGAAACGATTCCTAAAGCCGGCAATGCCGGATGGGTCCTACTGTGTGTCGAAAAAATCCCGGTTGGTTTTGGTAAACAGGTGCAGGGAGTTATTAAAAATTTCTTTCCAAAAGGATTAAGATTCCACGCATCCTAGAGCTATCATTATTCATATTTTTTCCAATATGCTATCATAGAAGTAAGGATAAGGAGCTGATATGAATGAAAACTTCAACAAAAGTAACGATTGGATTAAGTATTGCTGCAGTAGCGGGAATCACAACGGTTGCTGTCGTTTCGGACAAATTGGTGAACAAATTGAAGCGTTCCACAGATCGCCGCAAGGTAAGGAAGTTTGTTGATGACAAATTTCATGGCAATGAACGATTGCTGGATGTTGTGGATAATTTGACCGATGAGGATTTGGATTCATTGATGAATATCATGCACAAAATCAAAGACAGCCGTAAACAAATCTCTGTCTATGGTGAAAATGTCAAAGACACAACGGAACTGTTGCGCAATAAATTGATGAGCTTCATTGATTCCGTGTTCTAACCATTACTTTTTCCAAAACGCTTGATTCTTTTCCGATGATGTTACGGAAGCGGGTCAAGCTTTTTTTGTCCAGTATTTCTTGGCTGTTCACCGAAAATTATGCTAAAGTAATTATCAGATTGATAAAATGAAAGGGTCATGGATCGGAGGAACCTTGTGGAAAAAGTCAGCACATTGAGTCAGGCTGAAAAAGAATTTTTTATGGAAGAAGCTATTAAGGAAGCCCATAAAGCAGGCGAGAAAAAGGAAGTTCCCATTGGTGCTATCGTCGTATTGGACGGCAAAATCATTGGACGGGGACATAATCTGCGGGAAGAAACCCAAGATGCTACGGCACACGCCGAAATGTTTGCCATTCGAGAGGCCTGTCGGGAGTTGGCAAGTTGGCGTTTAGAAGGTGCGCAACTGTTTGTCACCCTTGAACCTTGTACCATGTGCAGTGGAGCGATGCAGCTTTCCCGAGTAGAAGAAGTCTATTTTGGTGCGTACGATCCCAAAGGAGGAACAGCCGGAACTTTCATGAATTTGTTGGAAGATCAGCGCTTCAATCATTGGAGCTATGTTGAAGGCGGCATTTTGGAAGAGGCGTGCGGACAGCTACTGACAACTTTTTTCAGAGAACTGCGGGCAAAGAAAAAACAACGCCGACAAAATTCTTTGGAGAAAGACTAGCCAAAACTAGAAATATACGATATACTTATTTTTGCCGAAAGGCTAGGACAATGGTTGGCTTGTGAAGCGTGTCAGATCTGGAAGGAAGCAGCACTAAGCGAGTTCAGCCATGTGTCTTATTAAATAAGAAACCCAAAGAGCGCAAGGCTCTTTTTTTTGTCTTATGAATGACCAAAACAGAACGTGTTAAAAGGCGCTATCATCGGTCTTTTAACACGTTCTATTTTTGATTAAAAAAAGGGAACTAAAGAGAAATGCAATCATCGGCTAGCTCTTTATTCCTTTAAGACGCGAGGGATTTCTTTTATCAAAATTAGGTATGGCTGAGTTAGTTGGATTACTGGCAAAAAAAGACACCTACGACTATAATAGAAAAAATAATCAGTCCATAAAATTGAGAAGAAAAGAAACGAGGCGAGCTGATGGAAAAAATCGTGGTTTTACATACCAATGATCTCCACTCTCATTTAGAAAATTGGCCGAAAATTCGGCGTTATATCGATCAACGAAAACGGGAAGTGAGTCAGCTAGGAGCGACTCCATTGGCCGTTGATCTTGGGGATTTTACAGATCGTTGGCATCCATTGAGTGAGGCAACGAACGGACAGGCAAATGTCCAACTGATGAATCAAATCCATTATGATGCAGCAACGATTGGCAACAATGAGGGAGTTGGAAATTCGAAAGAAGAGTTGGATCATCTTTATGATCAGGCGAATTTTGATGTTCTTCTTGCCAATTTGTATGATAAAACGACGCTTCAATTGCCGTCATGGGCAAAGCCTTATAAAATCATTACTACCCCACAAGGAAGTAAAGTCGGTTTGATTGCTTTGACTGCACCTTTTCCTTTAACCTATGCGCCAAATGGATGGGATATCCGCCAACCGATGGAAATTTTGGCAAATTTGGCACGTACTTTGCGACCACAGGTGGATTTACTGATACTGATGAGCCATTTGGGAATTGAAGACGATCAACTGATTGCCAACGAATTACCGATGATTGATCTGATTCTCGGTTCCCACACGCATCATTTGTTCAAAGAGGGCAAAGTTGTCAACGGTGTTCAATTGGCTGCCGCCGGCAAATTTGGGCGATACATTGGTGAGGTGACGGTCACGCTTGATGATCAAAAACAAATTCTTCATCAAGAAGCACGGACGATTGAAACGTCAGATTTACCGGTTTTTCCTGAAGATCAAGCGGAAATTGACTATTATATGGAGGAAGGACACCGTTTGCTGAAAAATAAAGTCATGGCGGATCTGCCAGTTGAATTGTCTCTAGACCCTGAAGCAGAACATGCGCTAATCAAAGAAACACTAGCGGCAGTTAAAGAACGAGGAAAAACTGAGGCAGCACTGCTGAATACCGGTTTGTTTTTGGCGCCCTTACCAAAAGGAATCGTCGATCAAGACCAGCTGCATACTACTTTACCCCATCCAATGCATTTGATTCGGGTTACTTTGAAGGGAAGAGATGTTATCCGCTTGGTAGCAGAAATTGAAAAAAACCGTAATTTTTTGCGGAATTTCCCGATTCTGGGCATGGGTTTTCGCGGCAAAATTTTTGGACAAATCGTTTATGACGGCATTTTTTATGATGCCACGAATCACCAAGTATATTGGCAGGATCGTCCGATAGATCCGGACAAAGACTATCGACTGACCACGGTGGATCACTTGATGTTCGTGCCGTTTTTCCCTACCATCGAAATCGCCGGAACCCACGAATTTTTGTTTCCTGAATTTATTCGCAGTGTATTGGGCAACTACTTGCATGCTCACTATCCAATCCTATAAAAACAAGGTATAATGACAAATAGGTGGTGAAAAAATGTCAAAAGAAAAACAGCCTGAAAAGGCAACCGTGACAGACGAGCTGACCAGCGTGATCGAAGAAATTATTGAAGAACCTGTGAAACCCCAAAAAGGGGAAATCGTGACAACAATCAGCGATACAGATTTTATGATCGGCAGCCGTCAATACAAATTAGTTAGAAATCATCGTGAAGGGTTTGACCTTGAAAAATTGGGGGAACGCTACAGCGAGGTTTTAGCACGTTATGATTATATCGTTGGGGATTGGGGCTATGAACAATTACGGCTCAAAGGGTTCTTTGACACCGACAATCGTAAAGCTTTTCCCGATCAACGAATCGATACACTGGAAGATTATCTTTATGAATATTGCAATTTTGGCTGTGCTTACTTTGTGATCCAACGGGTAGGGGGCAAGAAAGAAAAAGGACATCCTCGACAACGACGAAAGAAGAGTCCAGCAACTGGAGAAAACCAGCAAGCCCATCTCTCTGAAAAACGTGAAGCGATCCCGCAGCGTAAAGTAAAACCAGTAATCAAAAATCGAAAAGATAAAGAAAAAACGAAGAAAACGAATGACAACCGCCCCAAAGCTGGAAAAAAAGAGGGCTTCGTGATTCGTCAACGGGAAGATTAATTGATGACATATAAAGGATATTTGATTGATTTAGATGGAACGATTTATCTGGGAACCCAACCGATCCCAGCTGGCAAACGCTTTGTTGAAAAACTGCAGCAGCAAAACATTCCTTTTTTATTTGTGACGAACAATACGACCCGCAGTCCACAAACCGTGGCGGATCGTTTAAAGAATGAGTTTGATATCCATGTAGGAGCAGAAACAATCTACACTGCCAGTCTTGCGACGATTGATTTCATGAAAGACGATAACAAAGGTAAAAAAGTTTTTGTGATTGGTGAAGCTGGTTTGATTGATTTGATTCTAGCCGCCGGATTTGAGTGGGAAGAAACCAACCCGGATTATGTGGTGGTGGGCTTGGATAACCAAGTCACCTATGAAAAATTTGTACTGGCGACCTTAGCCATCCAAAAGGGTGCTACGTTTATTGGCACAAATTCAGACAAAAATATTCCTACCGAACGGGGACTGCTTCCAGGTGCCGGTTCTCTAATCAGCATGGTGGAAACTGCTACGCAGACTCAACCAATTTACATTGGTAAGCCAGAAGCTATCATTATGGAAAAAGCGGTGGAAAAAATCGGATTGGCCAAAGAAGATGTCATTATGGTAGGGGACAATTATGAAACCGACATTCGTTCGGGATTGAATAATGGCGTAGATACCTTGTTGGTGCTTTCCGGCTTTACGCCAAAAGCTGCGGTACCAACTTTACCTGTACAACCGACCTTTGTTTTAGATTCTTTGGATGAATGGATTATTGTAGATGAATAAATGGCAGGAACGACTGGGGATCGTATTGGTTTTTTTGACATTGATCAGTTTAGCAGGAATCTTGGCAATCAACAGCCGCCCCTTGTATGTTTGGGCGATTGACCACTTAGAGATTCTCTCCTACACCGAGCTATCAAAAACCGAACTTCTAAAAAATTATGATTTGCTGATGAACTTTTTGAATAATCCCTTCAACACAACCCTTTCCTTACCGGATTTTCCAATGTCCGAAGCGGGGCGCGGTCATTTCTATGATGTGAAAAAATTGTTTCTGCTGGATTATGGGATTTTTCTAGTGACGGTGATTCCCAGCGGTCTATTTTTCCGGCGTATGTGGAAAGAAAAACGGTTGTGGCATCTGATCCGTCCTTTTCAATGGGGCATGGCGGTACCGGTTGTTTTGGGCAGCTTGATGGCAATCGGTTTTGATACTTTTTTTGTGAAATTTCATGAATTGTTTTTTGCAAATGATGATTGGTTGTTTGATCCGGTGACAGACCCGATCATCAATGTTTTGCCGGAAGATTATTTCATGTACTGCTTTATTTTAGCCTTCTTGCTGATTGAACTCTTTTTCTTTCTCGTCGTTTTAAGCGGCAAGCGGCAATTAAAAAAATAAAAAATGGTTAGCGATCCGTTTAAGGAATCGCTAGCCATTTTTGTTTTATTGGGTGATAGAGCTGGATTTTGTCGGGTGTTGATGGGCAAGGCGACTAGCAGCTGAAGCGGCGATTGCTCCCACGATATCATCAAGAAAAGTGTGAACATGTTTGCCGTCATGGGCGTTGAGTTCCTTCAAAATTCCCGGTTTGATTTTATCGATATAGCCGTAATTGGTAAAGCCGATTGATCCGTAAACATTGACGATCGACAGCGCCAAAATTTCATCGATGCCATAAAGCCCTTCATCTTCCGCAACGATTTCCTGCAATGGATCACAAAGCTTGCCTTCTTCCGCCAGCAGATCCAACTGAATACCGGTGATGATGGTGTTATGAACTTCTCGTTTTGTCAAAACGCTGTCTACACTTTCGATACATTGCTCCAACGTGATTCCCTCAATATAATCCTTTTGCAAAAATAAAACCAGCTCACCGATATCTTTGAGAGTCACCCCTCGAGATGCCAATAAGTTCCGCGCCTTTTCTTCTAAGGTATTTTTTTCAATAACCATGAAACGTCCTCCTCATTCATCTAGTAGTAGCAACTTTTTGTCCTTGTTTTTTCTTTTTAATAGTCTAAAGCAGGAGTTGATACCTTCTCATCAATCGTAGCGCATTCCCATTGTTGAATCAAATGAAAGAATCGTCAAATTAGTCAAGCTTTTTTTTCAGTTCTTCCCGTGCCGCAACAGCGAAAGGATGAGGAACCTGTAAATCTTCTCCGAACAGCCAATCGAGATAGCAAAGACAGCCGAGGGACATCGATTCTTTTAAAGCAAGCTGCAATTCAGATAAAAAAGGCGGAGTTTCTTGACGATCCCAACGAATTTTATCTGCCAGGAAAACAACTTGATCTAGCGGTGTTGCATGAGATTTTAATGTAGTATGACAAGCAATAGCAGAAAGAATTTCTTCATCCTCGATTAAAAAACAACTCTCTGCCAAAATAGCCGATTGCTGCTGATGTAAAAGCATTGGCAGTTGTTTTTCTTCTGGGAGGATTTCCTTCCCCAATTCCTCATGAAAGAATATC
Organism: Enterococcus sp. JM9B; assembly: GCF_009933265.1. Classification (NCBI taxonomy): domain Bacteria; kingdom Bacillati; phylum Bacillota; class Bacilli; order Lactobacillales; family Enterococcaceae; genus Enterococcus; species Enterococcus sp. JM9B. The sequence continues at coordinate 4,630 of NZ_MAEK01000019.1, read as the reverse complement.
CGTTGATCGTCAGGAATTACAATACTGATATCATGCAGCAAGCCAGCTGTATAGGCTGCTTCTTGCGAAACACCAAAGTGGCTGGCAAGATGGTGGGCCTCCGATGCGACCGCCAGCAAATGAGGCAGGATCATCTCTGTCGGTATTTGATTTTTAAAAAGAAATTCTTCAATCTGGGAAGAAAGCTTTGCTGATTCAAAGGATTGTTTGTAATCTGCTAAAGTTTTCATTGTTATTCCTCTCCAAACAAACTACTGCTATGTCCTGGCTGGGTGCGGGTCTTAGGATCGATGTAGTGCAGTGCATTATTGACAGCCGTCGGGGCTTCACCAAAACCAGTCGCAATCAATTTGACTTTCCCGTCATACAACGCAACATCTCCACAGGCATAAACACCGGGTATTGAAGTCTGCATCGTACTTTCCACGAAAATTCCTTGTCTGGTACTGTCTAAGCCCCAGTTTTTTAAATTTAGCGAAGAGGTAAAGCCGTAATTTACGATTAAATAATCCACGGCTAAATGGACACTTTCTTCTCCTTTGACATTTTGCAGGACTATTTCAGATAGGCGTTCGTCACCTTGTAACTCACTGATAACGTAAGGGGTTAGAATGTTGACAGAGGATTCTTTTAATTTGTTCACGCTGTGTTCGTGTCCACGAAATTCGGCCCGGCGGTGGATCAAGGAGACTTCTGCCGCAATCGGCTCCAACATCAATGCCCAATCCATTGCCGAGTCGCCACCACCGGCGATGGCAACTTTTTTGCCGGCATATTTCATTAAATCCGTGACATAATAGTCAATACCGATAGCTTCAAAAGCTTCACTGCCGGCGACATTCAATTTACGTGGCTGAAAAGAGCCATTCCCTAAAGCTAAAATCACGGATTTCGAGTAATGGACTTCTTTGGTTGTCGTGATTTCAATCACATCATCTACCTTCTGAATACCCAGCACTTCTTCTTCCAAACGATAGGTGTGGTTAAACAACGTTAATTGTTTTTCCAAGTTTTTAACTAATTCGCCGGCTTTGATTTTTGGAGAACCGGGAATGTCATAAATATATTTTTCAGGATACAGGGTAGCCAATTGTCCGCCAAGTTGAGGCAGACTATCAATCAATTTGGTTTTTGCGTTACGCATACCAGCATAAAATGCCGCAAACATACCGCTGGGACCTGCACCAATAATCGTTACATCGTAGATATCCATTAAAAGCTCCTTTGTTCTTTTTTAGAAGATTTCTCAAAACCTCTTAGAAAAAACACGAGTGAATTAAAAATCCTTCATTCTAGTTGCATTATAACAAAAAAGCGAGAAAGAAACGTGGCAAAAAATCGTTTTTCTGCTATCATTAGGCTACATCAACTATGAGGAGGAGATTTTTTTGTCTCAATTTCCACAATTATCAGCAGAACATGCAACTGGACATCAAGCAACGATTAAAACGAACCGCGGGGATATCACCGTTCAACTTTTCCCTGAATTAGCACCTAAAACCGTGAAAAACTTTGTTGAATTAGCTAAAAAAGGCTACTACGACGGAATTATTTTTCACCGTGTTATCCCTGATTTTATGATTCAAGGCGGCGACCCAACCGGTACTGGTATGGGCGGTGAAAGTATTTACGGCGGTGATTTTGAAGATGAATTTTCAAAAGAACTGTTCAATATTCGCGGAGCCTTGTCGATGGCAAATTCCGGACCTAATACAAACGGCAGTCAATTTTTCATCGTGAACAATCAAAACGTTCCCGGCAATATGTTAGGCCAATTGGAAGGGGCAGGCTACCCTTCTGAAATCATCGAAGCATATAAAGCAGGGGGAACCCCTTGGTTAGACTTCCGTCATACAGTTTTCGGACACGTAATCTCCGGAATGGATGTTGTAGATGAAATCGCCAATGCTCAAAGAGGACCTCAAGATCGTCCTGTACATGATATTGTAATCGAATCAATCGAAATTACAGAATAAACGCAAAAACCGGACTCATTAGAGCTGTCACAGCCCTGAGTCCGGTTTTTATTTTATTCAGAAAAAGCTTCCGCAATTTGCTGAAGTCCTTGCGCCAAAATTTTACGAGGGCAGGCGATATTAAAGCGCATATGCTGAGTGCCACCCGGTCCAAAAGTGATTCCTGGATTTAACACCACACCGGCTTCATTAATTAATTTTTCCTGAAGTTGTTTGTCAGAAAGCTGAAAAGCAGAAAAATCCAGCCATAAGAGATAAGTACCTTCAGGTTGTAGAACTTTCAATTTGGGCATCTGATCACGAAAATAGTCGCAGGCGAAGGATAGATTTTCTTGAAGGTAGGTCAACAAGTCCGTCAACCAAACTTCTCCCTCACGATAGGCCGCTTCTGTTCCAATCAGACCAAATGTGTTGATTTGACTTTGTTCTGTTTTCTCCTGCTGAGTTGTAAAACGTTTTTTCAGTTCAGGATTTTTGATAAAGACCATCGAATTTTTGATTCCGGCCAAGTTAAAGGTTTTTGTAGCAGCTGTTAAAACAATTGAAAAGTCGGCAAAATCCGGTTGAACTGTATGGAAAGAAACATGATGATGGGGCTGAAAAATCAAATCTTCATGAATTTCATCACTGATTACTAAAACCTGATGCTTTTGGCACAGACGCCCGACTGCTTGCAACTCTTCTTTATGCCAAACCCGACCGCCAGGATTATGGGGATTGCACAAAATAAATAGTTTTATCTGATTATCCACGATTTGGGTCTCCATCGCCGCAAGGTCCATTTCAAAATGACCGTTTCTTTCTATTAGAGTGTTACGAACCAGTTTCCGCTGATTTGCGGTGACCATTTTGGCAAAAGGCGGGTACACCGGATCATGAATCAAAACGGCATCTCCCGGTTCGGTAAATGCTTGAATAGCAACGGCAATGCTGGGAACCACCCCAGGAGAAAACAAAATTTCTTCTTTCGCTATCCCATACCCATGTCGTCTTTTTTGCCAGTCAATAATAGATTGGTAAAGATTTTCCGGTGGAATGCTGTAGCCATAGATTCCTTTTTTTACAAATGTCTCCAGAGCTTGAGTCACCGGGCTGGGCGCCATGAAGTCCATATCGGCGACCCAAAAAGGCAAAAGCTTTTCTTTTTTATACGTCTGGGTGATGCTATCCCATTTGACACAGTTGGTATTCCGGCGATCATTAATTTGATCAAATTCCGTCATTTTTTCTGCCTCCCATCGAAGTCCAATGAGAACTTCAATTTTTTCTTTACTTACAGTATAATGAATTATGCAAAGAGAGGGAACCATATGACATATAAAATTGGACAAATTATAGAAGGAAAAGTGACCGGTATCCAACCTTATGGGGCATTCATTTCATTAGATGACCAAACACAAGGCTTGATCCATGTGTCAGAGATTCAATCAGGGTACACGAAAAATATCCATGATGTAATCAAAGTCGGTGAGGGGGTACGGGTGCAAATCATCGACATTGACGAATATTCTCAAAAAATCAGCTTGTCTCGCCGAACCTTAGAACCAACTTTCGTGCCGAATCGGACCCGACGAAAAAGATATTTTACAAATAAGAATAAAAAAATCGGCTTTGACAGCATCGAAAAAGCCCTACCTCAGTGGATCAGTGAAGCGTTGATGCGTCTTCACCAAGAGGGGACGAGAAAATGATTTTGTATGTTTTCTGAAAATATGCTAAAATCTATTCGTGTTAACAGATAAAACAATTGAGGTGGATATTTTGGAAGACAAGAAGGTCGCTGGTACTGTGATGTTACACTTGCAAAACGGCTCAAAGAAATTTTTGATGCATTCAGTTGGAGATACCATCGAGTTAGCATATACAAAATTTTCGAACGACCGCACAGGTTTAGCCAATATTTTACAACTATTAAAAGACACGGCACACTTGGATGTAAACAACTTGAATCTTGTTGAACTGACAAATGGACATATTGATGAAGAAAATATTCCACTTTTTGTTTTTGAAGCGGAAGAAGCAAAGCTGGTGGGGCTACTACCAGACGATTACCATTGGGAAGACCCAGAACGTTTCCAAAAAATCATTGAGGACTATGCGATTGAAGGCGTTCCGTTCTTCTGATAAGCAAAAAAAGCCGAATTCGGCTTTTTTTTTACATTTTTTTCACCCGGATATAGTCCCGCGAATTGTTATATTGTTTGCTTTTTATTCGATTTTTGAAAAAAAGTACTATAAAATATAGATTAGTTAGCAGAAAAGCGAATGATTAGGTTCATATCGGCAGAATATCTTTTTTTGGCAAGGCTAAAAAAAGTCTTTTTTTAGTTGACCAAAAGTTTAAGAAGTGGTAAATTAATCAACGGTAACAAAACAGCTCTTCAAAAAAACTTTTTCAGAAAAAAGTTGAAAAAGAGAGTTGACGAAACAAGAAACAGATGTTACTATAACAAAGTCGTCAAACGACGAAAGAAAATAAACCATGATACAACGTGAAATTTTCCTTTAAAAAGTTGTTGACAAATAACAACTCGTTTGATAAACTAATCAAGTCGCTGTTAAGCAGCTGAAGAAAATTCGATTTAAACACTTTGTTCAAACGAAAAAAACTTCAAACTTTTAGTTGACAATCGCTTGTCAATCTGATATGATTT
>NZ_MAEK01000018.1:0-2087 GCF_009933265.1 Enterococcus sp. JM9B | reverse complement strand
CGCTTAATCTTAACATTCGCCTAACATTGACAACTTAGTATAATATATCTTATGTAAACTAATAAGATTTGAATTTTATTTTATACACACTCGATAATAGATCAATTTTATGGTCCCCCGCATTTACGATTGCACAAGAGAAACATAAAGTCGACCTATTAGCATTTCTTTTCAATTCAAACATTAAAAAAGTTTATACCTCTGCTACTAAAAAATGAAATTATCTATTTAAAATTTAAAACGGTAAATCTGATTCATCCAAATTGGAAAATGGATCAGCCTGTATTGGAGCTTTGTATTTCTCCATAATAACAGATATCTTTTTTTCATTTTTTAAAAAATACCTTTTAAATTTCTTATAGTCCTCTGAAATCAAAATATAGCGTGATGGATACTCATCAAAAGAAGAATCGTATTCTTCCTTTAAAATTCCCGATTTACTTAATTTTTCTAGTACATCAAATACTCTATCACTCAAGTAACTCCTTAAATTGTTATCACTTTCCCATTGAACTACTTTTCTATAAGTTGAATTATCAGTTGAAAAGATAGAATTTTCATCCATAAACGCATATATTAGCAGCAATCTTTCATCATTGTCAAATTCTATTGGATCAAAAATATCTAAGTTGTCATCAAAATCTTTATCAGTTCCGGTAACTTTTTTGTTAATTACTGAAGGTGTCTTGTAAGAAATAGAATCTAAATCAAAGCGTTTTGATTCTAAATTATTTTGTGCTTTCTCAATTAAATAATTCACTTTTTTTGTGAGAAACCTTCTGATATTGTCTTTGCTATATGTTCCATAAAAACCCTTATCTTCTAAAGAGTCCCTGTACTTCTTAACTTCTATATACTCTTCAGCCAAAACTTGTGGAACTGGTTCATCTAAGAAAAAAACCCCTACCTCGCCTTTGCTATTTTTATAAAAGTAATCAATTTCTGCTATAGTTCCCGATCTATAATTATCAACTGGAGAACCCAACTTATGGCCAAAAATCGCTAATAATATATCACTATTTTCTACAATTTGTTTATTAATAACACTTTGCCCAGAGCTATTATTTATATAAGTAGGAATCGCATTCGTTTCCCATCGAATTGGCATCAAAATTACTTTTGTATTATCTGTATTTTCTATATTCCATCTATATATGGTTTCTTCTACTTCATTCCTCTTTGCTGCTATATCACCTGGTGATGCTATAAATACTTTTATTAGATTTATGGTTTTCATTTATTGTACCTTTCTCTTTATGTCTCTTTAAAGTAATTTTTGTATAAAATTTATTGACTTTTACACTATAGGACAACTTTTATCTATTTAGTACAAAAAGGCCCACTAAACTAATTGATTAGTTAGGAGCCTATTACAGGTATATTTTCAACTCGCTTTTAAGCAAATTCTACTACCAGCTTTTTGCCTAATGCCCTAGCGATATCATCAAGTTTATCGAAAGATACGTTATCCCCTCTCTCAATTCGAGCAATAGTAGATTGAGTTGTATGTGCTTTTTGTGCAAGCTCCGCTTGAGTTAGGCCTGCTTCCTCCCGTGCATGATAAAGAGCAACCGCAGTTTCGAGTTTTCTTCCTTCACGGTCATATGCTTCTGCAAAATCTTTGTCTTTTTGCTTTTCTTCAATCAATTTTTTAATCATCATTTGTGAACCACTCCTCTCTAAGTTCTTTTGCATGTTTAAGTTCACTTATTGGTGTTTTCTCCGTTTTTTTAGTAAATCCATGGGTAATGACATACCTTCCATTGACCACATGGAAATAGATAGCTCTTTGGATGTTTGATCCTACCTTACTTCTTAATTCGTACAAATTAGTGTCTAATTTTTTCACCCATTTCAACCGTTGAGCTACTAGCATCCCATTCTTTTCTGTTTCTTCTATTGTACGTAAAAGCTTCGCACTATCTTTTTTTGGTAATGTTTCCAACCATTCTAAAAATTCATCATGACCATTAGGTCTTTTAAATGTTTCAAAAGATATTTTTTCCATACCCAATTATATCATATATTGATTTTATATTATAGTATATAACATAAAAATTCGAATTATGGTTCTGTTGCAAAGTTTT
>NZ_MAEK01000017.1:0-39146 GCF_009933265.1 Enterococcus sp. JM9B | reverse complement strand
ATGAACACAATCTGTTTACCTGCGAAAGAAGCAGTTTTCCAAGTAGACACCTTACGTCTTCGCCTTTTCAAAGTGGCTGGTAAGCTAATTCGTAGCGGTCGAAAATTGTTTCTGAAAACGAGCTCTTCCCATGTTTACCAGAACCTGTTCTATTATCTATTGGAAAAAATCCAGCAACTCTGCTGGTAGAACTGGGAGCTAACTGAAATTTTAAAAACTTATTAATTCTAAGGGATATTTGCGCTCAAAAATAAGAAAAATGACTCGTCATTCCTTGAATAGATCATATTTTGAGCTAATAGCGCTAGCGACATTTGAAATGTAATAACGGAAAAAGAAAAACCGATGGTTTTTCAAAATTAATGTTAAAAATCTAGAAGTATGAATAATTCAGGTTTATTACTAATCGTAAAAATATACTTCCCTTTCAATGGGGGAGTTGCCGATACTCTAATGGTGTCAAGTGATATTTTTTTCGAAAAACTCGATTAAGATAGCTTTGACTAGAAAACCCAACTTGTTTGGCAATATTTCCAATCTTAATTGATGTCGTTATCAACAAATGACATACTTTTTTCAAGCGAATATCTGTCAAATAATCATTAAAATGTTGCTCTGTTTGCAAGTAAAAAAGTTGCCCTAAATAAACCGATGTAACTTTTAATTTCTCAGCTAAGGTACTTAAGTTCAAGTCAGGATCTTCATAATTATCCTCAACAAGGTTTATTATTCTGAGCACATAGGGATGCAAAGCGTTAATTTGTTTATTATGATACTTTCTAAATAGGTTCATGTAAGAACTCAACCACTGTGGTGTTTCGTCCTTATAAAAACTATTCATAAGTAAAATTACGTTCTCTACCTCATCAGAAGTTAAAATAGATTCATAGGTCTTTAAAAAGAAAAGTGCAATTACTAAACGATTCTCCAACATTTTTTGCTTATTTTCTTGATTCAAAGTTGCAGTGGATATTTTTAATGCGCTTTCAAAAGACTTGTTAATATTCTTATCTTCCAATTGCAACTGCAAATCACGAAAAGCTGGATCTTTTAATAGCAGTTTTGGGGACAGCTCCTTTTTACTTATAAAGACCTCCTCCTTAGTAAACATACCTGCTAATCGAAAAAATTTTGCGCTCTCGTAGCTATTTTTTACCTGTAAAAAATGCGAGACCATCTCTCCCAGTATAATATAAATGGTTGCCGAAAATTGTTTTCTTAACTGCTCATATAGCTGTATTAAGATATTCCTATTAGCTTCTTGATTTCCTGAGAGTACACCCACAATATCTGTCAATGAATCAAAATAAACGCCTTCACTCAAAGGAGAGATGTAAGTATCGCACAGATGAAAGGCCTGTAACATTTTTTCTTTATCCAAATTTCGGATATGTACGATAAAAACACTATAATGCTTTTTTGAAATATCAATTCCAGCAATTGTCATCTGCTCATTTGAATCGTCCATACTATCTGAGCCTTTTATCCAACGCTGAAGCATATTGCTTTGAAATATTTTAAAATCATTAGACTCTGTAGAAGAAACTACGGATCCCATATATGCTATGGAAAATGATATCCGTTTTAAAGCTTCTTCAATCTCCAACTTGTTCAGTGGTTTTAATAGATAATCTTCTGCTCCCAGCAGAATGGCTTCTCTGGTATACGCGAAATCGCTATAGGCACTGATAATGATAATGCGGATATTAGGTTGAAACTGTTTGACTTTTTTTATTAATTCCAGTCCATTTAGCTCGGGCATAGAAATATCTGTAATTAATATATCGAAGACTTCTTTTCTCATTCTTTGAAGCGCCGATGTTGAACGATCACTACAGCCTGCAACAACGCAATCATAGTCTTCCCATTTGATTGACTCTTGCAACCAATTGAGAACGGATTTTTCATCATCCACTAAAAAAACTTTCTTCATGAGATCTCCCCCTATCTCCCTTAGTTTATACAACAATCTGACCTTTCTCAACTATTGCCTGCACCATAATAAATTAGTAATATTTAGCAAACACTTTATTGAATATTTTTGCCGTGAAATAGGAGATTCCTGAAAAACCAAAAAAGAATAATGCAATTGCTCCCATCACAGAAAACTTAACCAAAATAAAAATACAAAACGCCAAAAATACCACGATCATTGCTGTTGAAGGGAAACTAGCAACCCCGATTACTATTGCATTCACAATTGTCCGTTTAAAAGTATTTTTAAACTTCGCAATGTAAGGAAAAACATACAGAAGACCCACAAATAAAAGGACGTCGATAATAAGTAAAATTAATAACAGAAAAGACTTACCATAAATATTCCCTTGCTGAATAATTTTAAAATCAATATTCACTGCTACTAAAATGAAAAGAAAGACTACCCAAACCAGTGTTCCCTGTTTAAAATTAACTTTAAATGCCTGCCAAAAATTTTTAAATACATACACATCTTCATTTTTCAGCTCTTTAAATATCACTGAATAAAGAGCAGACACCGCTGCCCCCAGTGTAAAAACTGGAATGCAAAAAATAATAAATAACAGATTAAGAATTAAAAAATCAGTTACTTTTGTCATTCCTATCATAATTGGGCTATCAATTTTAAAAAGTTTCATAGCTCTCTCTCCATTCTATTAGTTATTCCAAATTTCATCATAATTTTTTTAAAAGTGAAATTCTATCTATAAGAAAGCTCAATCACCGCATATCCATTACACTCAGGTAAAGTAAACGTGCCTTCACAATACGTCAACATCGTACCGTCTCCAACGTTTTTTACTTCTTTAATTTCCTTATCTAAATGTAGGGAAACCGTTAAATTATTCACTGTAGTCCGTTCTTCAATAATATCAATCGTAGCAGATTTTCTTACAGGAACATAACTCAATAGGTGTAAAATAAATCGTTGTTTCTCCGGTTGTTCAAGCAAAGATGCCGTAATCGTTGAGGGACCATCATGAGAAATTAGCTGTTCTGGTAATAAAAGTTTTAATGCATTTTTTATTAATTTTTTACACCACTGAGGCGCGCACTCTCTATACTGACTAAAAAGTGGATGAGAAAAAACAATTAGGTTTCCTTTTCTAAATGCTACTGGATAGCTATCCTTTTTATTACTAGGGGTATATAGGTGAGAGCAAAACTTGTTTCCCAGACGAGGAAAATATGGAGCATGTGCCTCTAACAAAATCTCTGCATCTACTGAATGAATCTTATTTCCTTGTTCGTAAATGACATATTCATTTTGAGGATATAACCCTTCAGCCAACGGACCATTTGCAACAATGAAATCAGGAAAGATCTTCTGTAAAGTATCATATTCTACACCAAAGCTTGCTGGATACTTTTCACGTTGATTCAATCCGCCACGCCCACAAGCAAGAATATGCCCCCCAGATTTTACATATTGCTCAATTTTTTCTTGGAAAAAATCACTCACTAATAATGTGTCTGGAAGAATAATAACTTTATAATCAGATAAATCCATCTCGGGATCAATAATATCGAACTGAATAGCCAGCTCCTCTAAAAGTTGCGCAGCACCCATGATGTCTTTGGGCATACTATGTTCATATATTTTCTTTTCTGGAGTAACAATTGCTGCTTCTGTCACAGAAAATGAGGGCCTCGACCATGCTTCAAAATGTTCCACTTCTTTATAAACATTACCAATCAAATCATATGTTGCAGAATTTAACTTTCCAGAAGGTTCTAATTGATCTCCAATCGAACAAGCAAATCCAAAACTAAGCATTCTGAAACATTCAAACTCCAGAGCTGCCAGATTTTTTAACGAATGAAAATCTCCCCATGCAGTATGAAATTTACCCGTCATCCCCATACAATCTTTTCCAAGTTTTCGAGCATAGCGTGCCGTTATCGGAAAATGTTGATACCCCCAGTCTCCAGAAGGTAAACTTTCCAATTCAAAGTGAGTAAAGCTTTCCTTGTCTTCCTTCATTGCTGGACCAACATGCCCTGCATTATAAAAAATGGAACAGTTCTTATTGATTGTTCGAATATAATCTGTCATATCTTTTCTAAATCGGTTCATTGTAAAGTAAGCAAATTTACGAACTTCTTCCTCATTCGAAAGATCAATTCCTCTTTCTTGCATTTCTTTTCTGCAAGTAGAACACCAGCAAGGGCGGATCCCAACGATATCAAAAAACAATCCATCTAGCTTTTCTCCAACTAATTCCATCACTTCAGCGGTTATTGACTTCAAGTACTCTTTGTATCCAGTATTTACACAAAGCGATTGATAAAAACCAGGTTTTGTGAAATCTTCTCCCTCATGTGTTCCACCTAGTTTTCTAATCAGCCATTCAGGATGATGGGTAGCAGCATGGTAGTCCCATTGAACAGTAAGATAGACAGGCGCCTTGATTCCTTCTCTATGCAATGCCTCTATTTGTTCAATCAACAAATTTTTCTTTTTTAATTGTGGATGAACTAACTCTGGAAATTGTTTTGAATCATAGTATAGCCAGCCATGATGGCAATGAGCAAAAACTGTCAACGAATTAATGTGAGCCTTTTTTACTGTTTCTGCAAATTCAACAGCATCAAATTCACTTGCTATATCTGGGATTGCTTCACTAGTGTGAAAATCTAAATGAACTTGTCTAGATGATAATTCCATGTGTTTCTAGTCCTCCTGTACTTTTATATTTCTATGTGTATCTGCCGTTTCTGCAACTATACGTTTCTTCTGAAATGTAGATGCCTCTACATTTTGATCTTTATAAAGATACATCTGGCAGTTTCCATCGTGGTATGTTGAAGTAATCTTTCTTTTAGAAAATGTTCCATCTTCATAATCAAAGCTAATTCCGTCATCTTCATATAAGAAAAATTCTCCATTTCCGGGGTAGATACGACAAATAATTTCATTAGCGTCTTTACCTCGCAGAGGAATAATCGCTCCTTCCTTCACAAAAAGTGCCCCTCCTCGATTACTTGGCCACTTCGCTTCGACCCACTGTTCGCCTTTATAGGCTTCATTAGTCCAAAAGTTATACCACAACCCTGTTGGAAGATAGATTTTATTTGTAAAGCAGCCAACTAGCAGAGAGTCTCCCAATAAATACTGCCGATTTGCTTGATACGCATTCTCATCATCCGGGTAGCATAGTGGCATCGCACGAACAATCGGCATGCCTGTGTCATGCCCTTGTCTTGCAAAAGAATAGATATAAGGAAACAATTGATCATGAAGAGCAGCATAATAGCGAAATGCCTCATACTGCTTAGAATCTAAATACCATGGTTGTAGAAGTGAAGCCCAACTATTTATCTGACTCCACGGCAATAAAAAACCAAAATGCAAGCCATCGAGTGTCGTGATATCCAAATCGCAAGTCATGTTCATATGTCCGCATAAACCACTTAATAAAACACCCATTAATGCCTCTTCTCGTCCACCACAATCACACGTCCAGCTGGGTGCCCATCTTTGAATTCCGGTATAACCAACACCTGTGTAATGCATGGGTCTCATTCCTGTATACCTCTTATAGCCTTCATGAACTTGTCTAGCAAGAACCGTTGCATAAACATTATGAACTTCTTTATCCGTAAACTGTCCCGCATAAAGGCGGTCAGGATGATCATTACAAATAAATGCAGGATCTTGTTTAAACGCAGTAACACCATCATCTATGAATTTTTTTAAGTGATCAAACCATGGCTCTTCCTTTTTTGTAATTCTATCCATATAAATGGGTGTATGGGCGCGCAAATCAAAGTCTTTCTCATTGAATTCGATTTCCTCTGACAAATCCTCTCCAACTTTCAAATGATTCTGTTCCGCCCAAAAAATGTCATAATCACAGCATAACCATAGGCTTAATCCAAATCCTTTTCGCTTCATAGCACCGATAAAAGTTTCCTTTTGAAATTGTTTGCGGTCTTCTGACCAATAGGGCATGAAAAATCGTTCTTTATTCCACGCTTTATCAACAGTTACGTCATAATGTGTCTCCATCCATCCGGGCTCTAGACCAATATATTGACAAGAGATTTCTTCTTTCAAGAAATGTTCGACATCGTTTAGAATATCAAATTGCGTCTCTTTTTCATTCCCAATAAACATCAACCCATAACCCGTTTCCGGCATCAAATAAGGTCTTCCAGTTAACGAAGTATATGAGTCAAGAATTGATTTTGGGTCTCCAAAGAATAGGAAGATATCTAGCGATTTCTCAGGAGCTGTCATGGACAGTGTATCGTAATCACGGGAACAAATATCAAAAAAACTGTCTTTTGTAGTATTCAGATAAACACCAAATCCTTGGTTACTGTATAGAAATGGTTGTGGTCCGTAGGCCGCTCCATAAGTAACATGATTTCGATACACTTTTCCCCTCAAGTTTAGCTGATCAATTTTTCGATAGCCCAAACCCATAAACTTTTCAGATGCTTTGACCTGCATTCGACAAGAAACCTGTGTTTTAGTAAATTGAACCTGTCCCAAAAAAGGGCTTCTTTTTTTATTTGCTACTACTTCAAACGCTAATGTTTTAGAATTGATTTTGAAGGAAAGTCCTTGCCAAACATAAAGAATATCACTCTCTTTTTCTGAAATTTCAGGACTTTCCATTATCTTTGGTTCAGTCAACAATTCTAAACGATTCATCAACGGTTCATCCAATAAGCCATAAATAGTTGGCTGTATTTGAATACGCAATGTATTTTCCGAATACTTTTTTATCGAAAAATAATGATTATCTTTTAAATAAATTTCCATACCTAAAATCCCTTCAACAGATAATTAAAGCTTTTTTTTTCATACCCAACTAGTGAGAAAGAATGAATATTTCTTTTCTAGAGTCAGTAATTACTATATTCCATAATTACTGATGATTGCACCGGTTATCACATCACCAATCAGTTGGTAACCTTTAGATGAACAATGAACCTCATCTGCTGCTGGCGAGGCACTATAAACTCCCCATGTAAAACGATTGATTCCGCTTTTCTCCCACAAATTACAGCAAGCTATATTATTGTGCCTAGCAACTCTTTCCATTGTTTTAGCTAATGTTTGTACCGTTTGTTTCGATCCTTCTGGGTATTCATGATACCCATCGACTTCGATATAACTGTATTTCCCAACACAGTGAGGAGTAACAATTAACAATTTACATTGCACATTGTTCGCTTCTTTTAACAACTGATACAATCGTTGGATACAGAATTGAAGGCTGCCGGCTACCGTACGATCTTCCTTCTTGACAAGAGAATCATAACAATCATCTAGTTTCCCGTCTGGAATGCCTCGATCATTATATCCGGCAAAAAAGATAAGTAAGTCGACTCCCTTCACTTGTTCAACAGACAGCGGATTCAATTTGCCAACCGGACTTTCCCCACCATCTAAAATCTCAATCATACCAAGACCACCTTTACAGTGGGTGATAATCTCGCATCCAAGATTTTTTTTCACTTGTTTTGGCCAAATACCAGCTTCTGTCAAACTGTCTCCTATACATAAAATTTTTTTACCAAACCATTGCGTTTTCATTTTTCCTTTTACTCCTTTTAATTACCAAATTGGAATTGCTTGTTTGTTTAATTTAGCAATCGCCAACATATAATAAAAATCACCATATAAAATAGGATAATTGTGGATTGGATCATCGTAAGAACCTGTTCCCTTTAAAAGTAGCGGATCATTTTCTTCGTTCCAATCTGCATCTTCTTCCGTCAAAATTTTTAGTAAACGAATTGCCCAGTTCCGATATTTTTCTGCTTCATTTCCAGTAACACATGAGGCGATTTCTAAAAAACCACAGGCTGCTATGGCAGCAGCAGTATCATCTTCATAATCTACTTCTTGAGGCTGGCAAAAATCAACTGGAATATGGCAATTTTCAGGAATTTTGGAAATAAAATAATCAGCTATCTTTTGTGCCGTTTTTAAATATTTTTCATCATTTGTATGCTTATAACTTAAAGCAAATCCGTAAATTCCCCAGGCTTGTCCTCTTGTCCAAGAAGAACCATCTGCCATTCCTTGCCCACCATGCGTGCTTATTTTTTCTCCAGTAAAGGGATCAAATTCAACGATATGATTAACGGACCCATCACTTCTTACAAAAGCGGTGCGTACCATATCAGCGTGTTTTTTTGCAATTTGGCAAAATCTAGGATCTTGACTTTCTTCCGATGCCCAGTATAAAAGCGGTAAATTCATCAGACAATCAATGATTGCCCAACCCCTGGTATCGACTCCATCCTCTCTATCGTTCCATGCACGAATAAAGTTACCCGCTAAATTAAATCGTCCAGCTAAATTATCTGCTGCTAACATACCGCGATTCAATGCATCTTTTCCACCAAAAAGTTTATAGTCCACAACAGCTGTAGGCAACCATTTAAAACCACTGTCATGATCAAATCCATCTGATCGAAGAAAAATGGCATCTTGCTTCTTCTCTAATTTTTCAGCTTCTTCTTGATACAGAAAATCTTTTGTCCAAATATACATTTGCCAAAGAATTCCTCCCCAAAAACCATTCGTCCAATTGCTAATTTCATTTGAATGATCTCGTGAATATCTGCCATCAATTGGTTGATAGGGTATTTTATTTAAATTTCTTCGGATCACTTTATTCATTTTTTGAACAATTTTATTTTGTACCTCGTAACTCCAGTTTTCTGTCTCACTACTCATGGTTTTCTCCTTATATGTTTTTTTCATAAAAGAAATTGTTGACAGCTGTACCGACACAAAGCTTAATCGGATTGGTTGAGCGTAACAATTTATCGTCCAGTTTAATCGAAACTTGTCTCGTTTCATTTGCATTAATTGCCACTTTTTCAAACTGAATTAATTCCTTTTTAGGTTCGGAATGACTTTTATCTTTAGTGATAGTTGCTCGCTCTTTATACACTTGAAGAACCGTTTTGCCATCAATATCTCCAATATTTTTTACACTTCCGGTTAAAAGACAACTTTCACTATCGAAAGAAAAATCTTCGTAACTAAATTTTGTATATGACAACCCAAACCCGAATGGAAAAGCAACTCTTTGATCAAATGTTTCGTAATATCGATAACCAATATAAGATCCTTCACGATAAGTCACGCTTTTTTCTCCGGGAAATTCTCCAAATTTTGCGACTGGAGTATCCGAATAGGCAATTGGAAAAGTTTCTGCCAATCTTCCAGAAGGATTCACTTCACCAAATAGGACCTTTGCTAATGCTCTACCGCCTTCCATTCCCGCATAATACATGAAAACTAACGCTTTTGTTTGAGGTAAAAAGTTTATCATTTCTACGGGAGCCCCCCCATAGATCACGACGACCGTTTCAGGTTTTACTTTCAATAATTCTTTGATCAGTTGATCTTGCTCATAAGGTAATTTCATAGATGCTCGATCCTGATTTTCAACATCAAAATCATGATTCAATCCTCCAACGAAAATGACTGTTTCATAGTTGGCGGCTTTCTTTACTGCTTCTTCCCGCAGTTTTTTTGTAGTTTCTAGTTCTTCTGAAGAAAGAATACTATTATCAATGATCGCCTTTGTTTCTAAACTATTTGCTTGCCAATTTAAGTCTGCTGAATCTGGATGGGCATCCTCTTCTGTTAGTTTCTTTGAACTTTGATAACCTGCGATATAATCGATTGTGACATTGCCACCTAGCTGCATCTTGATTCCCATGAGGGGAGGTATTTCATACAAAGCGTTGATTTCTGCACTTCCTCCACCATTTGCGTGCTGATAGATAGCGTTTTCTCCAATAACTAAAATTGATCCATGATTATTTTTCAATGGTAGTATTTGATTTTCATTTTTTAGCAGAATTATGGATTCTTCTGCTACATTCAGGGCAGTTTCGCGATGCTGAGGATCATTATAACTCCCCCCTTTGCGAGACTCATCTCCAGCTTTAATTCGTTTCATCAAATGTAAGATCCGTTTTACTTTATCATTTAATTTATCCTCTGATATTTCACCATTTTCAATAGCTTTTTTTAATGGATTGGCTAAATAATAATTATCAAAATTTGAAGTAACAGACATCTCAATATCTACTCCACTAATCGCTGTTTTTTTTGTTTCATGCACACCTCCCCAGTCTGAAATGACGATACCATCATAATTCCAATTCTTTCTCAATTCTTGATTAAGAAGAAAGTCGCTCTCACAACAAAATTCATCATAAATTTTACTGTAGGAACCCATAATTGAATAAGGGTTTGCCTTAGCAATAATTTCTTTGAATACTCGTAAATAAATGGTCTCTAACGTTTCATTATTAACAATGACCTCTAAATTCATTCGATGTGTTTCCTGATTATTTAAGGCAAAATGCTTTAAGCAAGCCGCGACATCATTTTTCTGAACGCCTTTTATAAAGGGGGTTGCCATCTCAATTGTCAAAAATGGATCTTCACTGAAATATTCAAAGTTACGTCCGCCTAGAGGTGTTCGTTTAATATTAACTCCTGGACCTAAAATAATATCTTTTCCCCTACCACGTGCTTCTCTTCCTAAAACTTCTCCATCCCTAAAGGCAAGTTCACGATTCCATGTAGAAGCTAACGCACTGATACTAGGCAGATAGGTCACATAGTCATCATTATTTTTAAGGGGCTGCCATGCGTCATTTTTAAATTCATTCCGCACACCCATTGGTCCATCGGACATTTTTAAGGATGGAATTGCCAGATGGTCTATTCCTTTCGTTTTGAATAAGCCATCTCCATGTACCATGCCTATTTTTTCATCAAGAGTCATTCTTTCTATCTGTTTGTTCATTTTTCTTTTCCGTATCCTTTCCAATATTTATATCTTCAATCTCTGCTACCGGAGGAAAAATTAGATGGACTATCGTTCCCTTGTTTACTATTGATTCAATCTTCACACCATATTTGTTTCCAAAAGCAATTCTTAACCGATTATGAACATTGCTCAATCCCAAACGGCTTTGATCATTGCTACCCAGTTCTTTTTTGATTTGTGCCAATTCTTCTGCAGTCATTCCTAAACCGTTATCTTTGATAATAATAGTAATCACATTATTATGCAGAGCCCCTGTAACCCAGAACTTATTTTCCTGCCCTGTTTTGTAGCCATGAATAAAATAATTTTCTAGAATTGGCTGTAAAGAATATTTAGGTATTTTGTAACTAAGAAGTTCATCGCTGATTTTGAATTCATACTGGAATTCCCCATCATGTCTCAAAGCAAATAAATTGATATAAGATCTTAATTCCCGTAATTCTTCACCAATGGTAGCAATACTGCCACCTCTTATTTGATATTTCATCAATCGCGAGAGAATTACAATCATTTCGGCACCGTCTTCTTCCCCATTTCTGTCCAATCGCTCACGAATAGCTTCTAAGGTGTTATACAAAAAATGCGGGTTGATGACGGATTGTAACGCCCGAAACTCTGACGTTTTTCTTTCGATTTCGTAAAGATAGGTCTGCTGAATTTGATGAAGTAATCGTTCACTCATTTTATTGAACTGGGCGGCTATCTCTGTGAACTCATCATTTCTTTTTGTGTCAATAGGAATTCGATAATTCAAATTATTTTTTCCAATTTCTGCCATACCTACAGTCAGATCATCCATTCTTTTTTTCATTAAATAATTGGAGATAACGGAAAGAACAATTAGAAGCAGAATTGATAATAAAACTGTTCCAATCAGTAAAAAGCTTTCTCCGAAAGGAACCTTACTCACCAAACTATAAGGAACACTATAAAAAACCAGATAATTTCTCTTTGTATTGTGACGACTCCCCACCAAAAATTCTTTGTTTTTTTTAGTTTCAATCGTGCTGCCATCAATTAGGTTCGAAAGTGTTTTGTCATCAACTGTCTTTTCTTGATAATTCTCATTATTAGTGTAGATGATATCTCCGTCCAAAGTCGTAATTCCAAACATTGAATCTGCTGTAGCTTCCGGTGTTTCACTATTGATTCCTAATGCCTCGGAGGAATAACAAATACCAATTTTCACTGCAGGTTCGCGTTTTCCATTTTTTATTGTGCCACCTGTAATCATAAAAACAGGTTCTTCATAGGTTGGTGATTCTCCGAAATTCATATCCAATTGTTGACTACCAAACATTTCTCGAGTATTTCCAGTTTTGAGTAGATTTTTGACAAAAATCGAATCATTATCAATTTTTTTTAAACTATTCTCACTACGTAAATAAATAAACGACTGTTGATCCGTTAGCCTGGTCACGACGATTGCTTCTACATCGCTATCTTGCAAACAAATATTTTTAAAGATCCCATTCAAATCAATGCTATCCTCATAGGAAGATAAACTGAAATCTGCCGAAATAAACTTGTTCCAGATAGTTTTATTTCTATTGTCCTCTAGCGGTAAAAATAGTTTATAAAAATCATTGTGTTTTCCTGCGATTTGTCCTTCTAATTTAATCAAGTTTTCTTCATACGCATGCTTTTGTTCCAACACGTTCTCTCGTTGAAAAGCTACAAAAATAATCGAACCAAATAACAAAATAACAATTGAAAAGACCACCACATTCAACACCAATAATCTGGAATAATATCCCGGCTTCTTCCTCATCTTTTTTCCCTCCACATAAAAATAGAAAGACAAGACAATAAAACTTCATCTTGCCTTTTTATTTTAGCTATTACTTCCTATGATAATTTCAACATTCATTATACTATTATCAATTTACTCGTTGGGGTTTGAAAGAAAAAAGATAGAAATATCTGATTATTCGCCGTATTTACTAGCTTCCTCAAGAGCTTCTTTAAATTCGGTCGTTCGCAAATCGACAACTTTCTTAATTCCTAGTCCATTTGCTTTCGTCTTCATTTCTTTCCATAGTTTGTTGTATTCTTGTTCATTCGAAGCAAAAACCATTTTCCACGAATAACTCTTCACGACATCACCAATCTGGGTAATTGTTGTTTGCATATCATCAGGAGAAGTGTCCATCAGAGAAAACGCATAAGTTGTTTTTACTAGGTATTCATCGTTGTCCTTCGCGTAGTGGAACATATCAATGGCATCGTCATGGTCCGCCTTCCAATCAGCAACCAATTTATTTCCTTCAGAATTTCTGTTCAAAGTAGATTCCCAATAGGTATTTGACATGGATTGATCCTTTGTTTCAGGATTAATCGTTTGTTTGGTCATGGAGGAACTGTTAACAATATTGTAGGCATCTAATATAGTACCGCCACCATTCAAAACTTTTGAATTATCAAGAATATCAAAACCTTTATCAGTAACATATCGTAACCCGTCCTCGTCTTCGTCCCACACTTGTCCTTGAGGTCCATTATAAAGTAAGTCAACACAATCATAGGAATAGAAATAATTCAAAAATTTTAGTGCTGCTTCCTTATTTTTACATGCAGAACTGATTCCCAGTGTTCGACCGCCATCACCTGTCACGTTATCTTGCATAATAGGTACTGTAAAATCTTCTGCCCAAACTGATTGATAACCTTGGAAATCATCTTTATTAGTTCTGTCAGTGGTATTGTAGCCTGTTGTAGCCCATTGCCATGGAGAAAATAGAATTCGTCCATTATTGTATTTATCCAAAACGCTATCCCATTTTTGGGTGATCGAATCTGGATCAATCAAACCTTCTTGATTTGCTTTGTAAAAGAAATCGAGAATTTTTTTATACTGACTGCTCTCATCTAAGATACTCTTGATTTCTCCTTGCCCATCAGAGGGAATTTCCGTAAACTGATGAATTTCTCGACTATCGACACCATATAAGGTAGCTATATAAGATGCCAATGCCATGTCAGTGGTATCCCAGCCATTAAATAAAGAAATCGCATAAACAGATTTTCCATCCTCTGTTTTTGAATAAGCATCTTGCATTTGTTTAAGGACAGGTATATAGTCATTCAATGTTTTGATCTCAGGTTTCCCTACCTCTTTGTATACATCCCAACGTAACTGAGGATTGAAATTGACGTCATCTTGCGGACCAATAGCCGTAGTCATCGTATATAAGCCCTTGTCTTTTCCACCGGCAGAATCTTTTTGATAAGCAATAGCACTTTCAAAGTTTTTATTTTTGTAAATATTTGGAAGTTGGTCTTTGTAATCATCTAAATTTAATAATAGACCCGCACTCGCTGCATTTTGTGCATCCGTTTTGCTACTAAATCCCACGATATCCGGTAGTTCGCCGCTTGCTAATAACGACTGCATAATTTGTCCAGCACTCGTTCCCGCATCGTCTTGTAGATTGAGCGTAATACCTAACTCATCTTTTAAAATTGTTGAAAACCATTTTGCCTTTTGAGTAGCGCTTGAATTACCCCCGTAGGAAATAAATCCTGTTAATGTGGCACTGTCCCCTTCTTTTGTGCCAGCATCTTTTTTGTCTCCACAACTGGTGAGCGTACCAACGAGAGCAAGTCCTAATAAACCAACCGATACTTTTTTAAAAAAACTTTTTCCATTCATTACCTTTATTCTCCTTCTATTTTATTATAAGGCTAAAAAATCAACCTTTTACTGCCCCAATCATTACGCCTTTTACAATATATCTTTGGAAAAATGGATAAACGAGTAGAATTGGTAATACGGTAACCGCAGTAATCGTATACCGAATTGATGCTGGTGTTAACGTTAATTGTGCTGAGCTAACCATATTTGAAGAATTACTTTGCATCATTTGTGCCAAAGTATTAACCTCATTCAAATATTTATAGAGAATATATTGCAAGGTATAATAGTTGTTTTTAGTCATATACATGACCGTATCCATAAACGAATTCCATTGACCAACCGCTGCAAAAATAGCGATTGTAGCAATGATTGGCTTAGCTATTGGTAATACAACGTAAAAGAAGCGTTTAAGATAGCTCGCCCCATCAAGTTCTGCCGATTCTTCTAAAGAAGGCGGTATTGACTCAATATAAGTTTTTGCTAATATCATATTAAATGGAGATGCTAATGCGGGCAGTACGTACACCCAGAAACTATTCAGTAAACCCAGATTTTTAATATTAAGATACGCGGGAATCACGCCAGCGGAAAGATACATAGTGATGATTACAAAACGATACCAAAACTTTCTCAACCAAAATTCTTGCTTTGTCAAGGCATATCCTAAAAATGCGGCTGAAATTACGCTAAAGAATGTTCCAACAACAGTCCTGGCAATCGAAACTAAAAATGCGGGAAATAATCCTTGAATCTTAAACACTTCTAAATAATTGTTAAAATGAACGTGTTTTGGTAAAAAGCTGATGGCTCCATTTGCAACTAGATCATTTGCACTTATTGAATTAATAAAAATGTAATAGAAGGGAAAAATACAAATGAGTGCTAAAAGTATGAATATGGAGATATTAACAATATCAAATGCTCCTATTTTTTGTTTTTTCATCTCTTTCTCCTTAAAAAACTGATTGCTTACGAATAAGTCGCGAAGCATTATTTGCTAAAAATAATAACGTGACACTGATCAAAGATTTTAGCATTCCTATTGCCGTTGAATATGAGATATTATTTCCCACTAACCCATTATTGAACACGTAAAGATCCAAAACCTCAATATTGGATTTATTCATCGCATTTTGGAAGATGAAATATTGATCCATTCCATTGTTCAAAAAATTGGCAATGGATAGCACGAGTAAAACAAAAAATGTCGGTAATAGCGAAGGAATCGTAATGTACCAAATTTTTTGAAATCTACCTGCTCCATCGATATCGGCAGCTTCATACATCCCTTCATCAATACTGCTTAAAGCAGAGATATACATAATTGCGCTCCAGCCTAATGTTTTCCAAATTCCCAGTAACCACATTGTTACCCAAACATGATCCGAATCTGCCAAAAAATTAATGCCGTTTTCTGTTACTCCAAGCGCTTTCAAAATGTTATTAACCAATCCACCGTCTACTGCAAAAAGAGAATAGCATAGAGCAAAAACCAATACCCAACTTATAAAGTTTGGGATCGTGGTAACTGTTTGAACAACCTTTTTAACTTTCTTAAGGCGAATTTCTTGCAAAAATACAGCAAATAACATCGGTAATGGTGCCGATAAAAGTCCCAAAAGACTCATCGCAAAGGTATTCTTTAGAACTCTGATCAATTCTTGTCTAACAATAGTATTAGAAAAAGGTTCTAAGAAATGCTTTAATCCAACAAACTCAGTATCAAATAAATTATAACCCGCCTTATAATCAAAAAAGGCATAACTCCAACCAAACAGTGGCATATAACAGAAGACAAACACAGCAATTAAAAAAGGGAGAGAAAGCAGAAAAAGTCTAAATCCACCTTTTTTCCCACTTTTCTTTTTCTTTTTGACAAATGCTGGCGATTGCATTTCTGTGCCACTTACAATAGCGGCTTGTTTCATTTTTTTCTCCTCCTAAATTAATATCCATTTCCCTTTCCAAAGAAATAATAGCGCATACAAAAACAAAATCATATAATACTTATTCTGGATTTTTTTCAAAATTTAAGATCGATTTACTCCAGAAGAAGGCGTTTCAGTTTACTGCTTCTAAAGATAAATAATCCGTTTGATAAACTTGTACTTCAAAAATCGTAACAAATGGACTACCATTCGTTGAAAGACACTCAAGAAGCAGCCGATCACAAGTAATTTTTTCTTTTAGGATAATCGATTGATTTCTCAAAAAATTATCGCATACCTCAATTTTTTCTCGGTCGTTGGGAAGGGGTGGGTATTACTTCCCGAGAAAGATTGGGCTCGAAACGCAAACGAATATTTAAAACTTTAATGAGCCCTGAATAATTCATAACTTTTTTGAAATACTATTCAAACAACTGGTCCAATAGTGTTTTTTGTTTCATTATCCAACACCTTTTGGGTGTACAAAAAGAACCCCTATCTGCTATGGTTAAATCGCCAAAACCTAACCAAAGAAAGGGGTTCTCTCAATGGCTACATTACAGGAAAAACGCGTAAATTTCAACTCAAAAATGACGGTGTCTAATACAGGAGACAAACTATCCACAGACGCTGGTTTAATTTTGGTTAAAGAATTTATGGACTCCATCGGCTTTACAAAACTGGCAAAGCAACTCCTAACCTTCAATGAGAATCGTCGCTATTGGATTCATGACAATATTTCCGTTCTGGAACAACTATTTTTTCAGCTCATCGCAGGTTATCCTGCGGATTCTTCTGCCAACATTCTGAGTGAAGATCCAATTTTTCGTTTGGTACTGGCTAAGGAATCCTTAGCCTCACAAGCCTCAATTTCTCGCTTTTGGGATCGTGTGAGTGAAAAGACAATCGCACAATTTCAACTCTTAAACCAAGCATTAATCGACAAAGTTCGTTTAAAACGGAACGTTACAGAAATGATTATTGATTTAGATTCCACTCATTCGGATACCTTTGGTAATCAAGAAGACGCCAGTTTTAACGCCCACTATGGCACGAACGGGTACCATCCATTGGTAGCTTTTGATGATCTGACGGGCGATTTTCTCAAAGCAGAACTTCGTTCTGGAAATGTGTATACATCTAATGGCGTGAAAGAATTTCTGAAACCAATGCTTGAACACTATCAACAAGTCCTCCCATGCACGAATATTCTTGTTCGAGGAGATAGTGGTTTCGCGACACCAGAAGTATATGAGACTTGTGAAGCCAATGATAGTTATTATGTTATTCGCCTGAAGGCGAATAGAAACCTAGAAAAAATTGCAGAGAGTTTCGTTCTTGTGGGAGATGATCATCCGTGGGATCAACGGGAAGTTCACTATTATTCAACTACCTATCAAGCTGAAAAATGGTCAAAAGAGCGACGGATTTGTATCAAATCGACCAGAGAAGCCAATGAATTGTTGTTTCGGCATGAATATTTGGTTACAAATTTTTCCCACGACCTTTCGCCTCAAGCGATTTTCGGTATTTACCATAAGCGTGGTATTATGGAAAATTACATCAAAGAAGCCAAAAATGGTTTCTATTTCGATAAAACGGATAGTTCCACTTTTCTGGAAAACCACGCTCGGATGATGATAAGCCTCTTGGCTTACAACTTGGTCAACTTCATGAAAACAATCTGTTTACCCGCGAAAGAAACGGTTTTCCAAGTAGACACCTTACGTCTTCGCCTTTTCAAAGTGGCTGGTAAGCTAATTCGCAGCGGTCGAAAATTGTTTCTGAAGACGAGTTCTTCCCATGTTTACCAGAACCTGTTCTACCATCTATTGGAAAAAATCCAGCAACTCTGCTGGTAGAACTGGGAGCCAACTGAAATTTTAAAAACTTATTAATTCTAAGGGGTATTTGCGCCCAAAAATAAGGAAAATTACTTGTCATTCCTTGGATAGATCATATTTTGAACTAATAGTGCAAGCAACATTTGAAATGTAATAATGGAAAAAGAGAAACCAACGGTTTTTCAAAATTAATGGAAAAAATCTAGGAGTATGAATAATTCAGGTGAGCGTAGGAAAATATATAATACCCAATCATTTTGATTTCCAACGAATCACCAACAATTGCTTTTTTCTTTTTCAGTTTGAGTAATACCGCTTAATAAATTTTCTAGTTCAAATCCTTTTTGAAAAGAAGAAGCCGAAACCAATACCGACAATGTGTAAGGAATTAAATAAGTTTTTTTCAAACAATAGGAGATCGCGGGATCTTTCTCACTACTTATTCCACCGAATGTATGAATATCCATCGACCACCTACCATAAGCAACGGAATCAGCAAAAAAACTTCTTTTTGTTAAATCATCTTCATCTAATACAAATCACCAACTAAACGTTACGACTCTCTTTTACCTAATAAAAATTAGACCCAATTCAATTCAAGATTTTCTGCCACACGTTCACCTTGATTCTTGATATAATTCCAAATTCCGTATAACACTTTTAATAGTTATGTGTGGATTTTTTCGCTCTGCATGGTAATTTGCTCCAAAAATATACATTCTAATCTCCAAATTGGGATTTCTACCTAATTCGGTATTATTTGAATAAGAGTGGTCTTTATGCCTTCTCCCGTTGCTGTAATATCCGCTACGAGTCAAGACATTCCACCACCAATAACGACAAATTCAGAGTGTTGTGTTTTTTTATGTAAATATTCCAAACCGCCTCCCCCCGTTCATTTAGTGAGGAGTGTTCCTTGTGTAAAGGTGAATTCAGAAACAAAGGATTTAATTACTTCCAGAGCTACTAAATCTATTATAAAGCCTTCATTATATCTATTCAGGGGAACATAATTTAATTGCTTAACATCTACTCCTAATAAAAATTTGAGCCATACTAGCGATGCTGCAAATTTTCCATAAACTGGTGAAAGATGATGCCCATCCCAACTCAAATTAACTTCTCCTGTTGTCGAGTGAAACATATTCATTTTTCTGAGTTCTTGAATTGCTTTACCCGTTGGTATAACAAAAAGAGAGAGTTCTTGTGCAATTTTTTGATAACAAGCGGACAACTTTTGATACATCTCCGATTGACTTTTATGATAACGGAAAAACGCCTCATTCTGACTATTTATCTCATATGCCCATGTTTGTTGGATACAAAATTTGGCATGCGGTATATTTTGACGAAGATAGGCATAGATATTCAGGGCATAGGGGTAATAGGTTGCGGATACGCCGCTATCTCTGCTAGCCTGCTGAGAAACAACATAATCCCACTTTTCAGAAAATAAAACTTCTTGAATAGTAACCGGATTTTTTTGACTCTCCTCATCATAATAGCCATTTAATTCATAACGATAGACTGCTTGTTCATTTGAGATATTTTGCCAATGCCGTTCAAAAGAGCAACCACCTAAATTTAAATTGACTACTTTTGTTTTAATTCCCGCTGACAAAGCTGCTTGATGAAGATAAAAAGTTGCATTTTCAGAAAAACTATTTCCAATGACTAAAATTTTAATCACAAAAATCACTCCATTTTAGTTTTTACTTTAAGAGATTATGCCATACCCGTATTTTTTCTTACATTTCATTTATCCTAAATAAAATATTGATTGAATTCTCATTCTCAATAACATATTCTGCTTGAATTAAATAGGCTTTTTTTTGTTTGCCAGAATGATCAGCATACTTTTTTTCAATAAGTTTAATTTTATCCGTTTCAAACTGAATTCTACATTCTCCTCCTTTTTCTTTAAGTATCACCTGTTTACCAAAAATCACCGGCTTAATCAGAGTAATGAAATTTTCAATAACAGTATTGGGACCCATTGAAAACGAAAACTGATCGCTTAACTCTATTTGGCATAAGTTGTCTGAAGAATGAAAAGAACGTATGAAGCTCTTTAATTGTGTTCTTTCGGGATAAACGTCTGTCATTTCCATTAAAAATCCTTTTTCATCATTGACTACATCCCTAGCCATATAATTTCCAGCTCGTTCAAATTCACTGTTAATGATAGGAACAGAATGTCCTTCTGAAGATGTCGTCAAAAAATCATAGCGTGTCTCCGGTAAAAAATATGAAGTTGTATATTCACCTGCTCCTAAATCAGTCAAAAATAGTCCCCTTTTCCCTCCTAAAACAAAGTGTCCCACATCATTATGATTATGACTCTCGTTATTGATACCCGCCTTAGCAGCAAAAAAGAAGTTTTTTTCTCTATTTTTTTTTATCAACCATTGGGCCTTTGGTAAGTAAAAATTCTGAGAATTATCTTCCCGATATTCTTTTCCTTCTTTACCCCAAAGAAGATTTCGTGATAAATGTGCAAATCTATACGCATGGTCAAAATCAAGCGAATTCATTTCCTTTTTGGTAACAGGCAATTTATACTCTTCTTCGCAAAAAGATAAAAGACCTGTTGGAATATCTGTTCCAGTGTAGTCTGAAAAGGGTATATAGCCTTTTCCATTCATTCTTATCTTGTATGGGAAAGAAGCTATAGCTTTAACCTTACTTAATTGAAAATACCGACTATCTTTTCTAATCTTTCGGTATAATTCAGCAAAATAAATGAAGTAGCCAAAGCCGTAGGACCAATAACCAATTCCTTCTTTACAAGTGCCGTCACTATCAAAACTTGCTAAATAACTTTTTAAACAGTGATCCACTTTACTTAAAAGTGGGATCAATCGCTCTTCATTGTTAAATTGCCAGAGTGCAGCCATGCCGATTGCCCCAGGAACTACTGCACTCCAATTATTTTCCATCGTTTCCCAAAACCAGGTTTCTTTAATAAAGGGTTCAAATATTCGTTGCTCTAACTCCTCATCAATTCGGTGTTGAATCATTGGACTTAACTTTTCACTTAATAAGTGTTTTCCTTCCGCCAGTGTATGCGCGGTCTCAGCTGCAAATAAATCAATAAAAAAATGACTGTCTGTTGTAAATTGATCATTTTTTGTCGGCACATGAGCTGGAACTGCCCATGTGTACTCATTACAAACCTCCCAGATTACGTTTTCAAGCAGCTCTAAACCTTCTGGTGAAGGAGAAAGATAACTATCAAGGATAAGCACCGCTAATTGTCTCCTTCTTGCAAAGTACTGATCCTCAAATAGTTGTCGATGTCCAGTTTTTAAAAACGCTTGATAGCCATTAAACAAAATAGGCATCACAGATCCATTCTTTTGATACTTCAAAGCAGCTATATGGAGTTCTTCAACAAATGGCTTAACAAATAAATTCACTTTCTCACCTTTTCCTATTCATTTCTTTTCTATCCTTAAACCGCATTCTTTTAGTTTTTCGATGATGAATCTGTTTATACAATAATTTCTATTTTCTAAAAATCGCCAAAAATTTCCTTTAACCAATCAATGCTATCTGCTACCCAATTTGAGGCCCGAGGACTGATATCTTTTGGAACTTGAATTGATGAGTTACCCGTTGAAAAACCATGGGGACCAAAGCTGTAAATATGGCTTTCGAAAGGAATTTCTTTGTCGGCAAGTATTTCTAGAAAATCAAGACTGTTTTTGATTGAAACTACATTATCATTTCTAGTAGCAAAAACAAAACATGGGCAAGTAAACTGATCCACTGCTGCAACAACATTTGGTGCATCTTTGCTATATTTTTTTACATCTTCTGTTAATAATGAATAACCTAGAACAGCTGCATTTGGACGATGACGTGCCATTGTCGCAGCACATCCAGCAAGATGTCCTCCAGCGGAAAAACCAATTACCGCAATTTTTTGTGAATCTACGTGCCATTCCACTTGCCTCTCGCGAATTAATGCCATCGCCTGTTCATAATCTTCCAGTGGATTTGGCCATTGTTGATTTTTTTCGACAGAATATCGCAAAATAAATGCCTGATAACCTGCCGTTAAATATGGCATCGCAACAGGATCTGCTTCGGTATCCGAACAAATTTGATAGCCCCCTCCCGGTAAAATCAAAACTGCAGGTCTCTGGTGTATTCGAAAAAATTCACCATCTACTTTTTGAATATAAGCTGTAAGTGTAACGTTTCTATTTTCATTTAAATTGATCTCTTCTATCTTCACGTAATTTGCCTCCAATTTTTTTATATTTGAAGATTTCCTTCAATAGACGAATAGTCGATTTTTTTATTCTCACCATTTTTCATTTTGATGGTTATTTGAAAAGCTGCGTCGGATGCTTCATCATAATCAACCTCTTCTATTGGAAATATTTCCTCTACTGCAAAATCCTCATGATTTTTCTTGGTAAGTATTTGAGAAATCAATAACATTGGCGTTTTCTGATTCACTTTTGCAAAAATAATTATTGATTGTAGAGAATCTGGATTCGTTCCCTTGCTACGATATACAGCTAAATTATCCCACCCTTTGTATATTGTCATTACCATTTGTTTTTCATTTCCATTATGGTCGTAGCCTTTTAAAATGATTGCCTTTGCATCACCTTCACTAATTTCGCTTAGTTTAGTTCCATTATCTGGAAAACCAAAGGACCCTAGTGTCATCGCAGTAGACCTCCGTAAAAAATGTGGTTTATCCACTCTGATTAGTCCGTTTGAAACTGGAAAATCAGCCAAATCCAATTTATTTATCCATGTATACTCCTTAGGTGTCGCAAAATCGAAAAATAATCGCCGATATAAAATTCCTTTTCTTTCTCCACTCCATGCAATAAAATTTCCTCTTTCATAGTGTCCAGAGGATAAATCCTGCAAAACATATTGTTGTGATTCCAAAAAAATAGCTGGTGTCGCTTCCCAAGGATATCTAGTGTTAAAACAAAGTTTTGCATAGCCCCACATATCATTAACAACAGCCATATTTCGTAAAACTTTCCCACTTCTAAGAAGAGTTTCACCATTTGCGAAGTGATTGGAAAAAGAAAGAGCTGGACCATTTAACGTGGTCCTCTTTACTTGTTCCATTTCGTTGTCTCCCCAACTGCCGTTTTCTTCTTTTGCTTGCCAGAAGGGATGCGACTCTGGTAAATATAGAATCATAAAAGCCTTTCCAAGCCACAGAGGTGAAGCTGCACATGAATATCCTTGTAACATAGGGACAAACTGTCGGTAGAAACCTAGTGTGGGAATTCCTTTAAGAAAAGTATCTTCTCTATCAAAAAACTGTCTAAGTGCTCCTGAACAAATTTTTCGTGCCAAACCAAAATTACATGAATTCTTTTTTAAAAGTAAATTTCCAAAAAATGCAGCAGTTGGTGCATTTCGATAAATCATACTTCTTCCCCACATATTTACGAATCCTTCTTCATCAAACATATCGGGAAACGTTTTCATAAAAATATTCGCATATTCCTCAAATTTCGCTGCAATTTGCGGCTCATTTTCATACCCATACCAGAGATTCCAAATCGGAGCATAGAGATTAAACGCCCAACAACTATAATAATCAAATGTATGTCCATCACGGTACCACCCATCTCCTGCATAGAAAGCCAGAATTTCTTCCGCATATTTTTTCATCACTACCTTATCGATGGAATAGCCCTCCATGTGTAAAAAAGCTAAATCCAACATATTAAATAATTGCCAATTATTTGTAATAGTATTTCCATAGCCATATCCCTCAATAAAAGTTACGATTATATCCTTCTCCTCTGAAGTATAGCTATCCCAAATTTGTTCTTTACTCATCCAAAGACCAATGACTAAAGCAGCACTCTCTACTGTTTGTTGGAATGTACGAGAGGGATTATCAGCTCCGTATTCCTTCAATAAATCATCATATAACCCAACGCAAAGAGAATCATTTCTTGTACAACTTCTTACTATTTGTTCTTTGTAATAATCGCTTACTTTAATTTCGTTTAATCTCAATGATGGATCATCATGAATCAAAGGTGCTGCAATAAAAAACGAACGTGCCAACCCTTCAAAACGTTCAGATATTTTCTCCAAAGAGTTTTTTTCATCATGAGGATAAGTTACTTCTTTCTCTCGTCGTGGTAAAACAATAGAATCATTCACGGAAAAAATTGATTGGAATATTCCTGATAAAATGAATTTTCCTGCTTCTTTCCAACTATCCCTAGTTAATCCGGTGTAAGGACTATTGTTATAATCCAAATTTTCTTTACAAAAATCCATTTCTTTCTCCTTCTCCTTCATTCAAGAAAAGAATACTGATATTAGTCCAAAAAAAACATAGTATTAATTATGCTTTTTTTAAAAAAAACAAACAAAATTTTACAATTAACAATATGTCAGGTTAAAAAACGGCAATTTTGAATATTCTTTGGTCTTAATCCGAAGAATGTTCAAAATTGCCGTTTCTCTATATACCTATTTTTTTATCACCTAGTAATTAGGCGCTTCTATTTAATTTTCTTACTAACGTCTCCCCTTCGCTTAGTTCATCCTCCTTCACATGTTTCAAAAGATACCCAATTCGACAGTGAACGAATTTAGAAACTCTAACACTCAATAACCAACATTTCGTATCCAATCACTTGATCAATTTTTAGAAAAAGTTTACCGGCCTCATAGGTAAAATCGACAGATTGTGCGTCGGATATTTTGAATACTCTTTTTGGAGTATTTGGTAAAAGGAGTTTTAGTTCAATATTTTCCAAAGGAAGCGGTTCTTCGATAATATCGATTCCTTTTTCAAAATGCCCCGCCGTTGTGGAACATAATGGAACAGATGAACAGTAAAACATTTTTTTTGCGCCTGATAGTTCAAAATAATTTCCGCTGTACTTGGTAAATTCGTTTCAACGCTTTTTTGAGGTAAGAACTGGTCCAGAACATTGACGACTACATCTTTATAAAACTTAGCTGCAACTGCATGATACAGTCTAAATATTGAATGAGTAAAATAACTATAATGCTCATTCTGCACGATACCTGGAGTTGAATGGGACCAATCAATAGGAGCCTGAGCATGACCATAATAGTGTTCATAAGTACGATTAAATAATGGACTATACTGTTCAGCAATCACCTGAGCGTTTTCCGTTACTTCAATCTGATTCCCTCCGAGATACATAATATGCTCTATATCTTCTTGTAATAATTTGAGGTAATCCATTTGATTCACCAAACTATGGAGATACCGCGCTGGAAAATCTTGTAAAACAAATCGGTGATCCTTGACTGGTGCCTCCCCGGAGCACATTATTTTTCCTCCTGCAGCAACATAGAGATTCAACTTTTCAATTAATGCCTCATCCAGTTCAGCAGCATCCGCAAGAATCAACACCGGATAGTTAGAAAAATCCATTTCCTTGTCAATAATATCAAATAGGTAATGACTTTCTTTAAACAGGCTAACCGCTCCATCCAATTCTTCGGTAAATCGACCTTTTTCATCGGTTTTCGTAAAGAGAATTGCAAAATCAGCAACTGCTACAGTTTGTTCACAGTAAGGCTCCATGCGGGCTAGTTGGGTAAATGCTTGTTTAATCCGCTGATACGTATACGGCTGCAAGCGACCATCTGGATAGAGCTGATCTCCGACAGAAACCTTCCCTCCATGTGCCATTGACAACAATGTTTCATACTTTAAAGCAGCATCATTTTTATAACTGCCAAAATCAGACCAGCCAATGTGAAATTTGGAGGTCATTCCAAGAAATTCTTTTTCAAGATTTTTAACATAGCGTCCCACTACAGGAAAATAACCATAGCCCCATTGACTGCTGGCTAAAGCTTCTACCTCAAAATGACTGTAGTCTGCTATATTTTTTCGTAATCCCGGTCCTACAACTCCATCATTATAAAAAATTCCACTATCAGCTTTTCTTTCTCGAATAAATGAACTCATTTCTTTTTTAAAACGAATGGTAACGCTCTCCGAAAAAGCTGTAACTGCTTGTTCATCCTGCAAATTGATTCCTTGTTTTTCCATCTCTGATACACAATTTTCACAATAGCACGGTTCTTGTCGTACGATATCAAAAAACAGTCCCGGAATTTTTTTCCCAAATAAAGCTAAAACTTCTGCTACTTGTTGTCTCAGGTATACAACATACGGAGAATTCAAACATAATCGTTTATATCCCGGTTCCAGTACGCTAATAGGAATTCCTTGGCTGTAAAGCATTCTTCCCGCAGCATCTCGCTGCAGCCATTCTGGATGAAGACGAGCGCTATAGTCATCGTATCCGACAGAAAAATAGACCGGCGTTTGTATTTTAACTTTTCGGCATGCGTCTATCTGTTCTTTTAAAAGATTAAAATCTAAATCCGGGTGTTTATTGCCCAATGTTGTATCGTAGTATGCAAATCCATGATGACATTTTGCAAAAAGAGTAATGGATTGAACCAGCGCCCCTTGTAAAGTTGTAGCAAATTCTTCTCCGTTAAACTTTTCTGCAAGCGGCTGCCCAAGCTGTGGTGTATGAAAATCTAGATGAATTTGTCTATTTGGTAAAGTCATTCTTCTTCCTCCAATTCCATATGATCAAGTTTTTTTACAAATGGCATCCAAATTAATACGTTCAACGCACATAGTAAAATTTGAAAAACCATCACTCGCCAACCACCAGCTAAAAATCCATTTCCACCTACTGGTAAAGGTGTGTTTATTCCATTTAAGCGAGGCAAAATATTGAGCACCGTTGCAAAATAAGCCAGTAAACTATTAATCGAGCTGCAAAACACAACCGGAATAAATAAAACAAAATTCATTACATAAGGAACACCAAAAGCTAAAGGTTCCCCTATTCCTAACAGCATGGGGACCAGAGCTAATTTTCCAAGTGTTTTGTAGCGTTTAGCGTGCGCACGTAACATCCAGAAAACCAGTCCAAACAAAACCGTTGCACCGGAGGCATAAACGTAAATAAATGTATTACCGATAATATTGGGTAAAACTTCCTTCGCCTGAAATGCGTTCAAGTTCTCTAAGTCCATTTGCATATAAACTGGTGCCATCACACTTAACGCCACCAAGTGACCATGAATCCCAAAAAACCATAATAAATTGACTAGCAACATGATGAAGACAAGTGCAATCCAACTTTCCCCTAAGCTCTTAATAGGTGTCTGAATAATCAAAGTAACAAAGTTAGGAAACGTCTCCATTTGAGTAGCTCCAAAAGCTATTTTTATTGCAAGAAAAACAAAGATAACTACAAAAGAAGGAACCAAAGCAGCAAAAGATTTTCCAATCAAGTCAGGAACACTTTCCGGCATTTTAATAATAAATTGATGCTTATTCAGAAAGAAAATAATTCTTTCTACCAAAATTGCTACAATGATTGCGGTGAACATTCCTTCCGCTCCCAAGTAGTGTAATGGAATCATATCTACCCCGTCCGCATTTGTATCTAGAGGAAACAATAAAACAAATGCCATGATTGAAATAATCTCCGTAGAAAAACCATCAATTTTGTGTTCCTTTGCTAAAACATAACTGATAGAAAAACTTGCGTAAACGGATAACAACCCATTGGTAACTAAATTAGGATATCTGAGAAATGGCTTAATCCCAATATTTACTAAAAAGGATTGGTACACAGGAATCCCCATCGCATCAATAATCGTAAACATTGCACCAGCAATAATCAATGGCATCAAAGCAGCCAATCCATTTGAAATTCCTTTGATATACGAATTTTGTTGAATCTTGGCGGAGTACTTCAAAACTCGATCAATTAATTTTGTGTTCAATTTTTTCATCCCTTTTCTTGTGACTTTTAGTCAAAACATAACGTTTTTTATTTCTTTCTCTGAAAGCAAAGGCAAAATACTGCCGTAAAGATTGGCTTCTGAAAGAAAATGAGCCGTTTCAATGGCTGGAACTTCAAAAGTTTGTTGAATACTTTCAACACTGCCGTAAAGTCTAGTAAATGCCGCAATTAAATAATCCAACACAATTGTCTGATGAGAGATCCCACCGCCAATGACAATTTTTTCTAAATCTAAAAGAACATGTGTATTGAAAATAATTTTTGCAAGATCATTGCAGTATTCTTGTAAAACACTCTTTGCTGCAGAGTTGCCTTCGATCATTGTAAAAAGGTCCGAATCACTTTTCTTTTCTTCCGATAATACATCTCGTAAACGTTTAATCAATTGAACTGAAGAACCTTGATTACCTGCAAAAGAATTTTCAGAGATAAGACTGCGATCAAGAATTTGATAGCTGATTTCCCCCGCTTGTTGATGAGGACCTGTTAACAATTTTCCTTGAGAAATAATTCCAGCTCCAAGGGCTGTTCCTAAAACCAAAATCAGTCCAGAAGTTGTATCTCTGAGATTTCCCCAATTCCATTCTGCTAAACAAGCAGCTTTTGCATCATTTTCAACTTTAATTGGGATCGTTACTTTTTTTGAAATCTGTTTGATCAATGAATAATGATGTAAAAATGGTAAAGCACCGCCATGATATAAAATTCCTGTCTTTGAATCTACCTTTCCTGGCACACTAAAGCCTATTCCCTCAACTGTTTCTTTTTGGTAATACTGAATTATCGTTAGGAGCTGCTCTTCAAATTCTGCTAAAGATTTCGTGATTGTTTTTTCTCGTCCACCGTTTTGAATACCTGTATCGGTAATCAGCGCATGTTTTACAAAAGTTCCGCCAACATCAATTGCTAGGTATTTCATCTTTATTCGCCTCTTCTTTTTAAATAAACTCGTTTCGATGCATAATCTCCTGGTAAGTAATATTCCATGTAAAATCCTAATGTCATCAATTCTTCTCCGGAATAGGCGACTCCTTGATCTGTTTCGTAGATTGCCTTTTTATCAAGTCCTGAAAGCTTTAATATGTTGATTGGTCCAGAAGCAATTGCCGTTTTTCGAAAATAAAAAAGTAAGCATTCTGATTTATCTGGAGAAACAAAAGACCACGCTCCTTCATTTTTGATAAATGGATTTGACAATCGATAGAACGTTCCCGTCTGAATCAATTTTCTATGTTGCTTGTAAAAGCTGATTTGTTTTTTGATGGTCTCTTTTTCTTCTGGTGATAATTTAGTCAAGTCACACTCATAGCCCAGAATACCTGACATTGCTACATTTCCTCGTGTTTCCAGAGAAATCATCCGCCCTGTTTGATGATTCGGAATGGCCGACACATGAGCTCCCATTACATTGATTGGATAAAAGTAACTTGCGCCATATCGAATTTGAAGCCTAGCTCCTGCATCCGTGTTATCACTAATCCATGTTTGCGGCATATAATAGAGCATTCCTGCATCAAAACGTCCTCCCCCACCAGAACAGTTTTCAAATAATACGTTGGGATATCTTTTTATCAACATTTCTAAAAATTCATATAAACCCAAAACATATCTATGATATACCGTCCCTTGCTTATCTGGAGGCAGGACAGTCGAAAACACATCTGTCAAGCTACGGTTCATATCCCATTTTATATAGCTAAAATCGAGGGTATCCAACACTGCTACAAATTGTTCAAAAATATGTTTTCTGACGGTTGCTTGACTGAAATCTAGTACATATTGCCCTCTCCCTAATACCCCTTTTTTACCAGGAACCTGCAAAGCCCATTCCGGATGTTGCTCATACAATGTGCTTTCAGGTGAGACCATTTCAGGCTCAATCCAAAGGCCAAAGGATAATCCTCGTTGCGAAATTTTCTTAGAAAAATTCGCTAACCCATTGGGAAATTTTTGTTTGTTCACTTTCCAGTCTCCTAAAGAAGTTGTATCGCTGTTTCTTTTGCCAAACCAGCCATCATCTAATACAAATAGCTCGATTCCTAGATGACTAGCTTCCTCTGCCAAATGTAAAAGCTTTTCTTCAGTAAAATCAAAATAGGTTGCTTCCCAATTATTAATTAAAATAGGACGTTCTTTTTCAGGAAACTTTCGAATGATATGGTTTTTCATAAACGAGTGAAAAATCAAGGAATGATCAGTAAATCCTTGGTTCGTGTAATTCATCAAAACTTCTGGTGTTTGAAACTGTTCATTCGATTCAAGTTTCCAATCAAATTCAAACGAATTTATTCCCATCATTACTCGTAATTGCTCATACTGATCTTTTTCAAGATTCGTTTCATGATTACCACTATAGACCAGACAAAATCCGTAAACATCACCTGATTTTTCCGTTGTTGCACTAGAAGTTAAAATAAAAGACGGGTTTTCCTGATGACTGCTAGTTCCTCGTCTACTACCTAAAAGCTTTACACCTTTACCAATTTTTTCCCGCATTATAGTTTGTTCTCTAGCCCACGCTCCTTCAAAATGCATTACCTCAAATTCATTTGCAGGAAAATCAATCTGAAAACTCATCAACTTAGTCAGAAATAACGGTTCTGCACCTTTATTAATTAATTTCTCAGACCGTGCAATCACAGAGCTGTCCTTAAAAAGGGTATAATACAGTTCTAAATTCACTTGAGCATTTTTATCCTCTAAAATAATTTTTAACGTCTCTGCTTGGTCTGATTTTTTGACAAAACTCTGAGGCATTCCTTTAATCTCATGTTTTCCTACAAAAATTTGATGACTGCTGTACCGAAAATCGACAGTGCTGTTCCCATTTGCCAAACGAATTTGGCAAGAAGGTATTCGAAAGTCTCCATTTCCGACACTGCTGCTTTCTTGCAGGAGAGTATCCAGTGAAATTTCTCTGTTTTTTGACTCAGGAACATTAGGCGAAAATGAGCGCTCAAGTCTCGGATATTTACGAATTCCATGATAAGAATCAATTTTTTCTCCAAAATAAAGATGAGCTAATACTCCGCCTTCCTCTATTTCCATTAGGTAACTACTGTTTCTTGTCTGTAAATGAAACAATTGCTGCTTTTCATCATAAATAATCGACATGAATGTCCCTCCAATTTGAATAAAATGAAACTTACAGTTTTCCACCTGTCGAGGCAATACCTTCAATAAATTGTTTTTGGAAAATTAAAAATAGAACAATCATTGGCCAAATCGCCAAAAGCGAACCTGCCATTAATTGTGGATAATTCGTTGAAAATTGCCCTTGGAGATTAGCCAATCCTGATGAGAGTGTCATTTTATCAATGGAAGTATTTACGATTAGCGGCCACATCAAATCCTTATACGCAAACAATGCGGTAAAAATGCCTAATGCGATAAGTCCAGATCGTGCTAAGGGCAGCATAATCCTAGAAAAAATTTGCCAAATAGATGCCCCATCAAGTACAGCAGCTTCCTCTAACTCATTGGGCAGTGATAAAAAGAACTGGCGAAGCAAAAAAGTACCGATGGCGCTGACAAAACCTGGTAAGATCAATCCGGGGATAGTATTTAATATATGCAGCTTTTGTGCCAGCATATATTGTGGCGTAAGAAAGATTTGTCCGGGAATCATCATCTGAATAAGAACCATGGCAAAAAAAAGATTTCTCCCAGGAAATTTTAAACGAGCACACGCGTAGGCTGCCATTGCACTAAATAATAGGGAGAAAAAGACCCTACCTATGATCATTAAAAAGGTATTCCAATAAAATGCTAGAAAAGGAAACATTTCCCAAACTTCTTTGAAATGAATCCATTGAAATGATTCTGGAAAAATAGTTGGCGGAACAATCGTTGATTCACTGATTGTTTTACCAGCAGTTAAAATCATCCACAAAAAGGGAATGATCATAGTAATTGCTCCAATAATCAATAGGATGTGCGCACCCCAATTTATTTTCTTCTTCATTACTTTTTTCTCCATTCCTCGGTGTTGTTAATAATTTACCCAGTATTTTTGTAGTTTTAATTGGATTCCTGTGATAATTAAAATCAAGGCCAACAATAAGACAACGATTGCAGAACCATAACCCTTATCATCTAACATGAAAGAATATTTATAAAACAAATAGGCTAAGGATTGTGTCTTAATCATCGCCTCTGACATTGCAGGAATCATCATAAAGATGGCATCAAAGACCTGTAATGCACCAATAATCGTAGTAACAACTACAAAAAATAAGGTTGGTGTGACTAATGGCAATGTAATTGAAAAAAATTGTTTAATGGCTCCTGCTCCATCAATCTCTGCTGATTCATAAAAATCTTTTGGAATTTCCTGTAGCCCGGATAAAATTAGAATCATATTATAACCAATTGCACTCCAGACCCCGACAATAATCACTGTGTAAATCGCTATGTCCGGATCTGAAAGCCAAACGATTTTTTCAAGTCCAATTTTAGTCAATACATTATTGATTAATCCAAAATCTGAGTTAAACAACCACCGCCAAATCATCGCTACTGCTGAAGGAGCAGCCACCATCGGTAGAAAAAAAATCGTTCGATAAATACTGCGACCTTTGATTTTTTGATTTAATAAAACAGCCGTCAACGTAGAAAAAATGATGACGGCCGGTACTGAAATAAGAGCGTACTTAAAGGTATTTAACAAGGATTGCCATACCTCGGAATCTCCAAATAATTTGGTGTAATTTGCAGTTCCAACCCATTCCGGCTCACCTAATCCGCTAGAAGTTTGAAAACTCATAATCACTGTATCGATTGCCGGTTTAATATTCAAAAGAAACAGACCGATAGCTGTGGGAGCTATAAAAATATAGCCCCACAGCATTTGTTGCTTATTAAATTTCACTTTTTTAGCTTTCATAATCACTATCTCTTTCTTTACTTTTCTTGTAATACTTCATTTTGGCGATCTTGAAGTTCCTTTGTTGCCTCTTCCACTGATGTTTTACCGCTGAATGCTCCTGTCAAAATTTCTCCTTCCAGAGCTTCCACCTTACTGGTATATTGAGAAAATGGTTTACTTTGTCCGTAATCTAGCATATCGACAAAAGCTTTTACATTGAATACTCCGTCATAGCTTTTCGTCCAGAGATCCCCCACTCCTTTGAATGCTGGAATAGCTACTCCAGAAGATGCTTGGATTTCGTTAGCTTCTTTAGATCCAAGAAACTCTAAAAATTTCTTAGCTTCTTTCGGATGTTTTGTTGCAGCAGAAATCGACCACCCCAACCCGTTCAACAACGTAGCTCTTTCCTTACCCTTTGGTAAAACAGCAGCATCAATGTTTTCACGAGTATATTCATTGTCTCTGAATTGTGGCGCCATCCAATTTCCCTGAGTAATCATTGCAACACGACCAGACTCTAATAATGAATAAGCACTATTTTCAGCTAGTTGCTGTGCAGTTGGGGAAGATTTATCAGTCAAACTAAAATCAACCCACCATTGCAATGCATCCACAGTATTTTGGTTATTAAATTCAGATTTAGTGCCATCTTCACTTAATGTGACTCCCTGATTTTGATAAATAAAACTTAAATAGCCATTTTGGTAGTCGTTTGGAGCTGCAAATCCATAAATTCCTTTTTCCGTATCAGTCAGTTTCTTGGCAGCCGCTTTTAAAGTGTCCCACGTCCAAGTTTCATCAGGATACTCAACTCCCGCATCATCAAAAATTTTTTTATTATACCAAATTCCAATATCAGTCACATCTTTTGGAATTGCATAGATACTGTCATCTAGCTTATACGGGTCAACAATTCCTTCATAATAATTAGCCATATCTAAAGAAGAATCTTCAATAACCGGATCCAAATCCATCAATATGCCACCAGAAATAAAAGCATAAGAAGCAATCGGATGCATTGTTACGATATCTGGCAAGTTTCCAGCCTTAGCTGCTGACTCCATTTTTACCCAATATTGCTCCCACGGAGTTGTTTCCATATTGATTTTAATATTGGGATTTTCTTTTTCAAACGCATCAGCAACTTTCCTCAAGCCCTTTTCTTCATTTGGGTCCCAGCTCATATACGAAAGAGTCACTTTCTCAGTTGTTCCTGCATCATCACTTTTCTTGTTTCCTGATGAACATCCTACAGTAACTAACAAAACCGACAACAACACACCAATTTCCAGCATTGCTTTTTTCATTTCAATCTATCCTCACTTATAAGTAAAATGTATCCGTTTTCATTTTACTTATAGTGTTTACTAAAAAAAATGTCAAGCTATTTTTCTCTTAAAAAAAAATAACTTGACCACTGTATTTATTCACCCTAATCAGCTTTCCCTCACAATAAGTTCAGTTGGCAAAATTACATGCACTGGTCTCTCTCTCTCTTGATCGATTCGCTCTTTTGCAAGACGGATTGCATACCTGCCCAAATCTTCTGTATCAATATGCGCTGTTGTAAGTGTAGGTGTCATAAAACTAGCAATTTCAATATCATCAAAGCTACAAACGGTGATATCTTCCGGAATTCGAATTTCTCTTTTCTGCACTGCACGAAAAACCCCAATAGCCATGGGATCATTAACGACAATAACGGCTGTTGGATAATCTTTTCTGTCCATTTTATTTAGTAATTCCTCCATAAGAAGATACCCCGAATCAGTGGTCCATCCGGCAAGAAGTTCGTAAGACCCATCGTACAGTCCACGCGCTTTCATCCATGATCGATACGTTTCTAAGCGAATTTCTTCCTCACTAATCAATGGTTCCTGATTAGCGATTGGAATTTTTCGAAGACCACCGATAAATGCGATTTTTTTATGTCCTAAATCAAATAAACGTTCTAAATGCTTTTCCATCGCTTTCTTTAAATCAACATAAACTGCATCATAGATTTCGTCACAATAAGGGTCATCAATGATAATTAGATTTTTGTTTTGCATATAAAAAATATCAAGAATCGATTTATCCAGTTGTCCCAGAATCACAACTGCGCCTAACTCTGATAGGTCTTCGATTTTAATATCTTTATGCAATCGATAAATTCTATTCGCTGCAATATGCTGTTTTCGAGCCTCTAATGCAATTCCTAGGCGAATCGAACGAAAATAAGGATCTTCAAATTCATCTCGAATTGAAACCGCCGTAATAATGCCGATTGAAGAATTACGACTACTCTTTTTAGTACCTTTCTTTACGTAATTCAATTCTTCAATTGCTGCATAGATTCTTTTCTTTGTTTCAGCCGTTACAGATAAACTTTTATCCTCATTTATTACTCTAGAGACTGTTGCGGGAGAAACCCCTGCTAAATGCGCAACATCACGAATACCAACCATTGTTAATCACCCAATTTCTAAGATTATGATAGTCGTATATTACTAAACAAAGTAAAATAAATCAACACCGTTTAACTCACCCTACACCCTAACAGACTGCACCTGTTTTTTCCTATTCCCCACCTGAGCAAAAATACCTAGAATATTAGGATTTAATTCATAGTGATCCTGAATATACTGCTTTGTTCGCTCAATAAAATATCCTCGTAAAAACGTATAGAAAAAACCGGCGGGATTCTGGGTTTTCTTGTAGCGATAGATTTGTTCAAAAGCAATGACTAGCGCAGATTCCAAACCCGAACGAAAATAGGGGTTTTCTTCAAACGTGAGTAAGTTTAAAAAATCAGCGGGTAATCCAGCGCGGCGAAAACGATTCGTTGCATCAAATTTTGCTTTAAAAATCGTATCAATAAACCATTTTGTTTGAGTGTAATCACTTTTAGTAATTTGCTGAATACGAGCAAGCGTCTCTGCACCTAAAACAGATTGATAGCGAGTTTTTAAGCCTTCACAAAGAATCAGATCGTTAGAATTCTCCGTATGTCCCAAATTTGTTGACGCAGAAACCGTTGTTTCTCTTGTTTCTCTTGTTGTTTTTGAAATTACTTGTTGTTTCTCTGTACTTGTAAGCAGATTTTGCTGATTCGAAGATGCAGATTCTGCATTCACGAAAGTGCAGGACGGTTCTTTAATCTGATCAAAAGTGAATGTGTAGCTTAAAACAGAAACCGGTTGTTCGATTTTATTAAGCACACGTTCTTTTGTTGTTGTGGTATTTTTATAGGCTAGTTTTGGTTTGATTGTGTCACTAGGATTTTTCGGATTTGCCACATAAATCCGATAATTTTTAAGCCCACTTTTAATAACTTCAATTAAGCCCAGTCGTGCTAAATCATTTCGTAGGTCAGATACCTTTCGTACAGAGATATTTAATAAATCAGCGGCTTCTTCATTTGTAAAATAGATGAAAAAACGGTTGTGTTCGTCTTTCCATGTGTCATTTTCCTGTGAATTGTACATACTGCAGGTAA
This sequence comes from Enterococcus sp. JM9B, assembly GCF_009933265.1. NCBI lineage: Bacteria > Bacillati > Bacillota > Bacilli > Lactobacillales > Enterococcaceae > Enterococcus > Enterococcus sp. JM9B. The sequence goes on along the minus strand of NZ_MAEK01000017.1, from coordinate 2,754 downwards.
CCCGCATCGTATAAAGAGCATGCAGCATGACAGCCTGCATGGATAGATCCTTATACAATGGATTGTTGAAAAAGTTTGTATTTACTTGGATATAGTTGCTTTTAGGTAAATTGTCTAAAGTCATTTCATTTTCTAATTTAAACATAAAAAAACCCCTCTCTTTATGATCCAATTGATAAGAAATCATAAAAATAAGGGATTTTTCATTGCTAAATAAACCTCTAATATTGTCATGAAGGCATATTTTTGCTATACTTATTTTAGATTGAATGGATTTCTTATCATTTGACAAGGACTGCGAATCCTTGGAATAGTTTAGATATCTAATTGCGAAATTGATATCTAGTATGAATCCTTAGCTAAGAGACTGCGAATCTCTTAGCTTTTTTTTATTTTCAATAGTTATCAACAGGGAGCAAATAAGGATTAAAACCGCTCTCTTAGTTATCCACAATGATAGAATACCATTTCTAATTTGAATAAGTAAAGCATAAAATTATCCACATTTTAATTGAAGTAAACCTAATTTGATGTATTTTACTAATTAAGGTAAACTCAAAAATAGAAAATATCAAGAAAAAGGTAAACTGTAATTGATGAAATACTCAATTTATAGTTTACCTTAATATTAGCAAAATAAATGATTAAACAATTTCCAAGAGTATAGCATCAAGTTTTTGTACTATTCGCTCTTTGATTTTTACTGATTTAAAGTAAACCTAATTAATGAAAATACAGATATTGCGGTTTACCTTTTATATAATTATTCCATATATAAAGTAAACCTTAATCATCTTGTTTTTATATATTAGGTAAACTCCAATCATTAAAAATTTATTTATTTCTAATTGTTTTTTAATTCTTGGAGTAATTTTTGATACTTAGGCTTTTCTCGATACTCTTGTAGCAACTTTTCTTCCTCTTTTAACAAAAATTCTTGATCTTCAACACTTAATCCTTTCTCAAAATAGTAATGATACAAGTAATCGATCATTTGGTCAGGTGTGTAGGTATCGAATTTTTTGTCGATTAAATTTGTGAGCTTGGCCTTAGTTCGTGCAGAAATTTTCTGCATTTCCAAGGCTTTTTGCAAAGGATCAGTATAAATAGGCTTACGTCCAACCCGCCCTTTACGCTCATGACTGGTTATTGTGACGACACTCGAAACAGATTGTTGAATTGCTTCATTTTGTGTATTTTCCTTGTGTAGGTCGGCAGACAGTTCTTTTTGAACAATTTCTGCCGTTGTGTAACGCGGACGTTGTAAATTTGAATCTTTTTCTTGAACCTCATCCTTATCCGCATTTTTTGTATTAGCTTTATTAAATTCCTGCAGTTTTTTTAGTGCTGTATTTCCACTATTAATCTTTCCCATCTCTTCAAGGGCGCTTTGTGTTTGATTATTTTTGTTGATGAGAGAGTTCATTCTCATTTTGCGAGCCATTTGTTGCCACCCCCTACTCGTCTTCGACCATTTGACCGCCATTTAACCATTCAATATGGTTATCTAATTCATTAAGAATATCAATGAAAACAGCGTGTGCTTTAGCATCCCAGATATCCAGATTTCCATTTTTATATACATCTAACGTTATTCCTGTACCATCATAACGTTTCAGACGACTTTGGTTTAAAACAACTGTATTTAAAAGATGATACCCATATAATTCTTTCGCTTGTTGATAAACTTCTTGGTCAACAGCATCCCTTTTTTGCATCATGAAAGGAATAATACCGACAATTTCTAAATCAGTATCATAGGTTTCAACAAAAAAGTTCATATAATCAATATAAGATTGTGCTCCTTTAAGGGATTTTACTTGTGTTTGTAGAATAATGATGACGTATTCTGCAGTATACATAGCACAATTACTGTACGTAGATATAGTTGGTGGTACGTCAATGTAAATGACGTCATAAATTTCTTTCAATGGTTCAATTAAGCTGGCAAAGTATTGGAATTGTTCCAATTTATTCCCTTCAAATTTTTGAATTAAGTAATCAGGAAATTCACTGAACAAAATATTTGCTGGAATTAGATCTAGATTAGGCATAATTGGATAAATACATTCGTGAATTGGCGCTCCCTGAACAGCATCCCAAATTGTTTTTGAAAATTCTATGCCATCATTACTAAAATTTTCAGCAGTCAGCTGCATCACATCGCTGGTATTCCCCTGAGGATCCAAATCGATAATTAAGGTTTTGCGTTCTTTTACTGCAGCACTTTCAAATCCAACCATTTGTACAGTAGTAGATTTTCCAACGCCACCTTTAAAATTTCCGATGACAAACGTTTGTGCTTTTTTTTCTGACATATGTATCCTCCTATAGTCACAAAAGGTAAACTTTAATAAAGATAAAATAATTGACCTGTGATGTAATGATTACAGTTTACTATAATTACATTTAAAAAGCAAATCAATTATAGTAAACCTTAATTTATTTATAACAGTTTATTATATATATAAAAATAAAGTTTACCGGTATCTTTAAAAGTAAACTTTGTATACAGATAAAAAGTAAATCTATATAATTAGAGTATACTTTAATTATAGTAATAAAGTATACTCGGTATATATTAATCAGGTTATCTTTTATTGGGAAATAAGGTTAACTTTATAAAAGGTAAACTTCTGTCTATCTAATGTTTTAAAGTAAACTTCAAATAGATAATATTGTTAATACATTCTTTCATATAGGTAAAAATAAATATTTGAGGTAAACTTTAAAAATACATAGATAGGGTTAACG
>NZ_MAEK01000016.1:0-80004 GCF_009933265.1 Enterococcus sp. JM9B | reverse complement strand
ATAATACATAGATAACTTTATTGTTGATAATAAAGTATACTCTATTATTTAAAGTATACTATAACTTTGATATTATAGTCTACTGTTAAATATATAATTACTTAATTTATATTAAAGTAAACGGTATTCGTTTTATGCTATTCGGGTAAACCTTATATTTAAGGTTTACCCGAATATATATATAGTGCCATTTATGTGTAAACTTCATTATGTAATATAAAGTTTACTTTAAATGGAATGTTTTTTCTTAAACCGTTTGCAAGCACATCATTTATGGCTTATATTTTAGGAAAATAAGAAAAAGACTACGAAAAATAATCCACTAAATAATTAAGAGCTTTAAAAAGTTCTTTGATGAAATTATGGATAATTGGAAAGGAAAACATGAAACACATTTCAGTACTGATCAAACCCGCCTCTTCTTTGTGTAATTTACGATGCAAGTATTGCTTTTATGCTAACGTTAGCTCTCTTAGAGAAGTGCGCTCTTTTGGCAAAATGAAACCGGAAGTCGCAGAAAAAATGATTGAAAACATTTATGCTGATTTAGACGATGGCGATCAGCTCACCTTGGGTTTTCAAGGGGGAGAACCCACCTTTGCCGGTTTGTCCTATTTCCAAGCAATTGTAGCCTTGGTAAAGGCACAAACAAAACAGATTCAGGTACATTATGCAATCCAAACAAATGGCACTCTGATCAATGAAAGCTGGTGTCGTTTCTTAAAAGAAAATAATTTCTTAGTGGGCTTATCGATTGACGGTCATCCGCTGTACCACGATTTGAATCGGGTGGATACAAAAGGGCGGGGGACCTTTCAACGGGTACTGCACACAAAGCACTTGTTTGATCACTATCAGATTGACTACAATGTCCTGTGCGTCTTAACGAACCCTTTGGCAAAGGAAGCCAAAAAAGTCTTTCAATTTATTAAAAAAGAAAAGAATGAGTACGTCCAGTTCATTCCTTGTCTGGATGATCTGGATGCCACGGAAAAAAGCCCGTATGCTCTGACTCCGAAACGCTTTGCCAGTTTTTACCATCAGTTGTTTCACTTATGGCTGGCAGAATTAAGACGCGGCCAGTACATCAGTATCAAATTGTTTGACGATCTGGTGAATTTATTGGTTCATCGGCAAGTAACCGCGTGTGGTATTCTGGGTAATTGCCAAGTGCAATATATCATTGAAGCCGATGGCAGCGTCTATCCCTGTGATTTTTATGTATTGGATGAATACCGCATGGGTTATATTCAGGACCAGACATTGCGGGAGCTGTTTGAACAAGAGATTTCACAAAAGTTTGTGTGCGACAAGCCGCCGTTATCTACTCTTTGTCAAGCCTGTCCGTTTCTGTCAATGTGCCATGGCGGGTGTAAACGCATGAAAGATGCCATGTATGTGGACGAGCAGGCACAGATTTGTGGCTATCGCTCTTTGTTGAAAGAATTTATTCCTCATATTGAAGAGATTTTGAGTATTGTCCAAGGAGGGGTGGCATGATTTTAACCGGTCTGATTTATTTTATCGTGATTATTTTGGCAAATTCCATCGGTGCGGTCTCAGGAATGGGTGGGGGCGTAATTATCAAACCGATTCTTGATTTTATTGGCGCCCATTCTGTAGCGGCGATTTCGTTTTATTCAACGGTCGCCGTTTTTACGATGGCGCTCGTCTCTACTTGGCGGCAGATAAAAAATGGGGTGGCAGTCAAAGGACGGGTGATTGGCTGGATTTCGTTGGGGGCTGTTATAGGGGGATTCTTAGGCAATGTAACGTTCGAAAGACTTCTGGAACTCTTTCAAAAGGATCAAATGGTCCAACTGATCCAAATTGGGTTGACCGTCCTTACCTTATTATTCGCTTTTTTTTATACGAAATATGACTGGAAGAACTTCCATTTCCAATCCCTTGGCTGGTATCTGGCTTGTGGGCTGACGCTAGGCTTTTTAGCCAGTTTATTAGGCATTGGCGGGGGACCAATCAATGTCTCCTTATTGATGTTACTGTTTGCCATGCCTATCAAGGAAGCTACGGTCTATTCAATTGGGACGATTCTTTTTTCCCAGTTGGCAAAAATCGTCACCATTGGCAGTACCACGGGTTTTGCCCGGTATGATCTGACGATGTTGGCGTTTATTGTCCCCGCAGCGATTCTTGGGGGCTTGATTGGGGCAAAGATGAGTAACTTGTTGTCACCGAAAAAAGTGACACTGGTATTTCAAGGTGTTATTTTGCTGGTGTTATTCATCAATATCTATAATGGAGTACATTTATTTTAGAAAGAAGGAATAAAGATGATTCAGATTCCAGGAGGAACCTACGCCATTGGAACGGATTTACCTGACGGTTTTTCAACAGATAAAGAAGGACCTCGAATTTCAGTAACGATTGGGGATTTTTTCATAGATGAAACGACCGTGACAAATCAAGAATTTGAAAAATTTGTGGCGGCAACGAAGTATGTAACCGAAGCTGAAACCTTTGGCTGGTCGTTTGTTTTCCATTATTTTTTAAGGGATGAAGTAAAAGAAAAAAGTCGCCGAGTTCCACAGCTTACCTGGTGGTATGCGGTTGACGGGGCCGATTGGCGTCATCCGGAAGGTCCAGGAAGTTCAATCAAGGAACGAATGGATCATCCGGTCGTTCAGATTTCCCGCAACGATGCGGTTGCGTATTGTCAGTGGGCAGGCAAACGATTGCCAACAGAAGCCGAATGGGAGATTGCGGCAAAAGGCGGAACAGATTCTGAACGTTATCCTTGGGGAAAGGAATTAATGGAAAACAATCAGTACCACTGCAATATTTGGCAAGGGGATTTTCCCATCACCAATGATTTGTCCGATGGGTTTGCCGGAACGGCACCTGTAAGAAGTTATGAACCCAATGGCTACGGAATGTATCAGGTGATTGGAAATGTGTGGGAATGGTGCAGTAACCCAGCACGAATCGATTTGGCGGATTTTCAATACAAGTCAGCTACAGACTTTTGGGAAAGCAACCAAGAGATAAATGATGCCAGTTATGCCACTCGTGGCGGTTCGTTTCTATGCCATCAATCCTATTGTAAAAGATACCGTCTTGCGGCTCGAAATGGCAACACGGGTTCGTCCGCAGCAAATAATCTAGGGTTTCGCTGTGTGAAAAGTCAATAACAAGAAAAATGGTAGTTGGTATTGTAAAAAATCCAACTATCTTTTTTGTTGTTAAGATAGTCAGAATACCTCTAAATCACAGTGATTATGGTACAATAGTCAAAAAGTAAAGGCATTTTTTTGGAGGTTTCATGGTGACTTTTTATAAAGAAAAAGCGTATGCGGCATATTTAGCAGAGCAAAAAGTGCTAACGGAGCTGTCTCAAGAAACATATCTAAAAGTAGTTCGCGATTTTTTTTCATTCATTGAAACTGCGGGCAGTGGTTATCAGGATGTGCAGACTATCGACAATGTTACCGAACATGAGATCCGACTTTATTTGAACCATTTGGTACGTTTAAGGGAAGATGGAGGAAGAGGATTTTCCTACAACACGCGAGTTCGCTATTTGTCGGTTCTGCGCAGTTATTTTGAATTTTTGATGAAGCAGCGATACATCACCGAACTACCAACGTTGGGTCTAAAATTGGAGAAAGTGAAAGAGACAGTTGACACACAGCCCGTGACTTTTCAATGGTTGTCAGAATTACCTGGAATTTTGAAAAAGGAGCATTTGAGTATGGAGACTCGATTTGCTCTGTTATTACTTTCCAAACGAGTGACCATTGCTCAAATGACCACATCGGGATTTTACCTACAATTAAAAACGATTCTTTTTACTCCAGAAGAACAGAAGTTTGTAGATTCTTATTTTCAATATATAAAAGAAAAGCAACAACAATTCACCAGTTCGGATTTATTTTTTAAAGAAGCAATGCGAAAAAATAAAAACGGAGATACCCCATTTTTGTTGTCCCGTACGGCACTAAATAAGATTTTATCTAGAGAGCAGGCAAAAATCGGGTTTCCCGTAAAGCCGACCCAACTAATCAGGGAGGCAACATTAGCTTATCTTCAAGAAAATAAAGCACTCTCTGATGCAGTTTTGCTGGATAAGTTGAATATTACGTATCCCTATTTAAAAAATCTGCAGAAACAGTTGATTGTTAATGGCTGATGCCTTTTTAAAACGATAATAATGTTATGTAAACTTAGGAAAGTAAAAAATCATAATGGAGGGAGTGTCTTTTTATGCATACAATAACGAAACTAAAAATTGATTGTTCGCCACTGGATGTTTATCAGGCGTTTATTGATCCTGCTAAAATTAAAAATTTTTGGTTTTCTTCAAGTTCGGCTATTTTTGAAGAAGGAAAAACAATTCGTTTAACTTATGACGAGTATAGCTATCAGGGTGAAATGACAGTTATTGAATTGATTCCAAATCAAAAAATCAAGTTAGATTGGGAAGGTCATGAAGTAACGATTTGGTTGACAGGACTGGGGAATGGGACGATCGTCGAAGCGATTGAAGAGGGATTTGATGAACAGGCAGAAGATATTATTGATCAATTGGTTGATAATAAAGAGGGCTGGATTTACATGCTGACTTGTTTAAAAACTTATCTTGAATTTGGTATTAGCACGTTACGAGCAAATTTAGTAAAATAGATCAAAAAATGACGCCAGAGCTGGCGTCATTTTTATTTTGTGATCTGTCATGAGGAAGCTTTGTTTTTAGAAAATTGGTAAAAACATCCGGCTAAGCTGATTAGAAGTAAAATCAGCAAGATACCGAGAGCTACTTGAGACCCGATAGTAGTTGCTGCTTGATAGGATTTGGAGCTGTGGGTTTGAAAGAAATTAATCACTACAGCAACGAGAGAAGTTGCGACTGCTCCGGAAAACTGTTGCAACGTATTAAAAATCGCATTGCCGTCATTTTGCAGTTCAGAAGGAAGTGTGTTCATTCCAGTTGTCATCAAATTACTGTAGGACAATCCTAAACCAATCATGTAAAAAACATGTCCGGCAATCAATCCCCACAATGGGCTGATTCCCAAAAGAAGCATCAGAGCAAACCAACCAATTGTTGCTAACACTAATCCGATAAGAATTGGTTTTTTTGGTCCGAGCTGATCTAAAATTTTTCCTGAAATTGGTGAAAGAATAGCACCAATCGCAGCACCCGGCAGCATAGCTAAACCAGCTATAAATGCACTTTGATCTTGAACGATTTGAATAAAATTTGGCAATACAAAGGAAATACCTAGCAGTAAAAATTGATAAACTAAAAAGCTAAATAGAAAAAGTCTAAAAGCTTTGTTTTTAAAAACAGTTAATTTCAGTAAGGGTTGCTCCAGCTTTATCGTCCGTCGATAGAATACTAGTGCGCCGCTTGCACCAATCAGTAGAGCGAGCCAACTGATTGGCTTGCCTAAAAGACTTAGAAAAATCAAACTGCCGCTAAATAAAAGTATCAGTCCTAGAAGGCTGAGAAGATCTAATCGGCCAGTTTTAATTACTTTGTTTTCAGGAATCGCATATAGACCGAGAATGAGGGAAAGAAGCAAGACAGGAACAAGGAAAATAAAAATATAGTGCCAAGAAAGATTGGATGTCAGGATTCCGCCATAAGTCGGACCAATGGCAGGTGCAATCGATGTAGTCAGCGTACCAAGCCCCATCATGGTGCCCCGCTGATTTAATGGGGCGTAGGTCAAGATGATATGAAACATCAAGGGTAATGCAATTCCGGTGGCAATTCCTTGCAACAATCTTCCTAGGAGTAGAATTGTAAAATTTGGTGCAAGAAAGTCTGTAATCAATCCTGCAAGAAATGCCATGTTGGAGACAAGAAACAAGGAACGAATGCTAAAGTTTCTATGAAGATAGGTCGATAATGGAACAACGATTGAAATCATCAACAGGTAGATTGTTGTAATCCACTGGACGATGGAGGTACTCAATGAAAATTCCTCAATCAGAGTAGGAAAGGTAACGTTCATTGCGGTTTCAATCAAAACTCCCGCAAAGGACATGACACCAGTTGCCAAAACAGCCGGTGTTAAATGAATTTTTTTCTGCAAAAAGATCACCTCTTTAGTTATTTCGCACAAAAAAAGAGCCAATTTCTATCCGAAAATAGAAATCGCCTCTCTCTCGACACGCAAAAACGTGTTATCTGTACGATTATTAATCTAAAAGAAGGGTATCATAGGTTGTATTTTGATGCAAGAGATAAATTGAAAGTTTGCAGAAAAGAATCATATCTTTGATTTGTGTAAAGTTAGTCAAAAAGTAAAATAGTATGAGAAATCTTTAATTATTTCTCCCATGTTTGTAAAGTTGAGTTAAAATGTAAGCGGTTCATATGGGTTTTTGAACTTTTACTATTTGGGGAGGGAAGAAAAGTGAGGATACCCTATCGGAGAATCAGGAGAAAAATATTTTCAGGAGTATCATGGTCAGTAGGTTCTTATCTTTTAGTTTTTTTAATTCCTTTCCTCGTCGTTTCGCTCATCTGGTATGATACTTCCACGGAAAGTATTAACAAGCAAGTAACATTGACTGCTAAAAATCAACTGCTGCAATTAAAATATTCTCTGGAAAATAATTTTCTACAATTAGATAATATTACTCATCAAATGCCTTATGACCGTCAATTATCCTTAAAAAAGTTTGAACATCCTTACTATTCCCGCGAAGGACAGGCCAGCTTAAAAAAGAATATGATGAGTAACAAGCTAGTTGAAGAAGTCTATTTGCACTACAAAGAAAGCCCCTTTAAATTGTTTTCCTCAAACGGAACAATATCTGTAGAGGGTTTTTTAAGAAAAGAGATTCCCAACAATGTGTTGGGTGAAAAACAGTTAGTGACACAATTTGACTCTGCAATTCCAACTCTTTTGACCGCAGAAAAAAGCTTGCTTGATCGACATAATCCCAAATTTTTTTATATCGTACCATTACAAAGTGACGATATGACCGTCTATGGTTCAGCAATCTATTCAATCAAAGAATCTAGTTTGATTCAGATGCTTGATTTGACTAATAGTGACGGTGTAAGTACAAATTATTTAATCAACGAAAAAAATCAAATATTAGCGAGTACTGGTAATAATGAATTGAGGGATTATTTAAGTAGCTCAAAGCAAATTGCAGATTTAATGAAAAAAGACCATTTTCAGTTCAAGAATCAAAAGTACCTAACACAGGTTTTACATAATGAGGGGTTGCAGCTTACATTTGTTTCTGTTACTAACCCTGCAAAGGCGTTGGCTATCGTTAACCAGGTTCAAACTAGGTTTATTTTGATTTTTCTTGGGATTTTATTAGTTGGGCTTGTGGTCGTTAGTTTGATTGGATTATATTCTTATCGTCCTGTTCAAAAAATCAAACGTTTAGTAGACTCATACAACCAAAATGGGACTTCCGTCAACTCGATGGGAGATGTTCATGAGTCAATTGTACAATTCTTGAATGAACAGCAAGAATTACATGAGGAAATCCGTCTGCAAACACCACATGCACGGGAACAAGTCTTGAGAAAATTGTTAAGTGATCGTTTTAAGTCAGAGAAAGACCTTAAATTACTTTTACATTCTGTCCATGTAAATTTACCGGGAGAAAATTATTTTGTGATGATCATTGATGAGAAAACCGCCCGTGATACCTTGTCTAAGGATTTTTCTTTGATGGATTATTTAGAAAATGTAAAGGGAAACGGGTATACTGCGTATGCAACAGAGATTCTTTCCTCAGAAGTTATTGCTTTGTTGATTAGTTATGATCCGCAAATGACACAAAAGAAAGTGGTTCAGGAAATAAGTAAACTATTAAGGCGCTCACTAGTCACCCTACCGACAATGGGAGTTGGCAGTATCGTTCATAGATTAACCGCATTTAATGTTTCATACATTGATGGACTTGCAGCTCTTGATTACAGTAGAAATGATAAAAAACTGGTTTATTACACTGAAATCTCTTCTGTAGAGTACTCCTCAACAATCAGTTATCCGGATAACAAAAAGTTAAAATTAATTCAAAGTTTGACCCAAGGGGATTTGGATATCGCTGTTGAAACTATTCAATGGCTAATCAAGCATGGATTGGAAAAACCTAAGTCAGTCACTGCCAGAAGAATGTATGGTTTTTATATCCTTAATACTATGGCAAAAACTGGCGGTGAGATTGTAGGAGAGCCACTTTTACAAATGGCAGAGGAAAGTGCAGGTTTTTCAACTCTACAAGAATTAGAAACCAGCTTGCTAGATATGGCAAAAATAATTTGTCAAATGGTGCAAAACAAGCCTCAAAATCAAGAATCGCAGCTAAAACGAAATTTATTTGAATATATCGAAGAGAATTTTATGTCTTCTCAGTTATCTTTAGAAATGATTGCTACAGAATTCAATTTATCAGTTTCTTATTTAAGTCGTTTTGTAAAAAAAGAAAGTGGACTGACCTTCTCCAAGTATATTCAAGAATTACGTCTAGAAAAAATCAAAAAATCTTTAGTGGAAACAGATTTACCAATCAAAGAAATTATTCGAAATTGTGGGTACTATGATGTTTCTAACTATACGCGAAAATTTCGCACGATTGTTGGAGTGACACCGGGACAATATCGAACCATCAATCAAGAAAAGGGTCAGCTTTACAAGAATAATTAGATGTAATCGTTAAAACCGAATGGTAGGGTATCTTTTTCGATCCTTACACCATTCGGTTTTATGATTTTGTTTACTTATTTTTATCAGCGATTTCCTCAACTAAAGTAATCTCGATGACAGGAACTAATACATTCGGTTTTAAAACGGGTAGAGTGATTACAATATCTTCAGGGGCGATAGTTGCTTCTGTAGAAGTAATTACTTCATCTGGATCAAATCCACGGAAAAAGATTTCCGAGCCATCATTTAGCAATCGAATGAACGATACTTTTCCTGCTAAATTTTTCAGATGGAGATTTCGATAAGGATAAGAATACAGGTGCAAATATAATTTATTTCCATTTTGTGTATAGCGGCAATCAGCAGGGGCTTCATAATCACTATGACGACAACCAATAACTGCTTTTTTGTGCAGACGCATCCAGTTCCCTATTGCCTGCATCCTTGTTATTGCCCGCTCATCTAGTTCTCCTCGTGGGTTTGGTCCGATATTCATCAAGAAGTTGCCATCTTTAGCGACTGTATCAATTAACATTTTAAGCAGCATTTCACTAGATTTCCATTCCTGATTATCTCGATCATAGCCCCATGTACCATACATAGTTTGGCAGGCTTCCCAAAGAACCGGCAGGCCCTTTTTTTCTAGAGGTTTATCAGGCTGAAATTGTTCGGGGGTTGTAATTCCACGACCTAATTCTAGGCGATCATTGATTAAAATATGAGGCTGCAGTTTTAGACATAGTGCTTCTAAACGTTGGCTATCCCAATCAATCGCTCCTTTACCTTTCGACCAGCCCCAATCGCGGTGACTGTAGGGGAAATCATACCAGATATAGTCAATTTTTCCATAATTTGTTAATAATTCGGTTACTTGCCCGGCTAAATAATCTTGATAGATGCTCATGTCCCGTGAGTCGTTTGTTCGGCGAGCTTCTGCATCGCTCCGCAATGGGTGAAGTCCATCTAAAGTAAAGTGTGGGTGATGCCAATCAATCAGGGAATGATAAAGGCCAATTTTTATTCCCACGTTACGAAAAGCAGGCAACAGTTCGGCCAATAAATCACGACCAAATTCAGTATTGGTTACTTTATAGTCAGTGAATTGACTATCCCATAAAGCAAACCCCTCGTGATGTTTTGTGGTGAAAACCATATATTGAATCCCACATTTTTTTGCTTCTTGTGCCCAGCTATCTGCATCAAATAAGTCTGGATTAAAATTTTTAAAGTATTTTTCGTAGTAAATTTCAGGACTGATTTGTTCGGTAGTCATAAACCATTCGTGTCGTGCTCCGACGCTGAACAGACCGAAATGGATAAACAAACCAAAACGATCATGAATGAACCAGCTTGGGTCAGGATAAAAATCAGGCCAGTTTTCAAATTTTTGCATTTTTTTCTCCTCTAATCTAAAAATTGTGTATCCATCATGGTTGTTTCTTTGATGCGCCATTGCCCATCTTCTAAAACAAAGGTATGGAAAGCTTGAGTGACATGGTCGCGATATTTTTCTTTTCCTTCATTGATTGTCTCTTGACGTGCTTCAACCAGTAGCGATTTTTTCTCCTGTTTGACTATTTCAAAGGATAATAGTCGATGGCGCAAATCATATTTTGAAAAAAAGGCGGTCATCTCTTTTTTTGTAGCCGAACGAGAATCTTCACTAATGGTTTTTAGATAATTATCAATATTTTCAGTTGTAGCAGCTGCCAGATTGTCTGTTAGCACTTGTAGGCAACGTTCTGCAATCTCCTGATTTTTGATATTTCCGGTTACTTCCGGTGTGGTATTTTTGTCCGTACCCTCAGTGCTGTTAGTAGCCTTACAGCCAACTAGTAAAATCAATAGAACGCAAAACAGCAGGAAAGTAATCCTTTTATTTATTTTATGTGCCTTCATTTTGCTTCCCCTCACACGTCAGAAATTTTACTGGCACTATATATTCCATGAAACAGATTCCGTCCGACACTTCCTTGTGTTTCAAATGGTGAGTCAAAGAGGAGTCTGGGCTCCTCTAATTCCGTTAACTTTTCAAGTCGACCATCCAGATAATTCTGTAAGCGCCAGCGAGCAGTTTCAATCCGGCTGATTAGACCACCATAACGTAAATCAATCACTTCATAGCCAAAGGGTTTGTTCCAATAAAACCATAGATTGCGATGAAAAATCTGTAACTTTTTGATTTCTTTTTGTAAAGATTCCAGTTGAGAAAGCAGGTGTTTGAGCTTTTCATGATTATCTTCTTGGTAAGCTTGAAGGAGTTCTGTTTCTATATCTGCTTTGATAAATAATACTCGTGCCAATTGTTGATAAAAAGCAAACATTTCCTGTGTCTCAGAAGTGAGTCGGACAGTCAATAAGTCTGTTGCTAATTTCTCAAAATGTTTTTTTAAGTGAAGGTTCGATAGATTTTTTTCGTATAAGCCAAAGAGAACATCCTGATATAATAATAGCTTGCTGCTATTGGAACCGTGAGGGTTGTTTTCGGCAACACCTTCTGTTTGGTCAAAATCATTTAGTAGCCAAAAATCTTCAGCATTTAGATGATGGAACAGTTGAAACCTTTCTGCAATCAAGGTTTCAGAGGGATTTTCTTTAAATTGTTCTTCACTAAATTGCTGTAGCCCCAGCAGGCTGGCAATCAGAGGTGTTTCTGCACCGTCATCACCCCATAGTGTGGCATAGACTTCCTTAATCTGCGCTTTCTTGGCGGCTGCCAAACCTGCTTTAGTAGTGGCAAAGGATTTTCCATAATTAGGAGCTAAGCCATTCCAAGTCCAGACACCTCCAGCAAAGATCAGCGGGCGTTCTAACTTTTTATGATTGGAGAAAATAGTGGTATATTCTTCTTCTTCGTGGTGATAATAATCCCAGCAAACCATATCGATAGCGGGCATATTATCAATTAATGATTTTGGAAAGGAAATATTTTTGTCATAGTAATCACCTGAATTGGAGCCAATTCTAAAAAACATATCACTCCACATCATCGGCTTTAATTGATAGTTTTCGCAAATTGCAGTTACTTTTTGTAAATGCTTCGTCATGATTGAAAATGAATCTTCTAGCCCATGTTTTGCAAGGTAATGTCCTTTTCCTAAATCATGCGCTTCATCCATACCGATATGGATTTTTTTTGTTTTGAAACATTCAGCGATGGATTTGATTGCTGCCTGTAAAAAAAGATAAGTTTTTTCTTCGTCAACTAATAAAATATCAGAAGTATCTCTCATACCGTTTGCAAAACCCCATTTCAACGGATTCGTCAAATGGGCAAGCGTTTGAATTGCAGGTACTAATTCAATACCTAGCTGATCTGCATAGCTGTCTAATTCCTTTAATTCTTCTTGACTATAGCGACCTCGTTAATGGCCAAAATAGGGATATTCTGGAATCTCATAAGTGTCTTCCATGTACATCATTACCGTATTTAAGCCCATCTTACTACAAAGAGTAATGAAACGTTTGAGCCTAGGCACAGTCATTACCGCATTTCGCGATAAATCTAACATGGGGCCAATTTTTTCAAAGTTAGGTATTTCTTCATAGGTGAATTCTTCTTCATTCCGCGCTAACCATAGGGTAAGCCCACGAAAAAGATGAGCTTTTTCCTGATAATAGATCGTTGTTTTCTGGCTAGAATTTTCAATTTTTAATAAATTAAAGTGTTGAATCAACTCCAGTTTTTTCCCAGTTTTACTGGGAGCTAGTCCTAGCTCCGGTAAAATGATTTGTAAAAATGAATCTAAATTTTCATGGGTAGTTAATTGAATATCCAAGGGAATCCTTCCTTTCTAGTAATCGCTTTCACACCTTAGTATACTCAAGAAAAGAGTGAAAGAAAGACCTTTATCGGAAACACATAGTCGGCAAATTTTACACATTATACTTTAAACGTTTTTAGAATTACATATTGCAACAGGTTCGGCCATTGATAAGATAAAGGTATGGAAAGGATGATTGAAAATGGTAGTTTGGTCACAGGAAATGTTGGGGAAAATTAATCAGAAAATGGAAAGAGTCAATGATCGTAACTTTGGAAAAATTCCCTATTCTGCTGAGGATGGGAAGTACAATGATTTATCCGGTGGATCAGTTGATTGGTGGACGAACGGTTTTTTTGCGGGAAGTTTATGGCAACTCTATCAGTGGAATGGTAACGAAGCATTCAAAGAGAGTGCGATTGCCATTGAAAAAAAACTGGATCATGCCTTAGAGGATTTTGTGGGCCTGCATCATGACGTAGGATTTATGTGGCTTCACACAGCAGTGGCTGATTATCGAATCACAGGAAATGAAAAATCAAAAAAGAGAGGGTTGCACGCTGCGAGCTTGCTGCTTGCCCGGTTCAATTTAAATGGGCGCTATCTTGTAGCGTGGAATTGTGAAGTGCCGGGTTGGGCAATTATTGATTCAATGATGAATATTCCTATTCTTTATTGGGCCTCAGAACAGCTGGGCGATCCTCGGTATTTACAAGTTGCCAAAGCTCATGCAGACACTTTGGAGAAATATTTGGTACGGTCAGATGGTTCGGTGGGGCATATCGCAGAATTTGATCCACAGTCGGGATTGTTCAAAAAGCTTGTTCGTGGTCAAGGATATTCTCCAGAGTCTTCTTGGTCACGGGGGCAGGCGTGGGCTATTTATGGTTTCGCTTTAAGTTATCGATATACAAAAGAACAGCATTATTTAGACACTGCCAAAAAAATTGCTAATTATTTTATTGGAAATGTATCACAAACTGAAGCTGTTCCATTGATTGATTTCCGGGCACCACTGGGTACAACAAAAATCGATACTTCGGCTGGAGCATGTGCTGCTTGTGGATTTTTAGAAATTGCTGAGCATTTATCTGGCATGGAAGCCCGCTACTATCACAAAGCAGCTGAAAAAATTTTGCGGGAATTAGCGGATAATTATATCGATTTAGATCTAGAAAAGGATGGAATGTTACAAAAATCGAGTCATTCCTACCACCAAAAAGCAGAAACTGAAATCCATCTGGTGTATGGAGATTACTTTTTCATTGAAGGAATTTTGAGGCTAGAAGATCAGGCACTAGCAATTTGGTAAAAAAATATACAGGATAAAATAAAGAAAACCAAACGGTTAGGCACACTGCCAGTTTGGTTTTCTTTATTTTATTACTTTAGAAATGTCAGTAGCTTATTTACTTTTCGGGTAAATTATTACGTTCAATTTTCAACATAGCCTGCAGAGAGAACCAACTGACAGGTAAAACTAATAGTGGGATAAAGGCAACCAGCGTTAGAATCGGTAAAAAAGTAGCAAGTGCGGTAACTAAAAGAATACCAATAATCATAGCCAAGCTTTCGATGAAATTACTGATGGTTAAAAAGAAGGCTTGTTTAAAATATTGAATTAGGCACATGTCATAGCGAAGAAAGGCTGGGAAAAGATAAAGGCTGACCAGAAGGGCAAGAGCGAATAATACGATCAACCCTAAATGGATTACTTGATTTTGTAAAAAGTTGCTGACTACTCGTAAATCAATCCACAATACGGCGAGAATCAATAGTTGAATCAATCCCAATTGATTAACAGATCGAAAATTCTTTTGATAATCTTCCTTATACCATTGAAAAAGATAGGAAGGAAATTCCTTGTTTTCAAATAAATACTGAAAAATATGAATCAATGTAGCGGTTGCTGGAAAAATACCCAGCACGATGCCACCACATAAAGTAAAATAGCTCCAAAAGAAATGTAGTTTAATGAAGGCGAGTAAAAGTTCACCAAAAGAATAGGTAAGTTTAAAAATGCCTTTAGGCTGTTGCATGATAAATTTCCTCCTTATTTATATCTTAGTAAGAATAGTAACATTTTGAATAAATCCTTGAAAGCGTTTTTACAAAAAACATGTTCTAGCTTGATTTTACACATTCCTCTTTTGGCTTGTTTGAGTAAAGCATTAGCATAAATTTATCCAAGCTATTTTTTTACATATTGGAAAAAATTTCCACATATTGTTGAACAGATACGAAGTGAGTAGAGTAAAGATAGAAAAAGAAAGGGGTTACATACAATGGGAGTTTTACGCGGCGACATAGAAGAAGCGAAAAACGAAACGTTAGATGAGACAATTTATCCCGAAACTGAGATGTTGGAGAAAAGACTAGAGTGGTTTAAGGACTTAAAATTTGGAGTCATCTTTCATTATGGTTTATATGCTCAGGCAGGAATTGTTGAATCTTGGCAATTATCAGAGAAGGATGAGTGGGCACGACAGGGAAGGGAATTCAGAAAAGACTTCAAACAGCTTCAACTGGATTACTGGAACCTGATTTCCACATTTAATCCCACTAAACTGGATGCAACAAAATGGGCCAAGGTGTGTAAAGAGGCTGGATTTAAATATTGTATCTTTACAACGAAACATCATGATGGTTTCTCCATGTACAATACTTTAGAATCAGAATACAAAGTTGGCGGGAAGTTGAGTCCTTTTAAACGAGATATTTTAAAAGAAGTTTTTGAAGCTTTTAGAAATGAAGAAATTGCCATAGGCGCTTATTATTCAAAAGCGGATTGGTACTCTCCGTACTATTGGTTAGATGATGAAGCGGTTAAAGGTAGAAATGTCAGCTATGATACTCAAAAATATCCAGAAATCTGGAATCGATATGTCACATTTGTCCATCGTCAAATTCATGAAATCACTCATAATTATGGAAAAATTGATTTATTATGGTTGGATGCTGGCTGGTGCGGACAAGGAAAAGAAGATTTGGATATGAATCGTCTGGCTGAAATTGCGAGAGAGAAACAGGATGGTTTGATTATTGTTGATCGAATGATGGGGGGACGGCATGAGAATTATGTGACCCCAGAACGAAAAATCCCCGCTATTGAGGATATTCCTAAAAAAACTTGGGAAAGTAATATTCCTATCGGTAATGATTGGGGGTACGTACCCCACGATACTTTTAAATCTTCCCAAGAACTCATAGAAACTCTGGTAGATGTCGTGAGTAAGGGCGGAAATCTGATTTTAGGTGTCGGTCCTACCCCTGAAGGGACTTTTACGGAAGAAGAGATGCGAAGACTATCTGAGATAGGTGAGTGGCTCAAAATTTATGGATTGGGAATTTACGAGACCAGAGCAGATCCAAAAGAATGGGCTAATGGTTGGAAGTTGACATACAGCAAAGATGGTAAAACGCATTATGCTTTTCGAAGCGTTCAAGCTGATAGTCGAGATATTTATTTACCAGATATTGATGCTTCTAAAGAAGCCATAGTCAAAGATCTGGCTACCGGAAAGGAATTAGCAGTTTTTCTAAATAAAGAAGGAGTAGGATACATTCCTTTTAAAAGTCTAAGTGTACCAATGATTGGTTGCATAGGTATATCTGTTTCAACACAGTAGAAAGAAAGCACATATTGCAAAGTAAACGCATTCAAAAGATGATGTGTACAGAAATATATTTCTAAAATAAACGAAGACAAGGAGGAAAAAAACATGGAGCATGCAACAATGAGGCATCAACCTGTAGTAAAACAAAAAACAAAATGGGAGAAAATAAAACTAAAACTCTATCATAGTCGACAACTTTATCTCTTTGTCTTACCTGCTTTCTTAGTCATTGCGATTTTTTCTTATGGTCCAATGTATGGTGTAATAATTGCATTTAAAGACTATATGCCTTCCCTAGGGATTCTGGGTAGTCCATGGGTGGGGTTCAAACATTTTCAACGTTTTTTTGATTCTTATTATTTCTGGGACTTGATCAAAAATACATTAGGAATCAGTTTTTATTCTTTAATTGTTGGATTTCCCTTACCAATCATTTTAGCATTAGGATTAAATGAGTTGAAAGATGGCCGATTCAAAAAGTTCACACAGACGATTACTTACGCACCAAATTTTATTTCAGTCGTGGTTGTGTGTGGAATGGTTATTGCGTTTTTAACACCATCAACGGGGATCATCAATCATTTACTTGATTTCCTAGGTTTCGAACGGATTTCTTTTATGACGGATCCAAAGTGGTTCAAGACAGTTTATGTGTTATCTGGAGTTTGGCAGGGTACTGGATGGGGATCGGTCATTTATCTGGCAGCTCTTTCCGGCGTTGATACACAATTGCACGAGGCAGCAACTGTAGATGGCGCAACTCGTCTGCAACGAATCTGGTACATCAATATACCAACCATCATACCGACAATGGTTATTTTGTTAATCATGAATGTAGGTAGTTTAATGTCTATGGGTTACGAGAAAATCTTGTTAATGCAAAATGCGTTAAATATGGATTCATCAAATGTAATCGCTACCTTTGTGTATAAACAAGGGTTGTTGGATGCACAATATAGTTATGCATCTGCAGTGGGACTTTTCAATGCTGCGATCAATGCCTTTTTGCTGATACTTGTTAACAAGATATCACGTAAGGTCAGTGAAACTAGTCTTTGGTAGAAAGGAGAGGTATCAGTGAATGTAAAAACCATTAACTCAACAAACCGCGATAAAATATTTATGGGCTTCGTCTATTTATTTATTGCTATCGCATTATTCTTAGTTTTGTATCCATTAATCTATGTAATCAGTGCATCCATTTCAAGTCCAACGGCTGTGAATTCTGGGGCAATGTGGTTACTTCCTAAAAATATAACTTGGGAAGGATATAAAACGATTTTTACTTATAAAAGTATTTGGCAAGGTTATCGCAACACAATCTATTATACCGGTCTCGGAACCTTGATTAATCTTGCTTTTACCTTACCTTGTGCTTATGCTTTGGGACGACCAGAATTTTTTGGTAAAAACCTCTTTATGAAATTTCTAATGGTCCCAATGTTTATTGGTGGGGGATTAGTACCAACATACTTATTGATTAAAAACTTAAATATGGTCGATTCTGTTTGGGCATTAGTCATTCCAGGAGCCGTGTCTGTGTATAATATTGCCATTACACGGACGTTCTTTCAATCTACGATTCCTCGGGAGATGGAGGAAGCAGCATTAATGGATGGATGTTCCGATTTTCAAATGTTTATTAAAATTGTTTTACCATTATCAATGCCGATCATCGCTGTAATGGGATTATTTTGTGGAGTAGGCCACTGGAATAGTTATTTCAGTGCATTGATCTACTTAACTAACAAATCCATGTACCCTCTACAATTAATTTTACGAGAAATTTTGGTCAATCAAGATATGGCAAAAGGCAGTACAGAAATGACTGCTGCTGCCGCTGAATTAGCTTATAGTAAACAACAATTAGCACAGGTTATTAAATATGGAGTCATGATTGTTTCTACATTACCAATTATTATGATTTATCCATTTTTACAAAAATATTTTGTTAAGGGTGTAATGGTCGGCTCATTAAAAGGTTGATCAATAAATAATTGAGAAGAAAGTGAGAGAAGAAAATGAAAAAGAGATATTTTGCGATCGCGTCACTATTGTTAGCGACAACTTTATTAGGAGCTTGTGGATCTACTGGAGCAAAATCCAAAGAGGAATCAAATGTCAAGGTAGAAGAAACAGGGATGCCAATTGTCAAAGAAACATTAAAGATGAGCATGATGGCACCGGGCGGACAAACAGAATGGGATGACATGGCTTCAGCACAAGCATTGGAAAAGCTGACAGGTATTGACTTTGACTATATCACTCCCCCGTCAACAGATTTTAGAGCTAAATTAAATTTGGCATTTGCGTCAGATGAATTACCAGATGTCATTTTTGGAGCCGGTGGGGATTTAACAGCAGCGATGCAAACGGATTATGGTTCACAAGGTATTCTGTTGCCTTTAGAAGATTTGATTGAAGATTATGCACCAAATTTAAACAAAGTATTGGAAGAAAACCCTGATTTCCGTAAATCAATCACCGCTCCAGATGGGCATATCTATTCCTTGCCTAGACTGTATCCAGAAGAAACATCCAATCCACTATATATTTCACCACTATGGTATAACGGAGATTGGATGGAAGCATTGGGCATCAAAGAATTGCCAAAAACAACCAATGAACTTTACACGTTGTTAAAACGATTTAAAGAAGAAGATCCTAACGGGAATGGCAAACAGGATGAAATTCCATTATCTGACGGAAATAAATTGTTAATCATTCGTCACTGGTTATTGCCAGCTTTCGGAATGAAAATCTGGGGCATAGAAGAGGTTGATGGTGTCGTTCGTTTTGCACCTTCAACTGAAAACTACAAAGAGTACCTAACATTTATGAACAGACTTTATTCTGATGGTTTGTTGGATAAAGAAGTTTTCTCACAATCTGCGGAACAGTTTCAAGGAAACACCGAAACGAATAAAGTTGGTTTGTTTGGAGCATATGCTTCCTACATGGCTACTGGAAAAATGCCGGAGGAAGCAATTACCGATCCAATGTTCCAACAATTAACTTCAGACATTCAGGACACACCTTTAGCACCTGGGCATCCACGAGTATCTTCCGGTACATTCGCAATCACTCATAAGTGTAAGAGTCCTGAAGCCGCGATGCGTTGGGCGGATTATCTTTACACAGATGAAGGGGCAGATTTGATGTCAAAAGGTCCTGAAGGTACTTTCTGGGAATATGAAACCAATGATGCGGGAGACAAGGTTCGTGTCTATAAGGGAGAAAACCTGCAAAAAATGGAAGAAGATCGAGGAAAAGTTGGAATGGACTATGGTTTAGTTGTACCTGGACTAGCAAATGACAACCAACCAAATGCAGTCAAGGCACAAGTAAATGATCCAGATACCAGTGTTTGGAATGAATTTAGCCAAAAAGAAGTTATCGAAAAAGTTATGCCATATGCGGAAGTACCTTTTCCAATTGTGTTTATGACGAAGGACGAATCGGATAAAATTGCTGCCAATGCTACAGATATTACAACTTATGTAGAGCAAATGGAGGCGAAATTTATTACAGGTGTTGAAAGCTTGGATAATTGGGATAATTATACGAAAACCCTAGATTCTATGGGACTTGATGAGTACATCAGTGTTTATCAACAAGCATATGATCGTTGGGAGAAAGCAGAATAAGCACAAGAAACGAAATGGGTGGACGAATTGTTTCAAACAATTCGTCGCCCTTTTTTCAGAGAGTGAGGAAGAATAGGTGCAAGAAACTGTGAATTCAGCCAGTATCAATCATTGTTTGAAAGCGTGGGATGCAAAGAAGTGGAAAGAATACCTTTATCGAGAAAAGCCTCGATTGGTAACTAAAGACGTCACATCATTAAAGGTTTGTGGGAGAAAATCAGTCTATGCGGAAGATTACAGTTATAGCCTCAAAAAAGCAGAAGAGTTGATGGATAATTGCTTTGCTTTTACTGATCCGTGGGACATGGAGCGGTGCCGTGAACCCCACTATTTCTCCTCTGTTAAAGCTATTGATTGGCAATTTGAACGAAATGGAGACAACGAATGGTTGTTTATGCTTAATCGCCATCAATATTTGAAACATTTGATTTACAGTTATCTTTTAGAAGGAGAAAAAAAATATCTGGAGAAATTTCAAGAGATTCTTTGGCACTGGTTGAAAAATGAGCCCTTCGCAGAAACTAAAAGTTGGTCTTCCTGGCGAAGTATCGAGATGGGTATCCGATTGAAGCAGTGGAGCCATTATCTCGCTCTTTTAGTCGCTGAAGACCAATCAAAGAATATTTTATCAGCAGAATTTCTAAAGGATTGGATAACTTCTTTTGTGGAACATTGCCACCATTTGACAACTGAAAAAAATTTGGCAATGGCATACACAAGTAATTTCAAGTTTTTAGAGATGAATGGAGTATTTGTTGCCAGTTGTTTTTTACGAGAATTTACTGAAGCAAAAGATTGGTCTAAAACAGCCCTCGAGGTATTAAAAGAAAGTTGTCAATTGCAGGTAACGGAAGATGGGTTTCACTGGGAACAATCTTTCATGTATCATCATGAGGTTGTGCTTTGTTTAGGAGAAGTCGTCTATCTGGGCAGAAGGCTTAAAGTAGAAATTCCCACGATTCTATCAGAAACGCTAACAAGAATGATTCAAGCTTCTTGTAAGTTGACCACTTCTGATTTGCAACAAATCCCTTATGGAGACAGTGATGAGGAAGAGTTGTCTTCCTTGTTTGCTTGGATGGCAATTGTTGGTCAGAATCCTGAAGCCAAGTGGCTCTCTCAACGCCTTTCTCTTGATTTTCTTTTTCAGTTGGGGGAAGAGGCGGAAGGTCAATTGCAGCAACTGCCGATAAAAGAAATTTCTTATACCAGCTCCGCCCTTGAACAAGGAGGATTATTCTTTTTGAGAGACACCTATCAAAAGGATGGCACGTATACATTGATTAAAAATGGTCCTCATGGTGGTGGTCATGGACACAGTGATTTGTTGAGTTTAGTGATTCAACATCAAGGAGAGATGTTGTTGTCTGATTCCGGCCGTTTTACTTATGTGGAAGGCAGCAAAGCCCGACAAAAATATAAAGCTGCGAGCGCTCATAATACAATCATTGCAAACCATGAGGATTTTACTCGACAGAATGGTTCTTGGGGATTTCATGAAATTTCTCAAAGTTTAGTTAATCAGTATCGTTTTACAAGAAAATGGGATTATGTTCTTACAAGTCATGTACCTTATCAAGACGCGCCAGTCTATTTGCAAAGAGAAGTTCTTTTTATAAAAGAGGGGATTTGGTTAATCATTGACCGAGGCATTTCTGATAAAGTAACTGCCTATCAACAATTTTTTAATTTTCCTAAAACGTCCGTCAGCATGAAAAAAAATCAGATTTACTACGAAGGAACCAATAGCAACTTGTATCTGCAACTCATTCAGCCTCAACAGATAGAGGTGATGGATAGTAAATATTCTCCGGAATATAATCGCGAAAAATCAGCAAAACGAGTGGTTCATTCATTTTCGGCAGAAAAACACATGACACAATTTACTTTGATAAGCTTAAATCACGAACTTCAAAGTGAAACAATTCAAGCTACAGATCACGTAGGAAAAGAACTATCAGCTCCATATCTTCATATTTTTGCTTTCGAATATAAAAATCAAAACTATCGAATCATTTATAATGATGAACAGCAACCCATACCACCTCGACGTGTGCATTTTGTAGAAGGTGTCGGAATCACCGAACGGTTTGTTCTGCTTAAGGCAGCAGGTAGGAAAAATCAGTGGGAAAAAACAATAATTAAGACGTAATTTAAAATGGAGGAGATAATCGTATGTATCAATTTCCAAAAGGATTTTTATGGGGAGCAGCAGCATCTGCTCCTCAGACAGAAGGAGCAGCACTAATTGATGGCAAAAGTCCCTCAACTTGGGATAAATGGTTTGAGCTTGAACCAGAACTATTTTACGAAAATGTTGGTCCCGAAAATACTTCTAATACGTATTCTTTGTTTAGAGAAGATGTCAGCAAGATGCAGGAAATGAGATTGAATTCTTATCGAACATCTATCGCTTGGACCCGACTTTTGCCGGATGGTAAAACGGTCAATCCCAAAGCGGTTACTTTTTATCGTGACTATTTTCAAGAGATGCTGGATAAAGGGATTGAGCCGATCATCAATTTGTTTCATTTTGACATGCCTTGGTGGCTAATGGAGCAAGGTGGTTGGGAAGCACGACGTTCAGCGGAGGATTTCGCTTTTTATGCAGAAACAGCTTTCGAATTGTTTGGTGATTTAGTAAAAAAATGGACTACTTTTAATGAGCCGTTGGTCCATATTGAGTGTGGTTATATGGGAGATGCCCATTGGCCAAAAGTTCAGAGTTTTCCTCGAGCAATTCAAGTTGGTTATCATACATTATTAGCTCATGCAAAAGCAGTAGAGAAATATCGTCTGGCTAAAAATAACGATGGACAAATCGGAATTATTTTAAATTTATCTCCTGTCTATCCCAAAAGTACAGAACCACAGGATAAAGATGCAGCAAAATGGGCGGATCTTCTTTATATTCGGAGTTTCTTAGATTGTGCTGTTTTTGGAAAATTTCCAGAAGAACTAGTTTCAATCTTAAAAGAAGCTAAACTGCTACCCAAAACAATGCAAGGAGATCGAGAGATTTTTGCAGAAAATAGGGTAGACTTTATTGGCTGTAATTATTATCAACCTTTGCGAGTTCAAGCACCTGTTGTGGCTCACCGACCAATTACAGGGCCTAGAGATTTATTCAGAGGATACGATTGGCCGGATAAAAAAATTAATCCCTATCGTGGTTGGGAAATTTATCCTGAAGGTATCTATGACATTGCTATGAGGTTAAAAAACAGCTATCAAAATATTCCTTGGTATATTTCAGAAAATGGAATGGGGGTCTCAGATGAAGAAAGATTCGAAAATACAGAGGGTATGATTGAGGATACTTATCGAATCGAATTTTTGGCGGATCATTTGAAGGAATTGCATCGTGCGATTGAAGATGGTTCCCCTTGTTTTGGTTATCATATGTGGACATTTATCGATTGCTGGAGTTGGTTGAATGCTTATAAAAATCGTTATGGGTATTATCGTGTTGATTTGAAAAAAGAATATGAGCGAAAAGAAAAAGCATCGAGCTTTTGGATGGCAGATGTGATTAGGAAGAATGGGATAGAACCAATAAATAACTAAAAAGCTGATTAGTATCTCAAGGATGCCATTGAAATCAGTTACAAAAAGCGTTATCCTTTTACCGTTGTTGAATTAATCAACTTTTAAATTGCAACCGCTTAAATTGACCGAAAGGTAATTCTAAAAATTAATTGAAAAGAGTGAAAATGTGAAAATTCAATATTTTGGTACTGCAGCTGCAGAAGGAGTTCCTGCTCTTTTTTGTGATTGTTCTGTTTGCCAAGAAGCAAAAAAATGTGGAGGAAAAGATATTCGTAGTCGTTCACAGTCGCTGATTGATGACCAAATTCTGCTTGATTTTCCCGCAGATACGTTTATGCATTATTTAACGTATGGATTTGATTTACCAAAGATTCAACATGTGCTGATTACCCATACTCATTCTGATCATTTGTACGCAGAGGAGTTAGTAATGCGGTTGAGTGGGTATGTTGCCAAGGTGGAAAATCCGCTGCATGTTTATGGAAATACGGCAGTTCTTCAACAATTAAAGCGGGTGTTTGATATGGAAGGGTATTGGGAAGAAAGTCGGATTGTTTTTCATCCGGTTAAACCTTTTGTTGCATTCTTTATTATGGACTATCAAATCACACCTTTGCTGGCAGACCACGATCCCAGGGAAGAATGTCTTTTCTATGACATTGCCTCAAAGAATAAACGACTTCTCTATGCGCATGACACCGGCTATTTTCCAGAAGAAAATTGGCAGTATTTTTCTGACGAACGACCACATTATGATTTAGTCAGCATTGATTGCAATGCACAAAACCATGATTCAACAAAAAATCATATGGGCTTTTCTGCAAATTTACTTGTCAAAGAGCGGCTGATGCACTTGCAGGCAGTAAACGAAAAGACCCTCTTTGTCTGTAACCATTTTTCCCATAATAGTGGATTGTTACATGATGAGATGGTTGAATTGGTATCAAAAAAGGGATTCGAGGTCGCTTATGATGGTATGATCAAGGAGTTTTAACATGACAAAATGGATAGATAAAAAGGCATTTGGGAAAATCTTTATCGGCACCCTGTTGATGGGGTTTGCCTATGCTCAGTGGATGAAACCTAATGAAATCATTAATGGTGGTGTAACCAGTCTAGCGATGATTACCAACACCTTAAGCGGTTTTCCACTACTAGTTTTAACAAATGGCTTTACACTAGTCCTGTTGATTATTAGTTGGTTTTTTCTTGGATCAGACAATTTTTTTCGATCGTGTCTTTCAAGTGTTTTTTACAATGTATTCTTCAGTGTTTTTTACTTGATGCCATGGTCGCTGAAAAGTAATCTGCTAGTAGAATTTTTGCTGGCAAATTTATTTATTGCTGTGGGATATTATCTTTGTATTACTGCAAATTCTTCGACCGTTGGTTTAGACATTGTTGCTTTAGTTATTCATAAAAAATGGCAAAAATTAGGTGTTGCCAAAATTTTACGCTACTTAAATTGGAGCGTCCTTACCTTAGGTTTGATCTCTTATAACTGGCAAACCATTGCTATTGGAATTGTTTTTAGTTACGTCAACAGTTGGATTTTAGGAATTTTTCTGAAGGAAAAAAGCAATCGACTGACAGAAATCATGAAATTGCATCTTTCTAAAAGAAAAGCCTTTATTAAAATAGAAAAGTAGGGGAAAGACATGGAAAGTATTCAAACAATTACTAGTAAACCGGAAACACTTGTTGCTGCAAAGGGAATTTGTGCCTTGTGGGAAAAAATGGGGCATCCACTGACAATCACTCATCTAGCTGGAGATTTATCTTTGGAATTAGATGCCTCACTATCAGAAGGATTGATTGAGGTCGCAAATGAAACCGTTACGATTAAGGCTTCTTCAGAGAAATATATTTTTCAAGTGGCAATGCATTTATTGCAATTAATTCAAGCAGATTCGCTTTTAGAGACCCGCTATCAAGTGGAATTTCCAAGAGAAGAAAAATCACTGATGATGGATATCGGTCGGAAATATTTTTCATTGGAAAGTTTAAAAGAAGCAATCGACATGCTTGCCTTTTTTCAATTTGACAATATCCAGCTCCATTTTTCTGAAAATGAAGGGTTTCGAATTGAGTGCCAACAATATCCGGATATTATGTCCGATGAATATCTGACTAAAGCAGAAATCAGAGAATTAATTCAATATGCTGCCGGACGCTTTATGGAGATTATTCCAGATTTTGATGCTCCAGGTCATTTAAAACATATTTTGCAAAATCGCCAAGAATGGTGTTTGCCAATGATTGATGACGAAGGCAATTTAACGAAGGATCTTAGAGCGCTGGATATTTTAAATCCAGAAGCAGGGGCTTTTGTCCATTCGATTTATAAAGAGTATGGGGAACTTTTCAACACCAGCCGCTATTTCCATATTGGAGCCGATGAATTTGTGCCTTTTGATGAGTTGGAACGCTATCCGACACTAAAAGAATATGCGAGTGAAAAATTTGGCAGTGATGCCAGTGGAATTGAAGTTTTCATTGAATTTGTGAACCAAACAATCGATTTCATTCATACTCTTGGTTTCTATCCAATCGTTTGGAATGATGGGTTTTATCGGGTTAATCGAACCGAAAAAATTCATTTATCTGCAGATTGTATCGTCAGTTATTGGACACGTTGGGACAAAAATATGGCACCAATTGAAAGCTACTTAGAAAAAGGGTACACCGTTATCAACCATAATGATAATTATTTCTATTATGTTTTAGGAGAGCATGCCTCATATACGTATCCTACTTACGAAAAAGTGATGACAGATTGGCACACGGATCTTTTTGCCAGTCAACAAGAAATTGATCCAACGTATGCGGCGCAAGTAAAGGCAACAGCGCTATGCATATGGTCAAATATTCCTGAAGCAAAAACAGAAGATGAAGTAAATCAAGATATCTTCTACATTTTGGCAGCAGCGAAACAAAAAATCAACGGGACGGATTTTCCGGAAGAAGTCTTTGATAAATTTTACCAAAAATTTTTTTCTTAATCTAAAGTCGAAAGAAATATGTGTAGAAGAGTGAAAAAAATGAAAGTAAATCAACCCAATATTTTATTTATTCTAACGGATCAGCAGCGAAAGGATACTCTTTCTGCCTATGGTAGTCTACCAGTAAGCACACCCGTACTCGATAATTTGGCAGAAAATAGTAGCGTCTTTGACGAGGCATATACGGTTTGTCCCATTTGCACTCCGGCGAGAGCCTCGCTACAGACAGGGGTGTACCCCATTACCCCATGCATCATGGTATGCTGACGAATTCCTATAATTATGGAAATATGGTTCAAGAATTGCCGGATTCTCCGGAGTTATTGAGTCGCCGTTTGCTGCAAGCCGGCTATCAGGTGGGATACACTGGTAAATGGCATTTAGGAACTGGTGCAGATGCTGTTCGCAAGGATGATTATGTGCAACAATATATGGGACAAATTCATTTTGCTGAACTGGCGATGAATGCTGCTTCAACGCCGACAAGTCTCGGTTACCAAGGAGATGATTTTCCGGGGCATGGTTTCGGCGGATATATCTATCCAGAATATAAGGAATATTTAAAGAACAATCAATTAGAATTAAAAATCGAAAATATTCTCTCAGGAAATTACACCTCCCATCAAGCAGGAGAGATCACATCCGGGGTTAAGTCAACGATTGAATACTATTTGGTTGAACGAACAAAAAAGTGGTTGGATCAGTTTTCTGAGAAAGAAGAACCGTGGTATTTTCAATTGAATTTCTGGGGACCACACGAACCCTACTATGCACCGAGTGAATATCTGGATCTTTATAGAGATAAAACTTTCACGCCGTGGGAAAATTATGACGGTGACAGTGAAAATAAACCTAAAATTCATGATGTCAAGCGGGCGAAGGACCCTACATGGGAAAATTTTATTCCTTATATTCAGCATTATTATGCGAATATCAGCCATATTGATCATCAGATTGGTCGGCTAATCGAATATTTAAAAGAAAAGAATCTGTATGACAATACTTTAATTATTTTCAGTTCGGATCACGGAGAATCATTAGGAATACATGGGGGCTTATGCGATAAAGCGATTTTCATGTATCAAGAGATTACGTCTATTCCGCTATTTATCAAGGCACCAGCACAGAAATCGGTTGTTCATATCCCTGAATTCGTTCAAACGTGCGATATTTATTCGACGATTTTAACTGCTGCAGGTATTAAAAAAGATATGGCTGAAAGGGATGGAAGATCATTACTGCCTTTAATTCAAAAAGAGGCTGTTTTGTGGCGGGATTGTGTTGTGACTGAATGTTCCGGAATTGGTGCTATTTTATTTTCTCAACGCGGAATTCGCTGGAAAAATTGGAAATATGTTTTTAACGCTGGGGATATTGATGAATTGTACGATTTGAGGGATGATCATGGAGAGTTGATCAATCTGATTGAGGAACAACCTGCTGTCCGCGAGTTGATGCAGAAAAAATTAGAACAATGGATGATTGAAAATAATGATAACTTGATTTTTGAGTATCAGTATCTACGGCGGCGTTAATAAAAACAGAAGGATCAGTGACGTTTTTCTGAACCTTGATCCAAGATTTTTAATCATTCTTGGATCAAGGGTTATTTTTTTGTTCACCATGTACTTACAAGTTACTATTTATCCAACATCTTTAATTTGTTCTGACATTCCTTTAGTTTGTTCATTGTTCCTTTCTTTGGAAAGCGCTATTATTTTTAGCGAAGGGAGGAATAAATATGGAAAAAACAAAAAAAAGAAAGAAAAAAAGCTTCTGGCAAAATGTCTGGCGTTATAAAGCACTTATTTTAATGGCGTTGCCTGGTTTCATCTGGTTTATTTTCTTCTTTTACATACCAGTGTTAGCAAATGTCGTAGCTTTTAAAGATTTTCACTTGTCACCAGACGGATTTTTAGCAAGTCTCGGAATCAGTCCGTGGGTAGGGTTCGATAATTTCAAATTCTTGTTTGCATCAAATGATGCATGGCTGATTACCAGAAATACGTTATTGTATAATATTGTGTTCTTGGCATTTAACTTGTTCTTTGCAATCAGTTTTGCAATCGTCATGAGTGAATTAAGAAATAAACGATTGGTTAAGGTATATCACACGATGTCCTTATTGCCTTACTTCTTATCTTGGTTGGTCATCAACTATTTTGCCTACTCATTTTTAAGTCCTGATAAAGGAATTATCAATCAATGGCTGACAAATGGAGGGGGGACACCGATTAACTGGTACGCTGATCCAACTTGGTGGCCGCTGATCTTTGTGTTCTTGAATGTTTGGAAAGGCTTAGGGTATAACAGTATCATCTATTACGCTTCAGTAATGGGAATTGATCCTACATATTATGAAGCAGCAATGGTGGACGGAGCAAGTAAATGGCAACAAATAAAAAATGTTACGATACCACAAATTGTTCCAATGATGACTGTTTTGCTGATTATGAATATCGGTGGTATTTTCCGCGCAGATTTCGGGTTGTTCTATATTATACCGCGAAATTCCGGAGCACTATATAATGTAACTTCTGTTTTAGATACTTATATCTACAATGGCTTGACCGCTACTGGGGATATCGGCATGACAGCAGCTGCGGGACTTTATCAATCAGTTGTCGGTGCTAGCTTATTATTACTTTCGAATCTTGTTGTTCGTAAAATCGAACCAGATTCAGCATTATTCTAGGAGGGACGAGCATGAAAAAGAAAACTGTTTATAATGTAAAAATTCGTTCGTTCAATCCAACGGTCAATTTGATTTTTAATATCATTATTGCACTATTTGCAATTTCTTGTGTATTACCCTTTTTCTTTGTCATTGTTATATCATTGACAAGTGAAGGGTCTCTAGCAGCAAATGGTTACCGATTTTGGCCGAAAGAATTTTCAACGGCTGCCTATGAATATATTTTTCAAGGTGCAATGAGCAGCAAGATTTTACACGCATTAGGTATAACTGTCTTTATTACTGTTTTAGGAACAGTGGTAAATGCTTCTATGACTTCTCTTTATGCGTATGTTATTTCGCGGTCGAATTTTCCATTTCGTAAATTTTTTACGATTTTTGCATTGATTACTATGCTTTTTACACCAGGTATGGTTGCAAATTATTTGGTAATGACCAACCTCTTGCAGTTAAATGACACCATTTGGTCGTTGATTTTACCACTTGCGTTAGGTCCATTTAATATATTGGTTATGCGAACGTTCTTTAAGAAAACAGTACCGGATAGTATTATTGAGTCTGCCCGAATTGATGGAGCGACTGAAATGAATATTTTTATTCGGATTGTTTTACCATTAGCAGTACCCGGAATCGCGACGATTAGTTTATTCGCAGCATTAGGTTACTGGAATGATTGGTTTAATGCCTTGCTTTATATTCAAAAAGATACATTGGTTCCATTACAGTTCCTGTTGATGAAAATTCAAAACAATCTTGAATTTTTATCTCGGAATACCGGAATGGCAGCCCAAATTTCTGGTGGAATGGCGGCATTACCAAGTGAGTCTGCCAGAATGGCGATTGTTGTGTTATCAACATTACCGATTGCTTTGACTTACCCATTTTTCCAAAAGTATTTCGTGGGTGGTTTAACTATCGGCGGTGTAAAAGAATAAAAATTTATTAGTAGGGGGAATAGAAATGAAAAATTGGCAAAAAACATTAGCTTTTGCCGGAGCAGCAGCGTTAACATTGGGATTATCGGCTTGTGGGAGTTCTTCCGATAATAGTTCTTCAGATGGCGATTCAACAGGCACACCAACCTTATTGATGTATCGTCAAGGAGATAAACCAGAAAACTATGATGCATTGATTGACAATGCAAACAAGATTATTGAAAAAGAAATCGGTGCAAAATTAAAAATGGAATTTATCGGCTGGGGCGATTGGGATCAAAAAATGTCTACAATTGTTGCATCCGGTGAAAGCTATGATATTTCAATAGCGCAAAACTATGTAATCAATGCACAAAAAGGTGCTTATGCTGACTTGACTGAATTAGCACCAAAGCTGGCAAAAAAAGCCTATGAACAGTTGCCAGAAAGTTACATTAAAGGAAATACAATCGATGGAAAACTGTATGCTTTTCCAGTAAATGGGAACGTTTATGCGCAACAAGTATTAACTTTCAATAAAGAATTGGTTGACAAATATGATCTTGATATCAGCAAGGTCGGCGGTAGTTATGAAAGCGCAACTGAAGTCTTGAAACAATTCCATGAAAAAGAACCAAATATTCCTGCTTTTGCCATTGGACAAAGTTTCAATGTTTCTGGAAATTTTGACTATGTCATGGGAAAACAATATCCATTCGGAGTAAAAGTCGACGATAGTGGTTCACCAAAAATCATCAACCCATATGAAGACGATGATTTGGTTAACAGTCTAAAAGTTATGCACGAGTGGTATGAAGCTGGTTTGATTCCAAGTGATGCTGCAACCAATACAACAGCGTATAACTTGAATGAAAACACTTGGTTCATGCGTGAAGAAACACAAGGACCTATGGATTACGGTGATACAGCACTGACTAATGCAGCTGGTGGCAAAGAATTAGTTTCACGCCCATTGACAGATCAATTGAAGTCAACCTCACAAGCTCAAATGGCAAACTATGTTGTCGGAAATACATCAAAAAACAAAGAAAAAGCTGTTGAACTACTGGGCTTATTAAACAGCAATCCAGAATTATTAAATGGTTTGGTTTATGGTGTTGAAGGCGAACAATGGGAAAAAGTTGGCGATAATCATGTGAAGTTCCTAGAAGGTTACACCCAAAATACTCATTTAGGTGCTTGGAATACAGGAGACAGCACTATCCTTTACACTCCTGAAACAGTGACAGATGAAATGATCACTGAACGGGATGAAAACATCGAAAATGCTGTTGAATCACCTATTCTTGGTTTCAACTTTAAACAAGACAAAGTAAAAACTGAAATTACCAATATCGCTAATGTAATGAATCGGTATGCATCTAGTTTAAGCACTGGGACAGTTGATCCTGAAGAAAACTTGCCTAAATTAAATGCTGATTTAAAAACAGCTGGTTGGGAAAAAGTTCAAAAGGAAATGCAATCTCAATTAGATGAATTTGTTGCTGAAAGCAAATAATTTTTGATAAGCTGATGACAAAGTTCTTTAGACTTTGTCATCACTTATCTTACATAGAAAAGAGGAAGAAAAATGGAAAGTTCAGGCATTCAACGATTGTTTTATCTAAGTTGGACAGTAATCAAATTGAACCTGATTTTTGTACTGTTGACGGTGATGGGCGGTGTGGTTTTTGGAATAGGCCCGGCTTTTCAAACAATAAATGATCTTTTGGAAGAAGCTCGTATCGATTACCAAGAGATTACTTTTAAAAAAGCTTTTGAACATTGGAAACGCAACTTTAAAAAAGGAAATCGTGATTTTTTAGTGATGGCGACTGCCTTGTTTATCATAGGCTACAATCTTTTCTTAGCCGTTCAATTGACCGGCATTCTTTGGCTGCTGATTGCTTTTTTACTTTTTTCTGTTTTATTGTTGCTAAGTGTGATGTATCTGTATATGATATTTTATGAAACAAGTTATTCAATTGGTTTTTTTGACTTAATGAAGCTGGCATTTATCAGTGTGTTTTTGAATTTTGGTGTTTTCTTAAGAGTAATCTTTGGTATTGGCAGTGTCGTGATTTTAAGCTGGTACTTCAAGGGATTGCTACTATTTGCTACATTTGCCCTCATCCTTATGTGGTGTGGTTATACGACGAGAAAAAATCGTAGTCTAGTGGATGGAAAGTTGGAAGCAAATGAAACGACTTCTACGAAAGTACTTTAAAAAAAATTATCTCATCAATCAATTGATGCAAATTTACAGCCTTCTGTTAGTAGGAATCATCCTGCTAACAGTGGCTGCTTCTTGCGTTTTTATTGGTCGCAATAATTATGTTTCTCTGGAAACAAAAACGAATGCTGCATTGTACCAATTGGATAGCTATGTAAGAAATCGTAAGGATGTCATGGATGGTCTTTATACAGATCTAGTGGGTTCTCAGGCAAAATTTGAAAATTTGCGGAATTATATGCAAATGACACCTCGAGAATATTTTGAGTACACGTCAAAAGCGTGGGCGATTAATCAGACGGATATCAATTTTCCTTCGTTACTGGGGAGCCAATTCTTTACTTTTTCAGACTTGGATGCGATTTATCTTAATTTGGATGAATTAGATTATTATTTGCGTGCAGATCGGGAGACACGCAATGGGCGAATTATTGCCGGTAAAGTATCAGATCTTAATGGGTTGTCCATGATGCGGGTCATTCAAGATCAATATTCAGGTAAACCGATTGGAACCTTGTATGGCGTTTTTTCATCCGAAGCTGTATTAGGCAGTCTGGCGGAAACAATGGAAACAGATAGTATTGACAGTTTCATTTTTAACAGTTCAGGGGAGCTAATATTTTCCAACAGTAATTACACGAGTACAAAAGAACGAAAAAAGGTAGCGGAATTGGTCAAGGTGAACAGCGATTTACAACAGACTTTTTCTACTGACTATTTCGTTACTGAAGATACTAGCAGCGGACAGGCAACAATCGTTCTTTTGGCTAGTAAGCATTTATTTTGGCAAAAGGTCCTACAATCTTCATTAATTATGTTATCAGTTGGTATCATCATTGCGGGAATTTTACTAATCATCCTGCAACGTACCTTCAAACGATACAGCAAGCAGGTCACAAGCATCGTGAATGTAACTGAAAGTGTCAGCGAAGGCAATTTAAAAATGCGAATTGATACTTCCCATGTTCAGGACGAATTGTATGATTTGGCATCGGCTATCAATTTTATGGTGGGTAGTCTGGATCAATACATCAAAGATATCTATGTTTTAGAAATCAAACAGCGTGATGCTAACATGCGGGCTCTACAGTCTCAGATCAATCCACACTTTTTATATAATACGTTGGAATATATCCGAATGTACGCCTTAAGCCGGCAACAGGAAGAACTGGCGGATGTCGTTTTTGCATTTTCCGCTTTGTTGAGAAACAATACGACACAAGAAAAAACAACGACACTTGAGAAGGAATTATCTTTTTGTGAAAAATATGTGTATCTGTATCAAATGCGCTATCCAGACAGAATCGCCTACCATTTCACGATTGATGATGCATTAAAGAAAATAGTTTTGCCTAAATTTACCATACAACCCTTAATCGAAAACTATTTTGTGCATGGCATCGACTATACTCGTAATGATAATGCTGTCAGCGTGAAGGTCTTTAAAAAAGAAACGCAAGTAGTGATTCAAGTATCAGACAATGGAAAAGGTATGGATGCTGAACAGTTACAAAAGGTTAGAGAAAAACTGAAGGAACCAGATGTTGATATGTCGACATCCATTGGGTTGCGTAATGTCCATGAACGACTGCAAAATTATTTTGGGCCAAGTTATTCCTTGGAAGTCGAATCAAGTTTAGAAACGGGAACAAAAATAACCATTCAATTTTCTGAAGAGGGGGCATTTGACAATGTATAAAGTGATGCTCGTAGATGATGAATATATGATTTTGGAGGGGTTAAAATTTATTTTACCTTGGGAAACGCTAGGTTTTGAAATCGTAAAAACTGCTCGCAACGCTGCTGAAGCACTTGGTTTTTTGAAGGAGCAAAGAATTGATCTTTTAATCACGGACATCACGATGCCGGAGATGAGTGGTATAGAATTAGTGGAAAAAGCGCAAGCAAATGGAGACACTTTTTTCACCATTATTCTTTCCGGCTATCAGGAATTTGCGTATGTAAAGCGAGGCATTGAATTAGGAGTAAAAAATTATTTAGTCAAACCAGTAGATAAGGAAGAATTAAGAAGCAGTCTTATTCAAATCAGAGAAGAATTAGATACACAGCAAGAGCTGGTGAAGCAGCAGGAAATTTACAAAGAGACCAACTTGGTTCGCTGGTTGAATGACGAACTGAACGAGGCGGAATTCCAACAGCTGAAAAAACAAGTTTCTCAGGCGATGGAGGGTCCATTTACACCATTGCTGGTGCAAGGGTCCCTGGAAATTTTAACTGCCATCCAACTCTTTTTTCAAGAACATGGACAGTATCTAGCGTTTACTTCTCATTTTTATGGAAACAGTTACCTACTGATTTATGAAGGCAGCCATCATGAATTGTTGGCAGATGTTCATCAAGTAGAGAACGATCTTCAGGATCAAGATTGGCAAATGGTCATCGGTGAGACGATTTTTGAATGGGAAAACCTTTATTCCAGTTTTGAAAAAATCAAACAAGTTCAATCTTTGCAGGAATTTTACCCGGACCTCCTTCCTCCAAAACGAATTTTGCGCGTCGATGTGGCCAGCAAAGAAGAAGAGCTCCCTTTTTTATCTTTTAACAAGGCGTTGATGATTGGGGATACAAAAACAATTCGCCAGGAATTAGACAATATTTTTGATCAATTATTAAAAATTCAAGCAAATCCGGAGCATGTAAAAACGGTATCGTTTCTTTTGTTTATTGATTTGTATCGCTTGGCACCTGTGCTGACTCCGAATGATTACGAACAAACCGTCAGCAGAATTCGTAATAGCCAAACTATTATTGAACTTCGTCGGCTCTTTGATAGCGTTTTAGAAATGATTAAAGAACAACCTGATGACAAACGTTATTCTGAGACGGTACAGCGTGTGCTGCAAATTATCAATGAAGAATATATAAAGGATATTTCTTTGAAAACAGTGTCAGAGACATTGCATCTGAGTGTTGTCTATTTAGGACAGCTTTTTAAGAAAGAAACAGATCTTAGTTTTAATCAGTGTCTTAATCAGGTTCGGATCAAAAAAGCGCAGGAGTTGCTTTTGCAAACGCAACAGACAATCAATGAAATTTCCGAAGCCGTGGGGTATAACAATACGAATTACTTTTCGAAGATGTTTAAAAAATTAAATGGCTTAACACCAAAAGAGTTTCGGGAAATTTATGAAAAAGGGTACGAGGCTATTTGATGCCAGCTGATCAATTAGAGGAAGGAATCAAGCGGAAAAAGTACTTTTTCCGCTATAAAATATAGAAGGAAGCGAAGAAAATGAAAAAAAATGTTTTATTTCTTGTAGCAGACGATCAACGGTTCAATACAGTTCATGCCTTGGGAAATAAAGAGATCCAGACGCCCAATTTGGATAAGTTAGTAGAACGGGGGACAACTTTTGAGAACGCCTACATTCCTGGTGGAACTTCTGGAGCAGTTTGTATGCCTTCACGAGCAATGATGCACACCTCTCAACATCTCTTTCAATTACAAGATCTCGGTGCAGTAATCCCAAAAGATCATGCAATTTTAGGAGAAGAATTGAAAAAAAACGGCTACCAAACAATCGGGATTGGAAAGTGGCATAATGGGATCGATGGTTATGGTCGAGCCTTTACCGATGGAGGAAAAATCTTTTTTGGCGGTATGTGGGATCATTGGAATGTTCCTGTGAATAATTTTGATCCTTCAAAGAAATATGATCAGTGGAAAAACTTCACCTACGATCCGTTTTCTACAAATATCAAAATAAAAATGCCTGCAGATCATCTGGATTTAGGGAAACATTCCACTGATTTGTTTTCAGATGAAATTATTAAGAAAATACACGAAGTTTCCGGTTCAGAGCAACCCTTCTTTATTAACGGCAATTTTTTGGCGCCGCATGATCCACGAACGATGCCAGAAAAATTCCAAAATATGTATGATCCAGATCAGATCGAACTACCTGTCAATTATTTGCCGGAACATCCTTTTGACTTTGATGTCAAAGCACAGCGGGATGAATCATTGGAAGCTTATCCACGACCTGAAAAAGCGGTGAGACAGCATATTGCAGATTATTACGCAATGATCAGCCACATCGATGAGCGCATCGGAACGATCATTGATGCGTTAAAAGAGACTGGTCAACTGGAGAACACACTAATCATTTTCACTGGTGACAATGGCATCTCAATTGGTCAACACGGCTTAATGGGCAAACAAAATCTTTATGAACACAGTATTCACGTTCCTTTGATTATGGCAGGACCGGGAATTCCAGAAAATTATCGAGTGGAAGAAAGAGCATTGCTTTTAGATATCATGCCGACGATTTTAGATTACGCCGGTGTTCAGATTCCTGAAGGCTTGTTCGGTAAATCCTTGCTCCCAGTAATCGCTGGAGTAGAAGAAGGGCGGAAAGAAATCTATTTGCTCTTTACTGATAAAATTCGTGGCCTTTTGAAAGAAAACTATAAACTGATTGAATATGCAACAATCTATGGACGGCATACGCAATTGTTCGATCTTATGAAGGATCCAAAAGAGATGAATAATTTAGCCGATTCGGAAGAATTTCAGCCTCTTGTAAAAGAAATGCAGGCAGAATTGGTTCAACATGCAAAAGTGTTAGGAGATCGCCAGTTTGAACAAGGTAAGATTTTTTGGGCGCAAAAAGAAAAACTAGAGTCAGAAAAATAAATTTATTCTTAGTTTGAGGATAATTGGCTTTACCTTCATCAAAAAGAATTTAACAAGTAAAATCCTCGCAAAGCCGTAGAAATCAGCTTTGCGAGGATTTTTAAGTAGTTTATTTTGAAAGTGAAAAAGGGAGCTCGTTTGAGTGATACGTTCGTGGATTTGGAACGATTCCCAGATGGAAATCAATGGTTCCGCCAGCCAACAACTCATTGTGTGTGAAGTAGAGCGCTTTGTGAATCTCTTGGTTTCGCTTGATTTCGTGAATAAATTGTTGCTGAGGTAAATTTGGTGTTGCTTCGATCACTAGCTCTTTTCCGTTTGAAAGGCTGATCTTTGCGTGTTTCACCAAAGGCATTCCAATCACGTATTCTCCACTACCGGGGGTGACAGGATAAAAACCAAGGCTGTTAAAAATGTACCAACCAGCCATGCTGCCGTTGTCTTCATCTCCCGGATAGCCTTTAATTCCTGAATGAAAAGTTTCTTGCATCAATTGTTTCAGTAAAGGCTGGGCCATCTCGGGTTTGCCAATGTAGCTGAAAAGAAATGGATAATGGAAACTTGGTTGATTGGAAATTGCCAATTGACCAAATTCTAAAGCGGCCATTTCACTCATTTCATGAATCTCAAATCCGTAGCCATCGACGTCAAAAGAGGGAGGTTGATTACATAGATCAATCAGTTTTTGTTGGAAGGCAGTGTCTCCTCCAGATAACTTGATTAAGCCAGCAAAATCCTGATAAACGGCAAAGCTGCTTTGCCATGCACTTCCTTCCGCGTAATCGCCACCCCAGCGAACAGAATTGAAATGGCTTCGGAAATTTCCTTCTCGATCCTTTGCTCTCATTAATCCTACGTGCTCATCAAATAATTGGCGATAGTTGCCGGCTTGTTGTCGATAGTGAGCAACGGTTTCCGCTTGATTTAATGTGTCTGCAACTTGAGAAATACAAAAATCACTATACGCATAATCAAGCGTATGATTGACTGACTCGTGATAATCACTGGGAACGTAGCCGTATGTCAGATAATCCTTTGTTCCTTGTCGACCATAGTTGTCTTTTTCACTTTGGATGGTCGCTCCTTTAATCATGGCTTTTAAAAATTCAGGCATTAAATCAGGACGAATTTCCTTGACAGCTGCATCAGCGATCACAGCATCTACTAATGTTCCCGGCATCAAGCCTCGTTCATCAGGAGAAAGCCATTTTGGTAAAAAGCCGGATTCGTAGTAGCTGTTTAAAAAACCTTCCAACATCTCCTCATATTTTTCTTTAGCAATCAATGAATATAGCGGGTAAACCGTTTTGTAGGTATCCCAGAATCCATTATTTGTATATAAAACACCGGGGCGAACCTGTTTATGCAAAGTATCATAATGGATTTTCTCTTTTTTCTCATTAAGTTCATAGAAGGTCTGCGGAAAAAGAAAGACACGATAAAGATTATGATAAAAAGTTTTTGTTTGTTCATAGTCGTGGTGCTCCACTTGGATTTTATCCAAATAGTGCTGCCATTGGGATTGACTGGCTTGAAGATAGTCTTGAAGCGTTTGTTCTTGTTCCCGTTGCAAGTTAAGCAATGCTTGCTCTTGACTAATAAAGGAAGTACCAAAACGCAAAACTTGTTTTGAGCAATTACCAAAAGATAGCAATACGTGACCATCTGTTCCTGATTGCATTTCAAAAGCTTCTATCATAGGGTGTTCAAATTGTAAAATTCCATAAAAAGTGAAATGGTCATCTTCACACCCGCTGAAATTAATCAGTTGAAAAGCCAAATGTTTTTCATCGAGGGCTTTGATTTGATAGGTACCTGGCAGGGAAAGAAAGAGACCGTTTTCTTTTTTTTGATACGTAATTTCTAAAATTCCTCCATACATGCTGGGAATTAGTTTTGAGGTAATTTGATAACGTAATTGTTCCATCGCTAAATGGGTGGGACTGAAGTGGCTTTCTTCTGGACGATACGAACTTTGCACGTGAAAAGGGGATACTTGTTCAAAATGTCCACTGACTGGTGTTATCAGGAGGGAACTGAAATCCCCCATCCAAGGACTGGGTTGATGTGTTAAGCGATAACCTTGAAAAACCCGGTCTTCCGGATGAAACCACCAGCTGCCTTTTTGATCAGTGGTTTGAGGGGCAAAATAGTTCATACCAAAAGGAACACCAGTATAAGGTAAACAATTTCCGTTAGAAAAGCTATGTTGATTGGCGGTTCCGTGACGTGTGTCAATTTTTTCTATGTTCATTGAGACTTCTCCTTAGTGGTTTCTTTTGTTGAAGCACGTTTAATTAAATGCACAGGAACATTGTGATCCTGTGACAATTCTCCTTTTTCGATCCAGTTAATCAGAAAGGTTCCCGCTGTTTGTCCCAATGTCCGAAAATCTTGTACAACGGTCGTTAATGGAGGATCAACAAGCGCAGCCGCTTGAATATCATCAAAGCCGATGACAGAGAAATCTTTAGGAACCTGTTGCTGATGTTGCTTGATGATCCGCATGGCCTCTATAGCAACTAAATCATTTTCACACACCAAGCCAGTAATGTTGTGCAGCTGAAGATAGTGCCAGAGATTTTTAGTTGTCGCAAGTGGATCATCTAAAGAAGTGTGAAAAGTGATTCCAGCTTGATTGATGGCTTGAATATAGCCTAGATAACGTTGACGAACAGATTGTGGATGGACTTGATTCCCAAAAAGATAAGCTATTTTTTGATGTCCTGACTGGATCAAAAATTCAGTTGCCAGTTTACCTCCAGACCGATTGTCCGATAAAACAGTGGGAAAGGGCAGGTCATAAATTTTTTTATCAAGAATAACTACAGGGAAATTTTTCAGGGATAATTCGAAAAGAATATCTAGATGCTGTTCGGTGTCTAAAGCATAATAAATCAATCCGTCAAATTCTTTTTGAATATCGTCAGCATTTTTTTGTGTCAGAAAATCAGAGGTTGTCAGTAACACATCATATTTTTTCTTCTGTAAAAATGGTGTCAGACCTTCATTGAAATTTCCAACAGACAAATCATTGACAAAAGGCAAAAGAAATAAGATACGATGGGTAGTAACTTTTTTTTCTGCTTGATTCGTAGCTTTTACAAAACTGCCTTTGCCTCGAAGACGATAGATCAATCCTGCTTGTTCTAATTCAGTCAGTGCACGTTTTGAGGTGATACGACTAACTTGATATTTTTCTGAAAGTTCCTTTTCAGTAGGTAGTTGTGCGCCGGCAGGAAAAGTTCCTTTTTTTATGTCTTTAACAAGATCTTGTAAAATTGTTTTGTATAGTGGTTCCTTCATGATAGCCTCCTCTCTTAAATGATATATCATATTTTGATAATACCATATTTTTCAAAAATGTAAATGTTCTTTTTTTCTCTGAAAGCGTAGACAACGGGAGAGCGAAGAGGTATACTTACGGAGTAATGATATATCAAATATTGGAGGAAACAAATAAATGGTTTATAAAGATATACCAAAATCAGTTGAGAACTTTATGGAAATGATCACTGAAAAATGCGGCACGGACCATCGTGGATGGGCAGAGAATTTTAATGCGGCATTTGCAAACACCCTCTTAACAACTGTCAAACGACAAACAGATGGTACGACTTTTCTTTTGACAGGAGATATTCCAGCAATGTGGTTGCGCGATTCCACGGCGCAGGTTAGACCCTACCTGGTTGTTGCAAAAGAAGACGAAGATTTAGCA
Source organism: Enterococcus sp. JM9B (assembly GCF_009933265.1). Lineage (NCBI taxonomy): Bacteria > Bacillati > Bacillota > Bacilli > Lactobacillales > Enterococcaceae > Enterococcus > Enterococcus sp. JM9B. The sequence goes on along the minus strand of NZ_MAEK01000016.1, from coordinate 39,557 downwards.
GCAATGATTTCAGGACTTGTAAAGAAACAATTTTTCTATATCAATATTGACCCTTATGCGAATGCTTTTAACGAAACAGCCAATGGTGCAGGGCATCAAACCGATCATACTGAGATGAATGATTGGATCTGGGAACGAAAATATGAAATCGATTCTCTTTGTTATCCCGTTCAGCTGGCTTATCTGTTATACAAAAATACTGGACGAACCGATCAATTTAACGAAAATTTTGTTTCTGGGGTAAATAAAATCTTAGAGGTTTTTGCAACAGAACAAAACCATGCAGAGTCACCTTATACCTTTGTTCGTGACACGGATCGTAAAGAAGACACTTTGATCAATGAAGGCCGCGGTGCAAAAGTCGCTCCTGTTGGGTTAACGTGGTCAGGCTTCCGTCCAAGTGATGATGCTTGCGCTTATGGCTATTTAATTCCATCAAATATGTTTGCAGTAGTAGTTTTAGGTTATCTGGAAGAAATTTTTTCAACTATTTTAAAGGATCCAGCGATTGTTCAAAAAGCAGGAGTATTGAAAAAAGATATTCAAAAAGGGATTGAAGAATTTGGACGTACAAAAAATCAAGCTGGTGAAGATATTTACGCCTATGAAGTAGATGGAAAAGGAAACGCTACTTTAATGGATGACAGTAATGTTCCTAATTTGATCGCTGCGCCTTACTTGGGGTATGGCGAAATGAATGATCCGCGTTATTTACGTACGAGAAATACATTGTTAAGTAAAGAAAACCCGTATTATTATGAAGGAAAGTTTGCCAAAGGAATCGGTTCTTCTCATACACCGGAAAACTATGTTTGGCCAATTGCACTAGCAATGGAAGGGATGACAACAAACAGCAAATCAGAAAAAGAACGCATCTTAAACCAATTAGTGGCAACAGATGCCGGAACACATTTGATGCATGAAGGTTTTCATGTGGATGATCCCGATCAATACACTCGGGAATGGTTCTCTTGGGCAAATATGATGTTTTGCGAATTAGTGATGGATTATTTTGATATCCGTGTAGAAAAATAGGAGGAGTTCTCAATGAAAAAAGTTCATATTATCTCTCATAGCCATTGGGATCGTGAATGGTATATGGCTTATGAGCAACACCATATGCGGTTAGTGACCCTAATGGATGATTTGTTGGAGTTATTTGAAAAAGATCCTGAATTTAACAGTTTCCATTTAGATGGACAAACGATTATTTTAGATGATTACCTTCAAGTCCGTCCTGAAAAACGAGAAGCAGTACAAAAAGCAATTCATGCGGGGAAATTACAGATTGGCCCTTTTTATATTTTACAAGATGATTTTTTGACCAGTTCAGAATCAAATACCAGAAATATGTTGATTGGCATGGCAGAAAGTAAAAAGTGGGGCACACCGGTCATGCTGGGCTACTTCCCGGATACTTTTGGTAATATGGGGCAAACGCCACAAATGATGTTACAGGCAAATTTAAAAAGTGCGGCATTTGGTCGGGGAGTAAAACCAATCGGCTTTGATAATGAAGTTTTGCCAGATGATAACTATACCTCTCAATATTCAGAGATGAATTGGGAGGGACCGGATGGGAGTGAAATTTTTGGATTGCTCTTCGCTAATTGGTATAGCAATGGAAATGAAATCCCAACTGATCTAGAGGAAGCAAAAATCTTTTGGAAACAAAAATTGGCAGATGTTGAAAAATATGGCTCAACGAATCATTATTTAATGATGAACGGAGTGGATCATCAGCCAGTACAGAAGGATGTTACTGCGGCAATTCGACTTGCAAATGAATTGTTCCCAGACTATGAATTTGTTCATTCTAGCTTTACAGAATATTTAGAAGCAGTTCAAGGCGATTTGCCAGAGGATCTGGGAACTGTTCATGGCGAACTGACCAGTCAGGAAACAGATGGTTGGTATACCTTAGCAAATACTGCTTCTGCTCGTGTATATTTGAAACAATGGAACACTCGGGTATCTCGTCAATTAGAAAATATTGCCGAACCTTTAGCAACGATGGCTTATGATGTGACGAAAAATTATCCTCACGATCAATTAACTTATGCTTGGAAGACTTTGATGCAAAATCACCCTCATGACAGTATTTGCGGCTGTTCTGTTGATGAAGTTCATCGAGAAATGATGCCTCGTTTTGAAAAGGCAAATGAAGTTGGGAAATTTGTGGCAGAGGAAGCGGCAGCAACATTGATTCAAGCCATTGATACGACTCAATTTCCTAAAAACAGCAAACCGTTTGTCGTATTCAATACAAACGGCACAATTAAAAGCGGTACCGCTGAAATTGAAGTGGAACTTGAGCGGAAAACATTTAAAGAAGGCGTTCCTCACCGTTTATTTGAATCATTAAAAAATCAGCCAGCTGGTATGTATCGAATCATCAATGCTGCAGGTGAAGAAATGAAGGCCGCAATTAGTGAGCCCAAAGTTCGCTTTAATTACGAGTTGCCAAAAGAAGCATTTCGAATTCCTTATATGGAAAGTTATGTTATCGTAACACTGGAAGTAGAGAAAATGGCTGGATTTTCATGGGAAACATTTGCATTAATTGAAGAAAAAAGTGCGATTGTTCCAAATTCCTTGGTACACGAAAATGGCCGCGTTTTGGAAAATCAATTTGTAAAAGCGACGATTGAAGAAAATGGTTCTTTGACTTTAACAGACAAAGCTACCGGTAAAACGTTGAAAAATCTCTTGGTTTTTGAAGATGTAGGGGATGTTGGAAATGAATACATCTTTAAGCAACCAGTCAATGATCGGGCGATTTTATCCAAAGAGTTTCCTCATACTGTAGAAATTATTGAAAACAATGGTGTTATTGGAAAGGTTCTTTTAACACAAAGTATGTTGGTACCGGAAGCGGCAGACGAACGGTTGACGGAGGAACAACAAGCAGTCATTGAATTTCGTTATCGAAAAGCGCAACGTTCTAAAAAAATGATTCCAATGACTCTAAAAACAATTATCACTATCAATGATGTGACCCGTGACGTTTCATTTGAAACATCAATGAACAATCAAGCGAAAGATCATCGGTTACGAGCACTGTTCCCAACAACCCTAGCCGTTGAAACCCATGAAGCAGATAGCATTTACGAAGCTGTCACTCGACCAAATACCGTTTCAACTCATTGGGAAAATCCAACGAATCCACAACATCAGCACGCATTTGTCAACTTGCACGGTGATACCTTTGGTGTGACGGTATCCAACTTTGGATTAAATGAATATGAAATTGTCGAAGATACGATTGCGCTGACTTTATTACGAAGTGTAGGAGAATTAGGCGATTGGGGCTATTTTCCAACACCGGAAGCGCAATGCTTGGGTGAGCACACATTTGTCTTTGGTATTGAAATTCATGGGGCACCTGAGGAACGTTTTGCAACATATCAACGTGCACACAGCAATCAGGTACCATTTACAGGTAAACAAACCAGTATTCATACCGGAACTTTGGAAAATAAAAAGCACTACTTAAGTATCAAAGGTTCAACTTTTGCAGTCACTGCTTTAAAACGCCGAGAAAGTGATGCGAAATTGATTGTTCGGGGGTATAATCTAAGCAATGAAGCAACTGAACTGATGGTTACAAAAGAAAATCAAACCAACAGTGAACTGCTGAATTTATTAGAAGAACCAATCGGAACGGTTTCAAAAGAATTGCGACCTTATGAAATCCGCACGATTGGAATCGAGGAGGAGTAACATGTATTTTGGTGGTATCGAAGCCGGCGGAACAAAATTTGTTTGCGCAGTAGCTGATGAAAATCAAAAAATAATTGAAAAAGTCAGCATTCCAACAACAACACCAGAGGAGACCTTTGAGCAAGTTTTTCATTTTTTTGATCACTATTCATTAGAAGCAATGGGAATTGGGTCATTTGGACCAATTGGAATCGATGAATCAAAAGAAAATTATGGTTTTGTTTTAGCAACGCCGAAAAAAGGCTGGGCAAATTATGATTTTCTGGGAACGATGAAAAAAAGATACGACATTCCTTTTGCATGGACAACGGACGTGAATGCAGCAGCTTTTGGTGAGTTGAAGCAAGGAGCCGCGCAAGGAAAAGACAGTTGTATTTATCTAACCGTTGGTACCGGGATTGGTGCGGGTGTTGTTTTGAATGGCGAGATTTTTCAAGGGATTGCCCATCCCGAAATGGGGCATATCCGAATCAAACGTCATCCACAAGATGATTATGAAGGAACCTGCCCTTACCACAAAGATTGTCTTGAAGGGTTGGCTGCCGGACCTTCCTTGGAAGCTCGAACAGGAATCAAAGGACAAGATTTGCCAAAAGATCATCCGGTTTGGGATATTCAAGCCTACTATATTGCCCAAGCTTTGATGAACTATGCATTGACACTGGCTCCTGAGGTCATCATTTTGGGTGGAGGTGTAATGAACCAAGACCATCTTTTGCAAAATATCCGTCGACAATTTGTTGAGCAAATGGCTGGTTATATGGAAACACCGGCACCAGAAGAATACATCGTGCGTTGGGGTATGCCAAATGAAAGTGGAATTATTGGTAGCTTGCTGTTGGCGAAGGAAGCAATGAAAAAATAAATTACGCTACAAATTGAAAAGAAGTCCTTGATAACGGGGCTTCTTTTTTTTCTTTTTTCTTGGAGAAAAAATTCTTCGTTCTTTTCATGTTCATCTTGGAAGAGGTTAAGGAAAAACATTGACTTATAATTTAACAGGTAGTATATTGGATGTGTGGTTACTACCAGTTGGTGTGGAGGGAAAAAGGGAGTGAGTGATTAAGTGATTTGTTGGTACAAAGCAAATTTGTTTGCTATTATAAAAATAAAACTGCAAACTAACAGATATAATGGTGCTGAATAGGTTGTAGTAACCAGAAAAGGTGAAAAACATGGCAAACAAAATAAAAAAGCAACCACTCTATGATCAATTGGTGGAATTATTAAAAGAAAAAATTGAAAATGAACTTGAATCCCACACCATGCTTCCTTCAGAAAGAGAATTATCTGAAATTTATGGATTAAGCCGTACAACGGTGCGGCTTGCCTTGCAGGAATTAGAAAACCTTGGATTTATCTATCGACAGCATGGAAAAGGAACTTTTGTATCAGATTTGAAGGATACAGCGTTGAATTTGGTTGGTTCTTATAGTTTTACGGAACAAATGAAGTCGTTAGGGAAAATTCCAAAATCTGAAGTTCTGTTGTTTGAAAAAATTGAAGCCAATAAGTATTTGGCTCAGCAAATGAATCTACGTTTGGGAGTAAAATTGATCAAATTGAAGCGATTGCGTATTGCGGATGAATTACCAATGATGTTGGAAAGGACATATCTACCCTTTAACCATTTTCTGACATTGACCAAGAAACAATTAGAAGAGAAAGCGATGTACGATATTTTTAAAGAAGATTTTCAGGAAACAATAAAATTAGCGGAAGAAGAATTTTATGCGAGTATTGTTCGGGCGAAGGACACAGAATTATTAGCCATTCGTGAAGGGGCACCAGTCCTACACTTGATGAGAAAAACATATAATATGAAGAATGAAATCATTGAGTATACGGAAAGTATCGCACGTGCGGATCAGTTTCGTTATAAAATCGTTCATACCCGCTTTTAATAGTGGAGGTATAACTATGTTTAAACTTTCTAAAGCTGAATTGGAAAAACAAGGTGCAGCAATTACAACTGCAGAAATTATGCAACAACCCGATTTATGGATAGAAACGCAGCAAATCTACCATCAGATAAAAGAAAAAATTGATAGTTTTTTAGCTATTGCTTCTCAAGAAGCTTCTGGAAGAATTCGAGTGATTTTTACTGGTGCTGGAACTTCTCAATATGTTGGCGATACACTGAGACCATTCTTGAATCAAAATGGGGATCACACTCGTTTTGATTTCGTGAGTATTGGAACAACGGATATTGTGGCAGCACCATTAGACTATTTACAACCAGATGATTGGACGATCCTAGTATCTTTTGCTCGCAGTGGGAATTCTCCTGAAAGTTTAGCTGCGGTTAAAATTGCGAATCAAGTGGTTACTCACATTCGCCATATCACTATTACTTGTGCATCGGAGGGAAAATTAGCTCAGCAGTCAAAAAACGATCCCAATAATTTATTACTGTTGATGCCTAGTGGAGCGAATGATCAAGGATTTGCAATGACTGGTAGTTTTTCTTGTATGTTATTGATGGCACTTTTGGTGTTCGATAAAAATCACCAAAAAGAACAATTCATTGATGAAATGGCTGTATTAGGAAGAGAGGTCATTGAAAGGGAATCGGAAATCCAGAAAATAATTGCATTGGATTACCAACGGATTGTGTATCTTGGGTCAGGCGTATTTTCAGGCTTGACAAGGGAAGCTTCGTTGAAGGTCTTAGAACTGACTGCTGGAAAAACGGCGACAGTTTTTGATTCTTCTATGGGTTTTCGTCATGGTCCTAAATCTTTTGTAGATAATAAAACATTGGTTTTTGGTTTCCTTAGCAATACAGCTTACACCCGGCAATACGATTCTGATATTTTAGAAGAAATAGCTGGAGATAAAATCGCACTACCAGTGGTAGCAATTGGTCAAAGGAACGACAAACGAGTATTCCCAGGTACAAATTTTCTTTTTAATACAGTGAGTGATCCCTTACCAGATGGTTATGCAGCACTACCGTTTTTGATGGTGGCACAAACTGTAGCTTTACTGTCTTCTGTTAAAATCGGCAACAGGCCGGATACTCCTTCGCCAACAGGCACTGTCAACCGTGTAGTTAAGGGGGTAACAATCCACCCATACGAATAAATAAAGTCATTTAAAAATAGACCAAAAGTGTAGACCGAGTAGTCATTTCTATGATAGGTCATAAATAATATTTGAGGTGAATGATGTGTTAGAAATAAGTAAAAGCAAAAAGAATATGATGAATCAGCTGTCTACAAAGGATGGTGTTATTGCTGCGTTGGCCATTGATCAACGAGGTGCATTAAAAAAAATGTTTGCTGCATTGGGTAAGACGGCAGAAGCAAAAGATATTGAAGAGTTGAAGGTTCTGGTTTCTAAAGAGTTAACTAAGTACTCTTCTTCTATTTTATTGGATCCTGAATACGGACTACCCGCAGCTGATGCGCGGGCTAAGACAGCAGGATTATTGTTTGCTTATGAAAAAACTGGCTACGATACAACGACTCCGGGAAGATTGCCCGATTTATTGCAGGAATGGTCGGTGGAACGTCTTAAAGCCAGAGGAGCAGATGCAATTAAATTTTTACTGTATTACGATGTGGATGAAGGTTCTGAAATCAATGATCAAAAACATATTTTTATTGAACGTTTAGGAAGTGAATGTGCTGGAGAAGATATGCCATTTTATCTTGAATTAGTTTCCTATGATGCCAATATTTCTGATGTGAATAGTCGTGAATATGCAGTTGTGAAACCCCGCAAAGTAATTGAAATGATGAAAGAATTCTCCAAACCCAAATATAAAGTTGATGTTTTAAAAGTTGAAGTACCGGTCAATATGCGTTTTGTTGAGGGGTTCGCCGAAGAAGAAGCCGTCTATACTCAAGAAGCCGCACAGACCTTTTTCAAAGAACAAAGTGAGGCGACGACTCTGCCATTTATTTTCTTATCTGGCGGCGTTTCAGCAAAGCTGTTTCAAGAAACTTTATTGCTTGCTAAAGAAGCTGGCTCTGAATTTAACGGAGTGTTGTGTGGGCGAGCAACTTGGAAAGGTGTTGTCGAACCATTTGTAAAAGAAGGGCCTGAGGCTGCAGCGAAGTGGTTGGCAACAGAAGGACGTCAAAATATTGAAGCATTAAATGAGATTCTCAATACAACCGCTTCTACTTGGCATTCAAAAGTAGAAGTTAAAAAATTGGATCCAGTAGTTTCAGCCTAGTAAAAAATAATCCCAGAAGATTAACTGCAAAACTAATCTTCTGGGATTATTTTGTTCCTCCCAATTGTTTCTGAAACTGCATTGGAGAGATTCCCACACTGGATTTAAAAACGTGATGGAATGTTTTGACGCTGGCAAAGCCAGATTTTGTTGCGACCTCAGTCATTGGCAGTTCTTCTGTACCTAAAATATATTTTGCTTGATTGATGCGATATTCCGTTAAATATTGGGTAAAGGAAAAGCCAACATTTTTTTTAAAAAAGCGAGAAAAATAACTAGGACTGAATCCTAAATGGGAAGAAATATCCTCCAAAGAAAGGGGATCGAGATAGTGTTGTTCAACATATTCAAAAATGGTATTCAAATAGGTCAAAGTCTCTTTATTTTTTAGTGCTTTTTGGGTGGCGCGCTTCGCATCTTGAACAGGTTTTACGGGTAACCGATAAAACAGACTGACAATTTGATACAATGCCCCCATAATTGTATATTGTTTTCCCTCGTTTTCTGTCTCATTTTCTTCATAGATCGAAAGTAACAATTTTTTTAGTTGTTTTTCACTGTTCTCTGGCCAAAAACGGCTGTGATTGACTGCTGTATCGAAAAGTTCAAATAGTGTTCGATCCTTTTGCTGGAGGTTTTCATTTTCATGAAAAAGCTTTAACTCAAACTGATACACGATTCTTTGGCTATCAGGGGAAGCCAGAAAAAAATGCGGTTCACCACTTGGAAAAAAATAAATTTCCCCCTCTTCCAATTGAATGATCTCCTCATAAACGCCTAAATTTACCCGCCCCTTAAGACAGTAAATAATTTCAATTTCTTTGTGCCAGTGAGGATAGGTGATGTCCCATCCATGACTGATAAAGCTCCGAAAGGGAAAGAGTCCGTTTAATTTAGGAATTTCCAAATATTGGCTCATAGTTTTCCTCCAAACATGGTTTGTTTCTTTTGTTCTATTGTACCTGAAAAAAAGTAAATTAGGACAAAAATCGGGAATTTTTTACAAGAAAAATGGGAAGAATTCTTTTATTCAGTTCGTTATACTTAGATAAAATAAAACGGTTACAGGAGGAAATGAATGAAACTAAAAATTGGAATTATTGGCTGCGGCGGTATCGCTAACGGGAAACATATGCCGGCATTATCAAAAGTTGCCGAAGTAGAAATGGTGGCTTTTTGTGATTTGATTGAGGAACGCGCAGAAGCGGCACAGGAAAAATTTGGGAAAAATAAGGGACATATTTATACAGATTACCGAGAAATGCTCAAAAAAGAAAAGTTGGATGTTGTTCACGTTTGTACGCCAAATGCGACACATGCTGAACTTTCAATTGCAGCAATGGAAGCAGATTGTCATGTCATGTGTGAAAAACCAATGGCAAAAACTTCTGCTGAAGCCAAACAGATGATTGCTGCTGCTGAACGAACAGGGAAAAAATTAACGATTGGTTACCAAAATCGTTTCCGGACTGATTCGACTTATCTCCATAATGTTTGTCGAGAAGATGGACTTGGAGAAATCTATTTTGGAAAAGCCCATGCCATTCGTCGCCGGGCAGTACCGACTTGGGGTGTCTTTCTTGATGAGGAAGCTCAGGGAGGAGGTCCATTGATTGATATCGGTACCCACGCATTGGATTTGACTCTTTGGATGATGGATAATTATCAGCCAAAATTGGTTGTTGGAAAAGCTTATCATGAATTGTCGAAAACTGAAAATGCGGCAAATGCTTGGGGTCCATGGAATCCCGAGAAATTTACAGTCGAAGATTCTGCCTTTGGCTTTATTACGATGGAAAACGGTGCGACGATTTTCTTGGAATCCAGCTGGGCATTGAACAGTTTGGATGTAAAGGAAGCAAAAACAACTCTTTGTGGAACCAAAGCTGGTGCAGATATGAATAATGGTCTGACAATTAATGGAGAAGATCACAGTTTGTTATATGCAAAAGAGATTGAACTGGAAACTGGTGGGGTTGATTTTTATGAAGGTGCGGATGAAACACCTGAGATTCGAGAAGCTAAAAGCTGGATTAACGCGATTCTAACTGACACAGAACCAGTCGTTAAACCACAAGAGGCTTTTGTAGTCACACAGATTTTAGAAGCGATTTACGAGTCTTCGAAAACTGGCGCACCGGTTTATTTATAGGAGAAGAAAATGAAACCTAAAATTGCTTTGCAATTATGGAGTGTCAAGGAAGCTTGCGAAGCCGATTTCTATGGCACCCTAAAACAACTGAAAGAAGCTGGCTATGATGGTGTCGAATTTGCTGGTTATCACGGAAAAACAGCAGAAGAAATCAAAAACTGGCTGACAGAACTGAAACTGGAAGTAGCTGCTTCTCATATTTCGTTTGAAGAGCTGAAAAATGATTTACCAGCGGTTATCGCTTTTGAAAAAGCGATTGGTAATTCACAAGTAGTTTGTCCATGGCTGCATTTTGAAACCTTTGAAGACTGGCAGCAAGCAGCGAGTGACTTACAACAGATAGATACAAAGTTGAAAGCAGCTGGATTGCACTTTGCTTACCACAATCATGCTCATGAGTTTTCTGAAATTCCAGACACAGATATTCTCGATTATTTGTCGCAAACAGTGAAATTAGAAGTTGATCTTTATTGGTTGGCTTATGCTGGGATCGATGTAGCTGCTTGGCTTAAACAGCATCAATCGAAAATAGCCTTGCTGCATATTAAAGATATGCAGAGGGAGCCTAAAGAAAGTACGGAAATTGGTCGGGGTTTGCTACCAATCAAGGATTATTTGGAATTTGCCAAAGTACAAGCAATGCCTTGGCTAATCATTGAGCAGGAAGCCTTTCAAAAGTTTTCACCGATGGAAGCTGCTGTAATGAATCAGCATAATTTGAAAAAAATAATAGAGGAAGTGTTTTAATGATTCGCGTAACGATTTGGAATGAATTTCGTCATGAAAAAACGGATGAAGCAGTTCAACAAATGTATCCTAAAGGTATTCACGGTCAGTTGGCGGAATTATTGGCAACAGATGACTTCACGATTCGCACTGCTACTTTGGATGAGCCAGAACATGGCTTGACTGAGGAAGTTTTAGCTCAGACAGATGTGTTAGTGTGGTGGGGGCATCAAGCACATGATGAGGTACAAGATGTCATTATCGAACGGGTCCAACAGCGGGTATTGCAAGGAATGGGCTTGATTGTGTTGCACTCCGGTCATTTCTCAAAAATTTTCAAAAAATTAATGGGAACTTCCTGTGATTTAAAATGGCGGGAAGATCAGAAACATTGCCGCATTTGGAATGTAAAACCAGGACATCCGATTACAGAAGGTATCGGTGATTATTTTGAATTGGAACAAGAAGAAATGTACGGAGAACACTTCGATATTCCTGCTCCCGATGAACTGATTTTTATCAGCTGGTTTCCTGGCGGAGAAGTTTTTCGCAGTGGGTGTACTTATCAACGGGGCAATGGTCGTATTTTCTATTTTCAACCAGGGCATGAAACCTATCCAAGTTATTACAACAAAAATGTGCAAAAAGTCCTTAAAAATGCGATTCACTGGTGTGCACCAATTCGGGCTGTTTACCCAACATACGGACATTATCAAGCATTGGAGGAAGAAAAATGAAATTAGGTGTATTTACGCCAGTTTTTAACAATTTGACGTTTGAAGAAATGATCACTGCTGCTGCAAATTACGGATTACAAACCGTTGAGATTGGAACAGGTGGCTCTCCCGGTAATGCCCATCTTGATATTGATCATCTTTTAGCATCTGGGGATGCACGTAAAGAATATTTAGCAAAATTAGCAGATAAGGGTTTGGAAATCTCTGCATTGAGTGCCCATCATAATCCGATTTCTCCACTTCCGGCAGTAGCGAAAGAAGCCGATGAATTATTACAAAAAACGATTAAACTTGCTTCGTTGATGAACGTACCCGTAGTCAACGGTTTTTCTGGGGTCTCTGGTGGAAACCCAACGGATACTCAAGTCAACTGGCCTGTTTTGCCTTGGCCAACTGAATACAACGATAATTATGAATACCAATGGGAACAAAAGTTGATTCCTTATTGGAAAACAATCAATCAGGTGGCAGAAAGTGCCGGAGTAAAAATCGGAATTGAATTACACGGCGGATTTTTGGCACATACGCCTTATACTATGTTGCGTTTGCGAGAAGCAACTGGAAAAGCGATAGGCTGTAATTTAGATCCTAGTCATTTATGGTGGCAGGGAATTGACCCGGTAGCAGCAATCAAGATACTGGGTGAAGCAAATGCAATCCATCATTTTCATGCGAAGGATACGTACTTGGACCAAGACAATATTAATATGCATGGATTGACAGATATGCAACCTTACAGCAATGTAAAAACACGGGCATGGACATTTCGTTCTGTAGGTTGTGGACATGATTTAAAAGTTTGGTCGGATATGATTTCAGCTTTGCGAATCTATGGGTATGATTATGTTTTAAGTATTGAGCATGAAGATCCAATTATGTCAGTAGACGAAGGATTGACACGAGCAGTCAAAAATCTAAAATCAGTAATGATCAAAGAGCAACCTTCGGAAATGTGGTGGGTGTAATGAACAAACCAATTCATTTTGCAATCATTGGCTACGGCGGGATGGGTTCCTATCATGTAAGTACGATTATGCCACAGGCAGAGCAACGAATTCAGGTGGTTGGAACCTATGATATTTCTGGTGAACGACAAGCATTTGCCAAACAGAACGGGTTGAGAAATTATGAAAGTTACGAAGCCGTTTTAACAGATCCAACGATTGAAGCCGTTCTGATTGCAACGCCAAACGACTGCCATAAAGAACTGGCTATTCAAGCAATGAAAGCGGGAAAACATGTAGTATGTGAAAAACCTGTTGCAATGAATACCCAAGAATTAGATGAGATTTTACAAGTTGCAAAAGAAACCCAACAAATTTTTATGGTACATCAAAATCGCCGATGGGACCCAGACTTTTTGATTATCCGCGAGTTGTATAAAAAGCAAACAATCGGAGAACTTTTTCAGATTGAATCTCGGGTGCAAGGAGCAAACGGTATTCCTGGTGACTGGCGTCATGTGAAAAAACATGGCGGGGGCATGTTGCTGGACTGGGGGGTTCATTTACTGGACCAATTGTTATGGTTGGTGGATAGTCCAATAAAATCAGTAGATATTGATTTCAGCTATATTCTTGGGGATGAAGTTGACGATGGTTTTATCAGTTATCTGATTTTTGAAAATGGTGTTCGTGCTTTGGTGGAAGTTGGCACGACGAACTATACAAAATTGCCACGTTGGTATGTGAAGGGAACAAATGGGACCGCTAAAATCGAGGATTGGGATCTTTCTGGAGAAATGGTCAGTGCCAGTCAAAAACAAAATGTGGCCGCACCGGCGCCTATTCAAGCGGGAGTTGGGCTGACCAAAACGATGGCGCCACCGTCTGAAGAAGCAACGATCCGATTACCATTTCCTGAACCTAAGACGGAATATCCTTCTTTTTATCAAAATTTCTATGAAGTTGTCAGAGAAGGTGCGGAGCCTGTGGTGAAAAATGATGAAGTCCGCAAGGTGATGCAGTTGATTGATGGGATGATGAGGAAATAAAAATAGTTGTATCTCTGTTTTGTTTGTTATGCTCCTATCATACGTAGACTAGAAAAAGATTTTTAAATCTACGTATGATGGGAGTTTTTAGTATATCCAAAGAGTAAAATTTAGTGTAGAAGAAAAAATATTTTCTATTAATCAGGTTCTTCAAGGAAAGAGCTCTAGAAAGGAAGAAATTAAAAGAATCGGAGTTTGCGAGATGGTTATAGGGGATTGGATTATTAAATTTCCTGAAGGAGACATCGAGCGACTTGGGAACTTAGAACCTAGAAGAGATACTCTGAGAAAACTAAATTACTTGCATTCATAGCTGTCTTGAATGTGGAAAAATCTAGCAAGTGGTTATTAGAGAATACGCTATTTCTAGTTCCAGTATTTTGAAAAATTGGATTTCCAAGTATAGGTGGACTATGGTATCCAGTGGACATATTGTTATATCCTTTGTTCAATTCTACTGGTCTACTGGCGATCTAGTTGGTTATACCGTCGATTTTTAGTAAAGCTTTATGGTTACTTTTTATAAAACCGTTCAGTTAAGCATTATAATGAATGCATTATGAGAGGGAAATAAAATGGGGTATTAATTAAATAAGAAGTTGTTGTATTATCAATCAAAAAATTTTACAAGGAGGTTTGAAATGTCTGTAGGAATATATATAGCTAGTTATCAAAAATTGACACAGACTCCAGTTAGTTCAGATTCAGAACTATTTTCACTTAACGAACTATGTCGATTAGATAACTTTGAGGAGATTGTTTCAGATTTGGAAAACAACTTAGGCATTAATGTAAAAAATGTTGATCCCGATGAGAAAATGTTTGTTCTTCTGAATGACTTGGACGAGACTTTTTCTGTAAAAAGAGAGAAAGAGGAGAGCACAATAAATAGATACACGAATAGGCCTTTTATTTATTATGTCGATGTTTATGATTGGGGAAACTTTTATGGACCATTTTCCGAATACCTGCAATCAATAAATGGTTCATTTGAATTGTGGGAAATAGAGGAAGATAAGGTTGAATTAAAGGACTTGAGAACTATTAAACTGGTAAGTTTGGATTCACAAAGTTTAGAAAGGATACTTGATTTGAATGATTACCTAAATCCGATTGTTGGAATCTATGAATAAAATACTAAAAAATGCGTTTTTGTATGTTCAATTATTTCTATCATGAGTGCAGTCATTGCTCATGGACTGGACTATGACAAAGCCATCGCTAAATAATCATAAGTGTATCACGGTAAAACATGGCAATCTCATGCCAATCGTAATCAGAAAACGCTTGATTATTTTTATTAAACTGGAAGATATGCTGCAGAAAAGAACATTCTGCAACACATCTAAAGTCCAATTCGAGTTTCACTCGAACAAATTATTGTTTGTTTTTTTCACAGTCTACTTGACAGGGAATAGTTCAGTACGGAGATACAACTGGTTCTTTCTATTAAATTTTCCACGGTAGAATAAGAGTGACAAGTGTTCCATTATGCTGTTCTGAGTGGATATCAAGTCCAAAGGAAGAACCGTACAGAAGATGAATCCGTTCATTGATATTTCTTAGGCCGATTCCAGAATAGGTTGATTTTAATTGGAAATTGGCAGGTTGTTGAAGTTGTGTCGTATCAAAGCCAATCCCGTTATCCATAATCTCGATATATAGTTTATCTTCCTTCTTTTGAGTAAAAACCTGGATGAAGCCCTCTGTCTGATTGGGAAACGCATAAAGATAGGCGTTTTCAATAATTGGTTGAATAATCATTTTAGGAACAAGACAAGCCAAAGTATCGTCGCTGGCAAGAAAATTCACTTGGATATTGTCTCCATAGCGTAGCTTTAAAATATGGGTATAAGCTTTTACTCCTGCTAACTCTTCTTCCAAAGAAACGACTTCGCTAGGGTTTCCTAATGTTTGGCGCAATAACACGATGAAATTTTCAATAGCAAGGACCGCATCTTCTGTCTGTTGCTGCCAAATTAAAAATTTTATCGAAGTAAGGGTGTTGTAAATAAAGTGCGGTTGAATTTGCATCTGTAATGAACGAATTTCGGCGAGTCGTTTTTCCTTTTCGGTTTCAAGCAAATGATCAAAATAGGTTTGCAATTCAGTAAGCATTGAATTATAGGCCTTCCCCAATTCTTTAATTTCCCGAGTTCCTTCCAAGTGAACCTTATTTGAAAAATCCCCACTTTTGGTTGCTGTGAGTTTCCCAATTAAATGGTAAATCGGCTGGGTTGTTTGCCGAACAATCCAAAATGCTAAAAAGCTAACAATGAGAATACCTAATGTTGCCACAAGCAGAGTAGGTCTGAGCCAATTCATATTTTGAATTAGTTTTGTCTCATTTAAGGAATTATAAAGTGTAAAATTATAGCTGTACAGAGGTAGTTTGCTAAGAATTTCTTTGGGTGAATTTTTTAATTTTAGCGATTTCCCAAGTAATTGCTTTTGATTGGAGGAAATAATCTGCCTTTGTTCATTTACGATTTGAATTTTATGAAATTGATCATTCATTAGTGTTGTATAGATTGAAGCAAATTTTTGTTCCGGAATAAAAATCAGTGCATACCCAAAAGTAGTTTTTTGATCTGAAAGTTTACGAATAAACATTAAGCCGGGTTCGTTTTGTGTGGAAGTTGTAATTCCGGCGTCACGATAAAAATAATGACTAACCGCTGATGACTGATCAAAGGTGGTAATCAGTTCTCCAGACAAAAAATCTTCAATAGATTGACTCCGTACACCATCATTTTGGAAAAAAGTTTTTCCATTCCTTCCAAGTAGAATCAAGTTAGAAGGGATATCCTCAAAGATTGAGCGGGTATCAGCCATTTGCTTCTTTAAATCAATAATAAGTTGACCAAGATCGGACTGATCACTTTTCAGATATTGTTCAACTACCTGACTGTTGTCAACTGTTTCAAAAATACGTTGAATATTTTCGTTCAATGTTTCATAGTCGTCTTGAATTTTTGTCATCAAAAGTTGGTTAGAGTTCTGATAAGAATCAAGATAAGCATCTTTTGACCGGTTGAAGGCAATAACAGTCGTTAATAGACTAATCAGAATAATCGAAATAATAACAATAACCATCAATCGCGTGAACAATTCATTTGATCGAATCCATCGCTGCAGGCGCCTCATGAATGTTTCTCCCTCCGGTATCTTGAAGGACTGATTCCAAATTCCTTTTTGAATTGTTTAGAAAAATAACTCAGATCTGAATATCCGCAAGCCTCACTAATTTCTGATAGGTTCAAGGGGGATTCCAATAAATAGCGTTTGGCCTCTTGAAGTCGGACAGCGTTGACGTATTCAGAAAAACTGCAATCAAAATGTTTTGAAAAGAAAGTAGATAAATAACTGTAACTAAAATGAAATGCATCGGCTAACTGACTCAGAGAAAGCTCTTTTTGAAAATTTTTCTTAATATAAAAAGTTATATCATTGATAAGTTCATCTGTGGATAAATTATTGACTTTTTGTTCCTGCAACTCATTTCGAATCTTTAAAATAGTTGCTAAAATTACCTTCGAAAAATCTTCTAAATAATCTGTTCGGGTCAATTCATTAAAAAAGGACAGTTTTAGCTGACGAAAAGTGGTACTTTTTGGATAGGAGCTTTCCAATGTTGACAATAAGGTATAAAAAAAGCTGCTTGCCTGCTTTTTTAAATATACTGGCTCCACGAAAGAAAGAATTAGTTGATTAAAGAAATCTTCAATTCTCTGAATGCCTAATGAAAAATCGTTATTTAAAATATCTCGAATAAATCGTTTGGTGTTAAAAAGGGCTTCATGATTGAGTAAAAAGCTCTCTGCTTCATCTATTAAAAAAATATTTTTAAAATAAAACCGTTGACCCAAACTTTTTTGTGCTAAATTGCGCAGTTGTTGAGATACCTCCGTTATTTCGGTAAAGGGATCGCCGATAACAAAAAAACCTTCTGGATTTGTCGCCTGCAACGTAATCATGGTTGTTTTTAGCTGTTTCTTTGAAAGTGGTGGATTTTTGGTTGCCAGCAATAATCCCAAATCTCCATTGGTAGAATAAAAAGGCAACCAACGGCATAACTGTGTATCCAACAAATCATTTTTTTCTAAAAAATGTTGAACATGAAGGGCATCTTGATACCAATGGGCATTCGTGTAGACCAATTGGAAAGTCGTAAAGTCCAAATACTCTGCTATTTTTTTTAATTCAAAATCATCCATGTAACCGCTTAAAATTCGATTTAAGCTTTGTGAAGTCATCTGTTGTTTGGAGTCACCCTCATGTTTTTTTGTTAATTTGAGTGAAATCTTTTTGATGGCATGCAGTAAGTTCTGAGGATTTAATGTAGGCTTTAAAAGGTAATCAACCGCTCCGTTTTTAAAGGATTGTGAGACATAGTTAAAATCATCATAGCTGCTTAAAATCAAAAATTGACTATCAGGATATTGTTGATGTATCACTTGAGAAAATTCCAATCCATCCATTTCTGGCATGATGAGATCTGTAATGATTATTTCGGGTTTTTTTACTCGAATGAGTTCTAACGCCTGTTTCCCATTTGCTGCTTCGCCAATGATCCGAAAACCTTCTTTTTCCCAAGGAATCAGATGTTTAAGACCGTCTCTGATTGTCTGTTCGTCATCAACGATCAAAATGGTAATTAAGGTTTCCAAAAATAGCCCTCCTTTTTCTGCTTTTTATTAAGTATACCTTTTTTCGTATGCAAAAGTAAAACTTGTAAATATTTTTGTTTTTTGTAATATTTTAACCGCTTTCAGTCAGTGTGTTGATAACGCTTTCTATGAAGGATATAGTTATTATATAAAAAGAGAAAAGAGGAAGAATGATGAAAAAAATTGTTAGCTCTTTATTGATTGGTGCAGCAGCACTCACATTGGCAGCTTGCGGTGGCGGAGGAACATCTAACAGCGGTAGTGATGATGCGGGTAGCAGCGATAAAATTACCGTTTGGGCGTGGGATGAAACCTTTAACATCAAAGCAGTTAATGAAGCAAAAAAAGTCTATGAAAACTCTGATGTGGATGTTGAAGTGGTTACTATGTCCCAAGATGACATCGTACAAAAATTAAATACAAGTTTGGCAGCTGGGAATACGGATGGGTTACCTAATATCGTCTTGATTGAAGATTACCGGATTCAAGGGTATCTTTCTTCTTATCCAGACGCTTTCTCAGATTTAACAGATATTGTTAGTGAAGATGATTTCTCAAGTTATAAATTTGCAGTCAACAAAGTTGATGATAAAATTTATGGGGTACCATTTGATAGCGGTGTCGCTGGACTGTTTTATCGTCAGGATTATTTAGAAGAAGCAGGTTACACTGAGGCAGATTTGGAAAATATCACTTGGGATGACTATATTGAAATTGGAAAAGCAGTAAAAGAAAAAACGGGTCACGCATTGATGTCATTGAATCCAAGTGACTTAGGTTTAGCTCGAATCATCATGCAGTCGGCAGGAGAGTGGTATACCGGAGAAGATGGGACTTCTGTAACAATCAAAGACAATGAATCCTTAAAATATGGATTAGATATTTTTGCACAATTACTGAATGAAGATATTGTTGAACAAGTTTCTGATTGGGATGGGGGCGTAAATGCTGTTCAATCAGGTAGTGTAGCATCTTCACCAACAGGAGCATGGTATTCAAGTACGATCCAAGGGGCGGAAGATCAAAGCGGCAAGTGGCGGATAGCTCCAATTCCATCAATTGCGGGTAATGCAGATTCTGTTCATGCCTCAAGTATTGGTGGAGCTGGCTGGTACGTTATCAAAGGTGTAGATGGAGAAGAAAATGCCAAAGATTTCCTATCAAATACCTTTGCGTCTAACAAAGAGTTAATGGGAACTTTGGCGAAAGAAATCGGACTGGTTTCAACGATGAATGCTGCTGAAGAGACCGATGTATATAAAGCCGGTTTAGAATTTTATGGTGACGAAAAAGTTTTTGAAAACTTTTCAAAATGGTCTGGCGAAGTTCCAGCTGTAAACTACGGAAATCACACGTATGCGATTGAATCCGTGTTAGCTGAGAGTGCACAACGCGTTATTAACGGTGAAGATGTTGATAAAGTATTGACAGAAGCACAAGGACAAGTTGAAGCGCAAATCGCAAACTAGGGCGGTAGGAACTCGTGGAAGATCACGAGTTCCTATTTTCAAAAAGGAGGAGATTTTTTATGAAGAAAAAGAACCTGTTTGCGAATGGGAATGGTTTTATTACACTACCGGTTATTTTAATCACGTTATTAGTGTTCCTTCCAATGGTATCGGCACTGATTACGTCCTTTCAATCTGGGCCACCGACGAATATGTCGTTTAACGGACTAGGTAATTATCAGCGGATGCTGACCGATTCAACATTTAAGAAAGCATTTGGAAATACTTTTTTATATCTGATTGTACAAGTGCCAATTATGTTATTTTTAGCGTTGGTTCTTTCCAATATCTTGAATGACAAGAAATTGAAATTCAAAGGACTTTTTCGGACAGCCTTATTTTTACCATGTATTACCTCTCTAGTTTCTTATTCTCTGATTATGAAAAGCTTGTTTTCAGTGAATGGTTTGGTAAACACTTTTTTATTGAATATCAACTTGATTGAAGATCCAATCAAATGGTTGACCGATCCTTTTTGGGCAAAGGTTTTAATCATCTTTGCAATCACATGGCGTTGGACAGGATATAATATGATATTTTTCATTTCCGGTATGCAAAACATCGATCCGAGCATCTATGAAGCGGCAGAAATTGATGGGGCTTCAAAAAGAGATCAGTTTTTCAAAATTACTATCCCAAATTTGAAGCCAATTATTCTTTTTACTACAATCACTTCGACGATTGGAACACTACAATTGTTTGATGAGGTTCAAAATATCACCATGGGTGGTCCTGCAAATGCGACAACAACACTGTCCCAATATATTTATAATCTAAGCTATCGTTTTACACCTAACTTTGGTTATGCCGCGGCAGTTTCTTTTGTAATCGTTGTTGCAATTGTCGTTCTGTCAGTTATTCAGGCAAGAGTCGGAGGGAGAGAAAACTAATGAAAAAAGTTGAAGCTGGATTAAAATACTTTTTGTTAAGCGTTATGGCATTTATCTCAATCTTTCCTTTTGTTTGGATGATTTTGGGGATGACCAATAAAGCTGTAGACATTACGGCAGGAAAAATTATGATTGGAAATCAAATCGCAATTAATTTTCAAAATCTTTTTTCTTCAGATCTAAATTTTACTCGTGCATTGGCAAATTCCGGTATGATTGCAGTAATCACAACGGTCTTAGCTCTGATTTTTTCTTCGATGGCCGGCTACGGGTTTGAGATCTATCGAACGAAAACGAAAGACACTATCTTTAATATTTTATTGTTATCGATGATGGTTCCTTTTGCTGCATTGATGATTCCGTTATATCGTATGTTTAGTAAGCTTAGTGGTACACCGTTAGGAATCAATAGCTATGCTGTCGTGATTTTACCGGCTATTTGTACTGCTTTTCTGATTTTTTTCTTTCGCCAAAACATCAAATCATTTCCTAGAGAACTAGTAGAAGCTGCACGGATTGATGGTTTGGGAGAACTAAGTATTTTCTTTCGAGTCTATATGCCAACTGCTAAAAATACCTACGCTGCTGCCGCAATTATTACCTTTATGAGCAGTTGGAACAATTATCTGTGGCCATTAGTGGCTTTGCAATCACCAGATAAACGAACGGTGCCGTTGGTTCTTTCTGCAATGGGTGCTTCTTATACACCGGATTACGGTATGATGATGTCAGGAATCGTAATTGCAACGCTACCAACCGCGATTATTTTCTTCGTTCTTCAAAAACAATTTGTTCAAGGAATGCTGGGCTCAGTTAAATAAGAGTAAACGTTTGGAAAGGAATTCGATTATGATCTATTTTGATAAGGAGCAACAGGTTTTTCATTTAAGTAATAAAAAAATCAGCTATCTCATTGCAATTGAAGAGAACAATTATTTGAGCCATCTTTATTTTGGCAAGAAAATTAATCAGTACTCTGGGAACCATCGCTATCCACGGATTGATCGTTCTTTTTCACCGAATCCACCAAATAGTATTGATCGAAATTTGTCCTTAGATACATTATTGATGGAATTTCCCGGGAATGGATTTGGTGATTTTAGAGAACCTGCCTATAATATAAAGTTAACCAATGGCAGCAGGGTTGTTGATTTTCGATATAAAGACTATCGAATTAGCACGGGAAAAGAGAGATTATCCGGGTTACCCGCAACTTATACCACTAATGAGGGGGAAGCAGAAACATTAACCCTTATTTTGGAGGATAAGGTCAGTCAGTTAAATTTGGAGATTAGTTATAGTATTTTTTCTTATTTGAATGTTATTACTCGCTCTGCAAAATTAATTAATTTTGGTGCTCAAAAGGTCGAAATCAATCGATTGGCCAGCCTCTCCCTAGATTTTCCAGCGACAAATTTTGATTTATTGCATTTGAATGGAACTTGGGCAAGAGAAAGATATTTGACACGTGAGTCAGTGAATACTGGAATTAAGGTATTGGATAGCAAACGCGGCTCGAGCAGCCATCAGCAAAATCCTTTTGCTGTATTAGCTGAGTCCTCAACCTCTGAAAATCATGGAATAGCTTATGGCTTTTCTTTGATTTATAGTGGTAATCATGAAACAGTTATTCAAAAGGATCCGTATGATCAAACTCGCTTGATTATGGGAATAAATTCTTATAATTTTTCGTGGCAGCTAGAAGCTGGAAAGTCATTTCAGACGCCAGAAGCTGCCATGGTATTTAGCGAGGATGGCTTAAATGGAATGTCTCAAACCTTTCATGAACTATTTAATCATCACCTTACACGAGGACAATTTAAACAAAAGGAACGACCTGTGCTTATCAACAATTGGGAAGCAACGTATTTTGATTTTGACGAACCAAAAATTATGAAAATAGTGGATGAAGCAGCGAATTTAGGAATTGAAATGTTCGTTTTAGATGATGGGTGGTTTGGAAATAGAGAAAATGACCAATCCTCATTGGGAGATTGGTTTGAACATCCAACGAAGCTTGTTAGTGGACTCAAAGGACTTTCTCAAAAGGTTCACCAAAAGGGAATGAAGTTTGGTATTTGGTTTGAACCAGAAATGATTTCAGAAGCTAGTGAATTATATAAGGTGCATCCAGATTGGGCTTTCGCTGTTCCTTCCCGTGAAAAATCATTAGGGAGAAGTCAATATGTATTGGATTTTTCTAGAAAAGATGTTCGAGAAAATTTATATGAGCAAATGAAAAAAGTTTTAGATAATGCAACGATTGATTATATTAAATGGGATATGAATCGAAATATGACAGAAGTGTATTCAAAACTGTTGCCAGCTGATCAGCAAGGGGAAGTGGCTCATCGATACATTTTAGGATTATATGAATTTTTAGAAAAATTGACTAAAGAATATCCAAATATTTTATTTGAAAGTTGCTCAGGTGGTGGAGGAAGATTTGATCCGGGAATGCTCTATTATATGCCGCAGACTTGGACAAGTGATAATACAGATGCAATAGCTCGTTTAAAAATCCAATATGGAACTAGTCTTGTTTATCCAATTTCAAGCATGGGTTCACATGTTTCAGCCATTCCTAACCATCAGACTGGGCGGAAGACGAGTTTGAAGCTACGAGGTGATGTAGCTATGTCAGGAATTTTCGGGTATGAACTGGACCTCACAGCACTTGAAATGAGTGAAAAAAATGAAATAAAAGAACAAGTCACCTTTTATAAAAAGCATCGGAGATTATTGCAATATGGAAAATTCATTCGTTTAAAGAGTCCTTTTGAAGAAAATGAGACTGTATGGATGCTTGTTTCCGGAGATATGACAGAGGCCTTACTTTTTTATTTCCGTGTTTTAGCTGAAGCGTCAAATCCCATTACTACATTAAAACTTACCGGTTTGTCGGAAGATATCTGCTATCGAATTGGTGAAAAAAACTATTTTGGTGATGAGTTAATGAACCTTGGTTTGCCAATTAATCCGGAATTACAAGGAGATTACGTGTCGGAAGTTTTTTACTTGGAGGGGAAATAAATATATTGGAAACATAAGTATCGTTAAAATAGGGTCGATCAGGTGAAACTGGTCGATCTTATTTATTATGTCTTCAGACTCAGCTGAGCTTGCAAAGTGTGCGAAAAAATTCTCTGAAATTTTGTTATTTTTTCTTAAAATGATGCGATAAACTCAAAGTCCTCAAATAAAAATGGATTATTAAATAATAAATCTTCTATGGAAGCGTTGACAAAATTTTAGTTTAACGTTAAACTATATTCGAAGTTAAACGTTAAACTAAAGGGAGGAAAAGCTTCATGAAAAAGAAAAAAATTTTTATGGCGTTAGCATCACTCTTAATGATCAGCGGATTGGCAGCCTGCGGGAGCAGCAAAGATGGTGGAAGCGCCGGCGGGACAACGGATACAAAAGAAGATAAGGGAATGGAGGTTCTTGGTGATCAAGTAAAATTTGATCCTAATAAACTGGTCAACGATGGAGAACCAATTAATATTGAATACTGGACTTGGAATGAAGGGGATCCTGCCATTACGATGGCCAAAGAATATGAAAAAATCTATCCTAATGTAACAATTAAAGTCGTGAATCATCCATGGGAAGATTACTGGACAAAGCTACCATTAGCATTAAAGGGAAAAAATGGGCCAGCAGTTTTTAACATTCATAATTCTCAACATGATTTATTAATTCCATATTTACAGCCATATGATATTGACACAGAGGAATTGAAAGCAGATTTCACCTCTGTTGATCCTCACGTAATCGATGGGAATGTTTATTATATCGACAGCATGATCAATACTGGGAACATTTATTACAATAAGGATTTGTGGAAAGAAGCAGGGTTAACAGATGCAGATATTCCAAAAACTTGGGATCAATTCCGGGAAGTTGCTAAAAAATTAACAAAAAAAGATGGCGACAAGATTACTCAAGCAGGATTTAACTGGAATGGTGAAACCTACAGTGCCATTTATCAAGGATTAAATTACCAAAAAGGGGAATTACTCTTCAAAGAAGACAGTAAAGTTGCTAATTATGACAATGATACAACAAAAGAAAATCTGCAATTTTTGCTAGATCTTTATAATGAAGATCAAGTTGGTTCAAAAGATTTTGGTGCAGATTCTTCTCAAAGTTTTGGTAATGGACAGTCAGCCATGGTTTACAAATGGGGCTTCTATTTAAATGAATTAAATACAAATTACCCTGACATTGATTTTGGCGTCTTTGCAACACCAACTCCAGATGAATCCGTTCCAATGGCGTATGATCGCTACAATGGTGAAAGTACACCAGGTATTAATAAGAATCAAACGGAAGAACAACAAGCAGTTGCACAAGATTTCTTGAGATACTGTTTAGCAAATGATGAATATTCAAAAGCAGGAGCTCTGTCATTGGCTTCCTTCCCAACGAAAAAATCACTTGCTGAAAATAAAGATATTTTAGATAATCCAATTCTAAAAGTAATCGCACCACGGGTCGATCGCTTGATTTGGCCGGGGCCATTCCCAGCAACGATTGAAACAACAGGGACACAAACAATGGAAGACGTTTTATTTAATGGCAAAGCTTTAGATAGTTCATTAAAAGCTGGACAAGAACAAATGGAAAAAGATATGAAAGATACAGATTTTACATCTTTGGAAAGCAGCTATCAATTTATCGATGAAGCTAAATAATTAAATGTCTTGAGATGCTAAGAAACGTCTTAGCATCTCTATTTACAAAGAGAGGTGAGATACAATGGAGACAATAAAACGAAAAAATTCAATTATTAATTTAAGAAATGTCGCAGTGGTTTTATTGATTGTTTACTTTGCAATCTTTTTAGTCTACCCAATTTATAAGGCATTTGCTGGTAGTTTACATGACTGGAATCCATTGATCGACAAATACAATTTTGTAGGACTGGAAAACTTTAAAGAGGTATTAACGAGTGGTCTTTTCTGGAAGTCCATGGGAAATACAATGGTATTCGCCTTTTTTGCAGTTGTTTTTCGGGTAGTATTTGGGTTGGGATTGGCGCTGTTGCTTTCTTCCAAACTAACTAAAGTAAAAACTGTTTTTCAAGGGCTTTTCTACATGCCAACGATCACGCCTTTAGTAGCTGTTTCCTTTGTTTGGATGTGGATGTTTGATCCACAGTTTGGCTTAATCAACAAAGTGTTCAACTTAGATATCAACTGGTTAAAAGATTCCCAATGGGCATTACCTGCTATTATTATTATGACAATCTGGAAAGATTTTGGTTATGCAACCGTTTTGTTTCTAGGAGGATTGATGGGGCTTCCAGAAGATGTTTTTGAAGCTTCAAAAATTGATGGAGCATCAGGTTGGCAGACTTTTTGGCGGATTACTTTGCCATTGTTGAAACCAACGACTCTTTTTGTAGTCATCACTTCCTTGATTACATATTTGCAAGCCTATATTCAAATTTTGATCATGACTGATGGTGGACCGGGGACCTCGACTTATGTTATCTCCTATTTGATTTACGATGAAGCATTTGTCAAATATAATTTTGGGACAGCTTCGGCAATGGCAATTTTGCTGTTCGTTATTATCGGTATCTTGACAATCATCATGTTCAAGATTACTGGGGAAAGGAATGACTCCTAATGGAAAAAACAAAATCTGTTATACTAAACTTGATTTTACTTCTTTTGGCATTGGTTACGATTGTTCCATTTGTCTGGATGCTGCTTTCATCTTTTGCTCCAAACAGTGAAATCGTAAAAATCGGTGGAAGTTTATTTCCAACTCCTTCCACACTGTCAAATTTTACAGATGTCCAAGAAAAATTTGATTTTATGAGAATGTTCTTTAACAGCTTGTTTGTAGCAGTCTTAACGACAGTAATCATTATCTATACAAGTGCTTTAATGGGATTTGTTTTTTCGAAATTTCATTTTAAAGGCAAAAATATCTTGTTTGGTGTTGTGTTAAGTACGATGATGCTGCCATGGGCGGTTACGATTATCCCTAAATATGAAATGATGGTAGATTTTGGTTGGTTGAACACCTATAAATCATTGATTATTCCTTCCATGGTCAGTGGATTTGGAATTTTCATGTTCCGGCAGTCGATTTCTCAAATATCAGATGAATTACTTGAAGCTGCTCGCGTGGATGGTGCCACAGATTTCTATATCTTCCATCGTATTATTTTACCCATGTCGCGAAATGCAATCTCGAGTTTGGCAATTTTTCAATTCTTGTGGAGTTGGGAAGATTTTCTATGGCCTTATTTGATGATTGATGATCAATCCAAACAGTTATTGTCGGTAGGACTTCGTTTGTTTAATGGACAATACGGAACCGATTATGGTGGATTATTTGCTGCAACATCTATTTCCATTATTCCAGTTGTAGTTATTTATATTATTTTCCAAAAACGGTTTATTGCAGGGGTAGCCAGCGGATCGATTAAGTAATTGAACATTTTCAATAATCAGCTATAATACTCTTAACACGACCGGAAAGGACGATGAGCATGAAAGTAACTATAAAAAAAATCGCAGAAGAAGCGGGGGTCAGTATTACAACCGTTTCTAACGTGATCAATAACAAGGCTCATCGCGTTTCAGAAAACAAACGGGAACTAATCGAAGGAATTATTGAAAAATATAATTACTCACCAAATATGAATGCTCGTGCGTTGGTTCGCTCTTCTTCTCGCTTGATTGGGCTGTTGTATTTTTCTCAAACACCCCAATTGGATTTCACGGACCCATTCGTTGCAGAAGTATTGGAAGGAATTGAGCGAATCACAAAGCCAAACGGTTTTTTTACGTTGGTTCATAAAGTGACTTCACAAAAAGATATTGAAAATATACAAAAGAATTGGCGGTTTGACGGATTTATCGCTGTAGGATTCAGCCAATCGCTTTTTGAGAAAATAAATCAGAGCATTCAGGTTCCAATTATTTTTATTGACACTCATTTAGATGAAAGAATTTACTCAAATATTACTGAGTATCCAAATCGCTATTTTGTGAATACGGATGATTTCACTGCTGCTTTTTTGGCGACAGACTACTTGATTGAAAATGGACATAAAAAAATTGCCTTTCTTTCCTATGATTTTGATATCAACCAAACAAGTGTTGTCCAGCAACGTTATATTGGCTACTTGTCTGCTCTGAAAAAGAAAAATCTGATAGTGAGTGATTCCTTCCTTTATACCCATAATGATTTTGACGAAATGCTGGCAAATTTTGGAGACTATTCTGCTGTTTTGATTACTGCTGACTATTTAGCGATTCGTTTCCTTTACTTTCTGAAGGAAAATCAGGTGAATTATGAAGAGGAACTCTCAGTTATCGGTTTTGATGACATCAAATATGCAGAGTTTAATGATCCGCCGTTGACAACAGTCAAGTTAGATCAACTCAAAAAAGGGATGTTGGCGATGCAAATGTTGGCAGACATTGTTGATAAAGGGAAAAAGGTTCCCCAATTGACTAATCTTTCAGGAGAATTAAAGATTCGAGAAACAGTAAAAAAAATAAACGAATAAAATGATTAGTGTAACAATAAATACAAGAAATACCGGGAATTTGAAAATATAGGCAGTTCCCCGTCCCCTGATCTGCAGTTGATCAAGTGGGGCAATTTCTTCTCCTTTAAGTTGAACGTTAAACTTTGGGAAGCACAAACTGAATTGAGAATAAATTCTTTTCTATCAAAGAATGAGAGATACATGTAAACAAATTAGATTGAAGGTGCAGACATGGTTCAAACAATTATTCAAGGAAAAAAATACCGCTTTTCTTTATTGACAGAAAAGTTACTCCGCATGGAATATTCCGAGGAAGGAATATTTACGGATAGTCAAACACAGGTAGTATTAAACAGAGATTTTGAAGAAGTTCCCCATAAGCTTATTGAAAAAGAGGATAAGATTGAAATTATAACTTCGAGCTATCATCTGTATTATCAAAAGGAGGAAGCATTCAATAGTAAAAGTTTAACAATCGATTTTGCCTACAGCTTTTCTCACTATCATAATCAATGGCGCTTTGGAGAAAAAATCGTTAACTTGAAAGGTACCCTACGAACAGTTGATGAAATTGATGGTTCGGCTCCGTTGGAAGATGGTATTTTGAGTCGGAACGGCTTCGCAATTTTGGATGATTCAGCCTCTTTTTCTTTAGATAGCACAGGAGACCCTAAACCGCGGAATAAGGATCTTAAAGATGTATATATCTTTGCGTACGGACATGATTATCAGACAGCTCTCAAGGATTATTTTCGATTGACAGGTTTTCCACCCAAATTACCTCGATATGCTCTTGGTAACTGGTGGAGTCGTTATTGGAAATATACAGAACAGGAATATAAAGAATTAATCACTCGTTTTGAAAAAAATAAGATTCCTTTTTCTGTCGCAGTTTTAGATATGGACTGGCACATCACAGAAGTTCCAGAGAAATATGGCAGTGGTTGGACAGGTTATACTTGGAATCGGGAGCTTTTTCCAGAGCCAAAGGAATTTTTAGACTGGCTCCATGAACATGGATTGGCTGTTACATTAAATGTCCATCCGGCTGACGGTATCCGAGGATTTGAAGAACAGTATCCCATTGTTTCACAAAAGCTAAATTTAGTATCGGAAATTGAAGAACCAGCAAAATTTGATTTGAATAACCCAGATTTTAGAAAAGTATACTTTGAAGACGTGAACCATCCATTAGAAGAAATGGGGGTTGATTTTTGGTGGCTGGATTGGCAACAAGGGGAAGAAAGCAGTATAGCAGGATTGGATCCTCTATGGACGCTGAATCATTACCATATTTTAGATATGCAGAAACAAGGGAAGGCTCCTCTGATTCTATCTCGCTATGCCGGTCCAGGAAGCCACAGGTATCCAATTGGTTTTTCCGGTGACTCGATTGTTAGCTGGGATTCATTGGCTTTTCAACCTTATATGACAGCGACGGCCAGCAATATCGGCTATACGTGGTGGAGTCATGATATCGGCGGACATATGCACGGATATAAAGATGAAGAGCTGGCTTTACGCTGGTTAC
This sequence comes from Enterococcus sp. JM9B, assembly GCF_009933265.1. Taxonomy (NCBI): domain Bacteria; kingdom Bacillati; phylum Bacillota; class Bacilli; order Lactobacillales; family Enterococcaceae; genus Enterococcus; species Enterococcus sp. JM9B. The sequence goes on along the minus strand of NZ_MAEK01000016.1, from coordinate 9,919 downwards.
AGTTTGGTGTATTCAGTCCAATCAACCGTCTGCATAGTTCCAGCAGCCCATTCTTTAGTAAAGAGCCATGGATCTATCGTGGAGATATTGAAAAAATCATGACAAATTTTTTACAGTTACGACATGAATTATTGCCGTATCTCTTTACAATGAACGTTAGGACCGCTGAGAAGGGAATTCCTTTGATTCGTCCGATTTATTATGATTATCCGGAGGAAGAAGGTTCCTACGCTTATCAAAATGAATACTTTTTTGGTTCCGAGCTTCTCGTCAGTCCAATCATAGCTGCTGAAAATAAAGAAATTCATCTGGCGGAAAATAAGATGTTCTTTCCAGAAGGGGACTGGTATGATCTCTTTTCCAATTTACGATACTCAGGAAATAGTGAATTAGCCGTTTATCGTTCGTTAGAAACGATTCCTGTTTTTGTTAAAGCAGGTGGTATCCTTCCATTTGACGGTGAAGTAGGAAAAACGATTGGAGAAAATCTACCTGAATGTATTCAGTGGAAAATTTTCCCGGGAAAAAGTAATCAATTTGAAATGATCGAAGAAAAAGATGGAAAACAGGCGATTACAAAAGTAGTATTGGATTATGAAAAAGAAATTCTGACTCTTTCCGTTATGGATGAAGAGGGAATTCTGCCACAAAATAGACAACATATATTTGTCTTTTGTGGGACGGAGATGTTTGAACCACATTGTGAAATGGGGCAACTTTTACCTTATGATTTAGAGAAAACTGAACGGAGCTTCTTGCTTGAAGAGCCATTCAAAGAACAAGTAACTATTGCTATTAAAGGTTTCCAACCAATAAAAATACAAGTCATTCGTAAAGAATTTTTTGAACGAATCAATCATGCAGAGATTTCTTTTGATGAGAAAGAACGAATTTGGAATTTCTTTAAGTCAACATCTGATGCCTTTAAGCTGACGGCTTTCTTGCAACAAATAGAAAATGATACTTTGCGGCAAGCATTGTATGAATTGATTTATATCCAAAGAAGCTAGAAGAAAAGTCTCAAGGTCTCAAAAATGATATTTTGAGACTTTTTTCATTTTTAGATTAACAAACACAATGTAGTAAAATAGTTTTATAAATAAAAGATCGGAGAAGCCAAGTGAAAATATCTTTGAATGATTATACGAAGGAAGAATTGGAAAAAGCAGAAAGTATTTTATTTAACGGCAATGGTTTTATTGGTGTACGGGGAAATCTTGAGGAATGGTATTACGATTTTTTTGTGACAAACCGAGAGACATACCTTAATGGTTTTTATGAAACCAAAGAAATCAGCTATCCAGAAAAAATGTATGGTTTTACACCAACTGGGGAGACAATGGTCAGTGTGGTGGATGGGCAAACGACGCTGATAAAAATTGGTGGAGAAGATTTTCGGATTGATCAGGGAAAAATGACAGATTCGAAACGATATGTTGATTTAGAAAAAGGAATGACGATTCGAGAAATGACCTGGACCTCACCCAAAGGACGAGTGACTCGAATCAAAATTTCTCGATTAGCTTCCTTTATTCATAAAAATCTATTTGCCATGAAATTTGATTTTGAGCGAATCAATCATCAAGAGCCGATTAAGCTGATTACTCATCTAAATTTCCAACCGGTTAAAACAATTGATAAAAATGATCCAAGAATGAGTCATGACACGCACCAGTTAATCATAAATGATGTCGATTTTGACAAAGGAATTTGCAGCTTTGAGACAGCAAACTCCCGTTTAAAAGCAGCTATGCATTGGTCAATCAAAGGAAAGCTGATTGATCAGCAACAGAAAGCAGACCGAGTAGTTATTCGAACGGAGCTGGAAGGAAACACTTATGAAAAAAAACTTAGCTATGCTTTTCGTGAAACAACCCATCAAGGAATGAATTTGAGTTTTGAAGAATTGGCGACACTACAGAAAAATTACCTGCAAAAATTCTGGCAAACTGCGAAAATAAAAATCAAAAGTAAAGATCGCTTAGAAGAAAGCGTGAACTACAGTACTTACGCGCTATTGCAATCTCTGGGAACGGATGGTCAAACGAGCATCGCTGCAAAGGGATTAAGTGGCAGCGGTTATGAAGGTCATTATTTTTGGGATACAGAAATGTATGTCTTTCCGCTATTTCTGCATTTAAAACCTGAATTGGCTCGGCAAATGTTGTCCTATCGAATTAATACATTGGATAAAGCACGAGAAAATCGGCGAATGTTCGGTTACCAGACAGGTGCGCTTTATCCTTGGCGAACGATTTCCGGGACAGAATCTTCGGCATTTTTCGAAGCTGGGTCGGCGCAACACCACATCAATGCGGATATTGCGTATGCGTTTATCAGCTATTTTAGACAAACCAATGATTTTTCTCTTATGCTAGATGGAGGGTTCGCTGTTTTACTTGAAACTGCGCGGGTATTTAACGAAATCGGGTATCGTAAAAATGGTCAGTTTCATATTGATAAAGTAACTGGTCCGGATGAGTATTCTGTATTAGTAAACGATAATTTTTACACAAATCGAATGGTGGAACACCAATTTATTTGGGTAAATAAAATTGCTCAAGAGATTAAGAGAGAATTTCCTGAAAAATGGCAGGAGCTTTGCCAAACCCTGAAAATATCGGAAGAAGAGCTGACCCAAATGACAGAAAATGCTCAATGTATGGCTAAGCCAATTGATGAAGAACTCGGAATAATTGCGCAGGACCGTGACTTTTTAAACAAAGAAATCTGGCCTTTATCTAAAGAAGAAACGCAGTATCCTTTACTGATGAACTACCATCCTTTGATGATTTATCGTTATCAAGTGGCTAAACAGGCAGATGCTGTACTTGCTTTGATGCTGTTTCAAGAAGATTTCTCTCAAGAAACAGCGATTAAAACCGTGGGATACTACGATCAAATAACTACCCATGATTCTACACTTTCCTACTCAGCATTTGCGACTGTTTACAGTCGATTAGGAAATAGTGCAAAGGGATATCAGTACTTCCTAGAAAACGCACGAGTTGATCTGGATAATTCCCATCAAAATACGAAAGATGGAATTCACACAGCATCAATGGGTGGTACTTTCTTGACGATTGTTTATGGTTTTTGTAATTTGTCTTTTACTGAAAGCGGTCCTGTCCTCGAGCCTCACTTGCCTACTGAAATCGAGGCAATTCGGTTTACAACTACCTTCAGAGGCGAAAAATATGCTATTTCAGTGACTCACGAACACCACGAAGTCAAAAAGATAAGCGCGAAGGAAGTATAAAAAAATTCAAGCCTGAGCACGCGATTAGAGAATCCGTGTTTGGACTTGAATTTTTCTTTAATCTAGTCATTCAATTTTTTAAGGCTCTATAATATTTAGTGTCCTTACTCGATTTGAGTAACAACACTAAATATTATAGAACCATAATTAGTCAGTTTGACAATTGGAAGTTCAAACTGACTATTTTTGTAGAAGCAAAGAGACAGGTCAGTTTTTAGCTCTTTTCTATTCATTAAGAAGTGAAATAGTGATATTGCTTGTGATTTATCAAATAAAATTATTTATTTGATAAATTTATCTTCTAAGAACTCTATTTGATAGCCTTCTCGAAAGAGTGTTAATTTATCTTAGAAATATTTTTAATTAATGGAAAATGTTGTTTTATAAATCAACGCAGATAATTCTTTTGTTAGTAGTTCAAATATTTCAACTTTCTAGTAGAAATATAAAACAGTATGTACTATGCTGTTAATAAATAAATTAAAAGGGGGAGGAAAAGTGGACGTAAAAGGTAAAAAAATCTACGCATTTGGAGACAGTATAATAAAAGGACACGTCTACCATCGAAGTTTCGTTGATGAATTAGCTGAAAAAAATACCATGGATTTGGAAAAATTTGCGTTAAATGGGGCAACTTTGATTCAAACAGGGAAAGAAGGATTTCCTTGGTTGTTACAAGAAATTTATGATGCCCCCACTGAAAATCCAGATTTAATTTTATTAGACGGTGGAATTAACGATTTGCTGTTCTTAGATGAGCTGTTGGAAAAAGGTATTTTGGATGAAACAATTCAAGATTTATTTGAAAGCGCTCTAGTAAAAACTCTTTGGGAGATAAAACGAAAGTGGATTAATGTTCCGATTGCATATATTCAGCTACATCGTTTGCCGGCAAGAAAATGGGATTTGCAGTTAATGATGCATAGAGTGAACACCAAAATATGTATGGAAATGGGTATTTACTTTATTGATTTTTTTGCAGGAAGTACATTTGACACAAGAGTCGAAGAGCAAAGGAAAAAATACAGTTTTGATAATCTAAATCAAGATGGACAACCGGGTATAAATGGTAGTGGTACCCATCCAAATGTCGATGGGTACAGGACATTTTATGTTCCATTCGTAGAAAACAAGTTAAAAGACCTATGATAAAACGAATTGCTACTTATTATAGTAATCTATCCTATCAAGGGAAGCTCAAATCTATCTTTAACATCATTCTTTTTTTAGTAGGAATTACAATTCTTTTTATAGGAATAATGTTTTCGCGGATTATGATGAAAGAGATATATGATCGAAATCAAGAAAAATTATCCATTCTTTCTGCTAACGTTAAACAGGAGCTGGAATCAGTAGAGCAAGTAACAACAGAAATTCATCAAAATGGAATTATTCAAAATAACTTACTTAAAGTAAATGACCCGAGTTTATCCGCAATTGAAAAAACAAAGTTTGAAACAGCTATACGTAAAGAATTCTCTTGGCTTTTAGCAAATAAACGAAATATTAAGTCAATGATTTTGTTAGATTCTGAAGATCAACGGATTATTGGGGAGCACATAAATGAAAAGAATTTTTTTCAAGATTACTCCTTTTCACAAATTTTGGCTACTATTCCAGAAAATTCAAAAAAAGGACGATGGTTTTTTGATAAAGGATTGCAGGAAGGCTTATTTAGCCAAACTTTATATACCACACGTTCAGGTGTGTTGAAAAAAGCAGGAACGATACTTCTTTTTGTGAATACAACATTTATCCAGGACTTCTTAGAAAATTCTGGAATTTTCTCGGATAAAGATTTTTTTGTGATGGAGCTTGATAAAACGTTCTATACCACAAATCTGAGTAATTACGATGAGTATATCAACTTTATTAAAGAAAATAAGATGGCGGATTCAGCGACGAATGCTTATGAGATAGACACTATAGATCGAATAAAATATTATGTTTATGCAGATGCTGTTTCTTTGTCCAATAATGATTTCCATTTCTATTATTTTCTGATGAATCAGCAGGTGATACAAAAGGCAATTCAAATTGAAATTGTATTCTTTTTTGTGATGAGTTTAATGCTATTTACGGGGTTCCGACTAGTAAATTATTTTATTCGGAAAGTAATTACTCCAATTAATGAATTAGCGGAAAATATGAAAAAGTTTGAGGGAGAAGCAGACTTGGAAAAGCTTCGTTCACTAGATACCACAGCATTATCCATGAAGCGAACCGATGAAATTGGTATTTTATATCATAGTTTTCAAGAATTAATTAAAGAAATTGAGACTTTGGTTATCAAGGATTATCAATCAAAATTACTGACTCAGGAAATGGAGTATAAATTTTTACAAGCACAACTAGACCCGCATTTCTTATATAACACCTTAAATTCAATTAACTACCTGGCTTTAAACAAAGGAGATCTGGAGGTTTCTGAAATGGTGACATCGCTTGCACTACTTTTCAGGAAAAAAATTTCCAATCCTAATGATTTTAATACAGTTCAAGAAGAATTGGATGTGATTCAGGCCTATATTAGTATTCAAGCTATCCGGTTTAAATCACGGCTTATTTTTGAAATGAATATTTCACAAGATGTAAGAGGATTATCAATTCCTGTTTTGAGTATCCAGCCAGTAGTGGAAAACGCGATAAAATATGGTGTTGAAAAATTAAGTAGACCGGTAACGGTGAATCTATCCATCTTTACAGAAGGAGAAGATTTGGTAATTAGGGTTACGGATAATGGATTAGGTTTTGAAGCTACTTTAAGTGAAGCTAGTGATTCATCAAGATTAGGTTTGAAGAATATTCAATCGCGTTTGAAAGTCATCTACGGAGAAAAAGCGAATCTCAAAATTACATCTATACCGAATATAAAAACAGAAGTTACTATTATGATCCCATTGCTGGACCAAGAACAAGGAGAATAACCAATGGAGCAACCTAAACTAATCATTGTTGATGATGAAGAATTAAGCGCTGATGGACTAGAGCTATTGATTGGTTATACTAATCTAGATGTTGATATTGTTGGAGTCTATTATTCGAGTATGCACGCTCTTGAATTTTTGGAAAATAATCCTGTGGATATTGTTATAACAGACCTCAACATGCCTGAGTTGAGCGGACTGGATCTAATTGAACAAATCAAGGCAATCAACCCTATGATACAGTTAATGATATTAACAGGATTTGGAACTCTGGATTATGCAAAACAAGCAATGCGTTTTGGTGTAAAATACTTTTTGCAAAAACCGACTTCTCCCAAAGAACTGAAAGAAAATTTAGAACAATGTTTATTGGATCTGAAAAGAAATCAGACGAATCAATTTTTACACTGGAAAGAGAGTATTGAAGCTATAATTTTAGGAAAAGGAAATGCGGATCATTCACTAATTCCTCCATTTAAACTAGTGATGTATGCAGATGACCACTATTCATTGTTTCATCCGATTATTGAGAAGACATTTGTAGATTTAAAAATAAGATATGTTTTTGGCGGATTAAAAGGTGCAGTGGCTTATTATATTTTTTCTGATCAGTCTTTTCAGTCTGAATTGTCTCGAAAAATAACTGAAGTAACAACTCATCCAAGTATTATTTTTGTAAGTGACAAGGGGAGTCAGTTTAATATTGATGAAGTGTTTCAACGAGGTATCAAGTCTTTTGAGACAAGCTTCTATTCGATGGGTCCACAGCTTTTTATTGATGGAGAAGCTATAGAAGATAATAGCGATATACCTGATAGATTTGTAACCTTATATCATCATATTTTAACCAATGATTTCTCAAACGGCTTAAGATATTTAGAAAAAATACTCAAATATGCAAAAGAGATACTTTTTTCTGTAGAAGATTTAAAGAGAGAAGCAATAGATTTCTGTAAAAAAATTCTTGGAGAAGTTCTTCGAGACAAAAATACAGATTATCAAAACTTTCCCGTAAAAATCTTAGAATCGGATTCGATTTCTCAAATAGAGGTTTTGTTAAAAAAATGTATCCAGCTCGTTGAAGAAATGAAGGATGTAGAGATGATGCAGGGAAGTATCTCTGCTAACTTGAACTGGTTAATTGAAAAGCACTACAATTATTCAGATCTTTCATTGCGATGGATCTCAAAAAACAAACTATTCTTAAACCCTGAATATCTGGGCAAAGCATATTTAAAAGAGACGGGTCAAAAGTTTTCTCAAAAGTTATTTGAAATAAGAATGCAAAAAGCTGTAGAACTCATAAAAGATGGATACAAAGTATACGAGGTTGCAGAAATGGTTGGATATGAAAAGAACCCAGATTATTTCATTCAGCTCTTTAAGAAAAAATATGGAATTACACCAAAACAATTTGTCCAACAAAATGGCGGAAAAACTAGTTGATTATTTTTATTCAACTAGTTTTTTTGATTAACATCTGTTTTTTAATGTTTTTTATCTAGTTACTCTATTTTTTCAAGCGCTTACAAGTCGTAAACTGTTCATGTAAACGATAACAATATTAAAAAGTGAGGGACAAAAAATGAAAAGTTGGAAAAAAATTCTTGGACTTGCAGTAATGGCTCTATCTACTACAATGTTTCTAACTGCTTGTGGTAGTAAAAAAGAGGCCAGTGATTCAGATGGTAAAGTTACTATCCGAATGTCATGGTGGGGGAATGATGATCGGCATAAGGCAACTCTTGATATGATAAAGAAATTTGAAAAATCACATCCGAATATTACTGTAAAAGCTGAATACAGTGGGTGGGATGGCATCGTAGAAAAAATGGCAACTCAAATAGCTGGTGGAACAGAGCCTGATTTAATGCAAATGAATTATGACTGGTACATGACTTATTCGCCTGATGGGAATGGCTTTTATGATTTGAATGAATTATCAGATGTTATCGATTTCTCTGGCTTTTCAGAGGACCTAGTTGAACCCGGAACAATAAATGGAAAACTTAATGGAATTACGTTTAACCAAAATATGGGAGGAGTATGCTATAACAAAACCACATTTGATAAATTTGGGGTTGAAATACCTGAAACTTGGGATGATTTAATAGAGGCGGCAAAGAAATTCCCTGATGGTTACTATCCATTGGCGGGATTATCATTCTATCAAATAGCTCAATATTTAGCTCAGAAATATGATGAACCTGTCTTTGATGAGAAGGGAAATTTAAATTTAACTGAAAAACAAATACAGGAAGGTTTGGAATGGAAACAAAGCATGGTTGACGCCGGGGTAATTCCAAGCCAGAAGGAAATCATTGAAAACATTGGGAATAATTCTGTAGCAACAGTCAAACAATTTATCGAAGGTAATTATGCTGGTCAAACAGAATGGATTCAAGGTGTTTCTAGTTATAAACAAGTTTTAGATGAAAATAACCAAGAGTCAGTAATTGCAAAGTATCCAACCATAGATGGTGCGAAAAGTGATGGAGTAGTCACACAGCCTAGTATGGAGTTTTCTATCAGTAAAAATACCAAGCATCCGAAAGAAACCGCTGAGCTGCTTAATTTCATGTTGAACGAAAAAGAAGGTGTTCTAGCTATGGGAACAGCACGTGGGATTCCAGGAAATACAAAAGCCATTGAAATTTTGACTGAAGCGGGCATGGTTACTGAATTCGATCAATCTATTTTAAATATCATGAATGATACCGAAGGGCTTTACCAAGGACCATACTTTGGACAAGCATCTGTGTACTCTATTTATACTGATATTCTTGAACAATATGGGTTAGGTACGGTTGACTCTAAAGAAGCAGCCGAGTCATTAGTTAATCAAGCTGAAGCAGCTGTTGCAGAAATCAAAAGTAATCAATAAAAGGATAGTGCAAATATGAAATCAAAACGAAAAGGATCAAAAATGGGATTAATTTATATCCTACCATGGCTGATTGGCTTGCTTATCTTTGTTATATATCCATTTATCAGCTCACTTGTTTTAAGTTTCACTAACTATAATTTAATATCAAAACCAACGTTTGTTGGTTTTGATAACTTTATTAAACTATTTACTACAGACAAGGATTTCCTTAAGTCCATTTTTTCTACATTCAGATACGCAGTAATTACTGTGCCGTTACAGCTAGTATTCGCTCTTTTTATTGCATTCATCTTGAACTTCAAGCTTAAGGGAATCAATATGTTCCGTACAGCCTACTATATTCCTTCGATTTTAGGGGGGAATGTGGCAATTGCTGTCTTGTGGAGATTCCTATTTTCTGGTGATGGTTTGATTAACCAATTGTTAGGGATAATTGGAATTTCACCAGTTGGTTGGTTATCAGAACCAGGCCCGGCGATGGCTGTTATTGCTTTACTTAGAATCTGGCAGTTTGGTTCGTCCATGGTAATTTTCTTAGCTGCACTGAAGGAAATTCCCGAGGAACTTTATGAAGCTGCTAGAGTTGATGGAGCAGGCAAATGGAAAATATTTTTCAAAATTACAGTTCCATTAATCACCCCTACAATTTTCTTTAATCTTGTGATGCAGCTAGTTAATGCTTTCCAAGAATTTAATGCACCATTCTTAATCACCAATGGTGGTCCATTGAAATCAACATATTTAACCTCACTAATGATTTATGAAAATGCATTTAAATTCTTCAAGATGGGATATGCAAGTGCTATGAGTTGGGTATTGTTTATTACTAAAACTTGAAAGTTGGTT
>NZ_MAEK01000015.1:0-99470 GCF_009933265.1 Enterococcus sp. JM9B | reverse complement strand
CCCCTTATTCCAACGGCAAGCTTGAAGGGAAAAATAATTTAATCAAAGTGATCAAACGGATTGCTTTTGGTTTTCGTACTTTCCGCCACCTGCGCAAGAGAATTCTTATTCAGCAGAATCTCTGTATAATCATTTAAATAACAAAAAAAGAGAACACCGGAATGCTCTCTTTTCCAGATTTAATTCAAAACAACACTATTTGACAAAGAGCCATTATTTATTGTTTCGGGCGTAATTGATCTGCAGCGGCAGCAGGCGTGTCCTCTAAGACATCTTCCAACATCGACTTATCCTCTGTTTCTTCGTCTAAATTCAGCTCTTTCTCCATCTCATCAATTTTATCAAACGGGTCTTCTTTTTTAGCTTGTTTGGCTAATCTTTCCAACTTATCATCTAAATCTTTTGGCATAGCGAAAGCGCCTCCTTTCCTTTATGATTTAAGCTTATCATGCTTCGCCAAAAGAAGCGAACCAGACACACTTTTCAAAAGGAGAAACTTATTTTGTAACGTCTACCCGCAAAATTGTTTTTAGTTTTTCTGGTGCGGTTTTTCGCGGGTCGCTCAAATAGATTTCTTTGTGGTCCTTTGAAAGTCGTCGATGACCAGATGCCGCAATAAATTCTTCCAATTGAGCGAAAGTTGCAGGTTCATCATCATAACTGCCGAGATGAAGGATTTGTGCCACTTCTTTTTCAGGAATCGTTTCAAAACGAATCAGCGGAAATAATTCCTCCGGGATTTTCGTTTTTGCCCGTGCTAACGCTTCTGCTGCAATTTCTGGCGTCACGAATGCCGGTTGTTTAATCATCATCGTGTAAGCAAAATGATCTTTCACCAACTGGGTTTCTCCATAATATTTTTCTTGGATCGTCCAGTGACCTTCCAAAGGATACACAGTGAAAAGCTGAAAATCAGGAATCTGCCAAGCATTTTTTTGACTCATGCGAATCGTATAAGCAACTGGATAAAGTGCGGCTACTCGTTGTTGAAAATCTTCTTTATTGGGATCACCGATGCCATCGATCATAAAATAATTTTGTGGGGGCAAGGTCAAAAGCTCTGGTTTTTTCTTTGCTTTATACCAAGGCTCTTTGCGCCATTCTAATTTTTCATCCATTTCTTCTTCCTCCAGTTGCCCTATCCTTGCCACGACAATCGATTAATTTTGCTGCAATGTTTCCAGCTCCATGATCAAATGTTGAATCAACAATGACGTTTCTTCCGGCAAGGCATTATAGCCTTCATTGGCTTCTTTTTGCGCCAAAATAAAGTCTAAGCGGCTTTCCATTCGTTTTTTCAATTGACTAATATAGTCCTTGTTTTCCAAGTCTACCTCATAACCTTCGATCGGTAAATAACACATCGCCGTCATTGGACCAAAATCACGAAAATCTGCAGTGCCTTCCACAATTTTTTCAATTGCTCCCAATGTAACCTGCGGTGTGACTTTTTTCGTACCAAAAAATCCGGTATTCAAAATATAGCAGGCAGTATCTTTTTTCGCAAACAAATCACGAAAATCTGCATAATCCTGCCCCAATGGATAACAGCGGAAAGGATTGGCAAACGGTTCGATTACCAATTGATCCAAGTTGACTTTGCCAACGATATTTTCTGCCGTTGAGCGTTTTGTCGCCAAGGTCAATCCAAAAACAGCAGCCAATACTGGATCGTCGATCTTCACAACAGGCGGTAAACTGTCATCCTTCATAATCCAAAAGATTGCGTCGATTTTTTCCGACAAATGATCCACCCGATTTGGCGTCACGTAGCGGGATTTTACCGTTCGTCCATTACCATTACGAATATCTTGGGTCACGATGACTTTTTTATTTTCTTCATCGACTGTCACTCCAACGTTTTGACAAGTCAAGAAATAATCGACTGCCTCATTGGTCAACGGATAATCTTGGGTTTTATCAAAATAAGCCGGCTCCAGCGCCGTGGTAGTGCCGCCCTCTTTACTAATGACAAACGCATCATCATGCAGCACATCTACCTTGTATTTGTCCCCATGTTTGGCAAGAGTAATGGTCGATTTCCCTGATCCTGATAAACCAAACGCCGCCATCGTATATTGTTTGTCTTCCAAATGGTACTGTTTCATCCCACCATGACAAGCGACAAAGCCATTGCGGTGGGCCGTTGCCCATGCCATTGTCAAGGTCGCTTTTTTTAATTCGCCAAAATAGCGCAACCCTAAAATCGCCGCTACATTATGTTCAGGATCAAATAGCGCCAACCCGTTTGGAAAATCTGGATGGGTCCAGTAAGGATCTGCGTAAAGATAAAGATCGTTTTCAGGATAAACATAAGAATTTTGGTAGACATCCATGATTTCCTGGGTAGCGATTTGAAAGTTCAACAAATAAGAGTAGAAATTCATTTCAAAGCCTTCAGGGACCATCAAGTGACTTTGAACCATAAACTCAGGATCCAAGCCTACCACCACGTTACTGGCATAAAATTTCCGATGCGTACCTTGATACAGCGCTTCTCGTAAAATTCCCTGATAATAGGTCGCATCAATTCCCGGTTGACCGATGATGCGGCGAGCCGCCGCTGTTCGTCCAACGATCTTTCCATCATTTGCCACTAACACTTTTGCATCTGTTGGCAAACCCAATTCTTTCGTGTGCAGAACCGGCATATCGGTAACGACCGTCCCCGGCGCTTGGCTTGCAAGCTGATACGCTTCTTGCAACTCACTGATTGTTTGCACATTATTGCCGTAAAAAGCCGATTCGATCATTGTCTTAAAACTTGAGAATAATGGATTTTTCGGTGAAATACTTGGTCTTGAAAATGTTTTGACAGTTGCCATGGTGTAGCCTCCAATCAAATAGTTTATTAAAATAAAAGCGCTTACTTAATGCATTCATTATAATACAATTGGAGAATTCTGTCTTGTATTCTCTCGAGCTACTCTTTGATTGTCGTTACTCCTTCATGGGCTAACAGACGTTTTTTCAGGGGAATTCCGCCACGATACCCAGTGAAGGTGCCGTTTTTTCCAACGATTCGATGACAAGGAACAACCACCATCAGCGGATTGCGACCCACTGCATTCGCCACTGCCCGCACTCCTTTTTCATTGCCGACTTTTTTTGCCAACTCGCTGTAGGTTTCCACTTTTCCAAAAGGGACCTGTACTAATTCCCGCCACACTTTTTGTTGAAAAGATGTACCGACAAAGTCGTAGATCAAATCAAAATTTTGGCGCTCTCCAGCAAAATACTCCGTTAATTGCTGAATTGCTGCTTGGCTGTGCCCCGCTTCTGGAATTGCTTGATAGCCTTTGAAAAATTGAGCCAATTCTGCGATATCTTCTTCCAGTCCAAGATAGGCTACGCCTTTTTCGGTGGAGGCCACGAGATAGTTTGTTTCCTCAATTGGAAATATTTCGTAAAATAATTTATTCATCCTGCTCTCCTTCTTCTATTGCCATCCGCTTTTTCTAAGAGGATAATTTTCTTCAATATGCTTGATTGATTCCATTATTATATACGAAAAAAAAGAAATTCGATTGAAAAGAGTACAAAAAAAACCGACAATCGCCGGTTTTTCAGATTTTTTAGTAACGATTAATCGATTTTTCCTTCAAAAAGAGTTGTTTCATTTCATCAATTGCTGACTTATCAAGAAAACTTAGGGAAACTTTTTCCGGTGCGGTTCCCGTTTTCAACCAGAAACTGACATGCCCGATTTTTTTCCGATACAGCCAACGAGTGGTTCGTTCGGAAAAGGCTTGGATTTTTCTTCGTTCCACAAAGGTTTGGGTTTTTGAAAAACCAGTAAAGGTCTGCACACACAAGCGGGTATCGGTTTGCAGCGCGTACCCTTGATAGTAGGCTTCCAGCCAAGCAATCAACAATAAAAATATTGCAAGCACTGTTCCTCCTACCGCAAACCAGCGATTAAAGTAGCTGCCGATTCCAATCGCCGGCACTGCCACCAATAAAATCCAGCGCCAAAAGTACCCTATTTTTCTACGGGAAACATATTGAATCTTTGGTGGGTTAAAAGCCCATTCCGGCAATAAGAAATCAAGACTGTCATACAGTTGTGCATCAGAAACAATCGGTAAGAAATAAAGTTTTTTACTGACATTGTTTTCCTCTTCCTGACCACCGGCCAACAACAATTCCACCGAGGAAATACCAAATAATCGCCGTAAAATTTGCTGCCGGATTTTGATTCCTTGGATTTTTTGCAAAGGAATTTTTTGAATCCGCCGCTCCAATAAGCCGCTTTCAATCGTCAGAGTCTTTCCCTGTCTGCTGACTTTAAAGTTGTAATACTGCAAAAAATTCTTGGCAATAGAAACCGCCGCCAACAACAATAAAAGAATCAGTGCCACTGCCAACAGTAAAATCCAGCCAGCCCGCAATAAACTTTCGGAGGTGGATACAGCTTGATTGATCCAATCATCGGGAATAAAATCATCCAGAAAAACAATCAAGGTTGCCGCCGCTGCTAAAATACTCAAATCAGTTAAACCGAACAAAAAGATTTGTCCATTGGTGATTTGATAGACGTAAGAAGGTGCCGGTTCTGCATTAACACTTGTTGGTTTTTCCCCTTCCGAAACGGAATCATCTCCTGCTTTTTCTCGAATACGATAGCCTTCGATTACGTGAACCAAGGATTCATTAACTGCCGGTAAGGAAGCTTCCGCTTTGCCGGCTTCTCCTCCCGCGGTTTCGATCAGCAGTTGAACTACATGAAAGGGCTGGAAAAAGAACCATTGCCGTTGCTTGACGGTTTGGATTCGATCATAGGGAATATCAATTTCGTGTTTCCGAAAAATTCCCTGATAAATTATGATTTTTTCCGAGGAGATTTGATAGGCTTGAGAAAAATAATTTGCCACAGCCGACCCAACGATCAACACCACCATTGCTGCTGCCGCCAATTTTCCATAAAGAGTAGAAATACCGCCGTTGATGACCAGCAAAACCAGTAAAAAGAACCACGTCCGGATTCCCTGCAACAAAAAAATCAGCAATACCAGCGGATGAAATCTTTTTTTCTCAGACATCCTCTTTCGCCGCCTTTACTAACTCAATGATTTGCTGCCGCAAAGCCATTGCCTCTTCCACGTCCAAACCAGCGATATGATGGCTGGTTGCCGCCGTATGAATTACAATTTCCATTAGATTTTCCTGTCTCAAAAAAGGCCCCTGTTCAGTCTCCACATGTTGGATTCGATTCATAGGAACATAGGTGATTGAACGGAAAATAAATCCATTTTGAAAGGCAATGTCCTCTGTGGTGATCTCGTAGCGATGAAATGTATAACGATAAGGAATCAGCGCCATCAATAACGCAAAAATCAGTGCAAGGATAACAAAATAACCAAGGAGAATCCATCCGCCAACGCCTTTTAATTGATCAAACCAGACCAAAGCTGCAGCTCCTGCAATCCCCACGAAGAAAAAAATTCCCATTGTTACATAATTGCTTTTACGCCATACCGCTTTGATTCGCTGCGGCATTTGTTTCGGTAATAAAGGATAGTCCATCGTTTTTCCCACATTTCTTTTTTTCATTTTTATACTAATTTTCCCTTTGTTCATAGTACCGCGAAAAGGTTCCCATCGTCTACTCCCAAAAACAGAAAATGGAACCTCAAATGAAGTTCCATCGTTTTTTCTATTCCTTTGTGTCAATGATGATCGTCACCGGACCGTCATTGACCAATGCGACTTGCATGTCGCCACCGAATACCCCGGTAGAAATTGGGATACCCGCAGCGGCGATTCCTTGATTGAAGCGTTCGTATAACGGGATTGCCTGTTCTGGTCGTGCTGCCTGAATAAAGCTGGGGCGGTTGCCTTTTTTCGTTTCAGCAAACAGCGTAAATTGGGAGATACTCAAGACACTTCCTTGAACTGCAGCAAGATTCCGGTTCATTTTCCCTTCCCCATCTTCAAAGACCCGCAGCAAGGAAATTTTACGCACGAGATAATCTACATCCGCTTCGGTATCCGTTTCGTGAATGCCCAACAAAATAACGAATCCCTTTTTGATTTCGCCAACCACCTTCTCTTCAATACTTACACTGGCTTGGTTGACCCGTTGAATAACTGCTCGCACGTTTCTCTACCCCTTCATCCGTCGGACACTGTAAACTTCCGGTACTTGTTTGATTTTATCGACGATTGTTTTTAAGTGTTTGACATTTTGAATTCCAACCGTCAAACGAATCGTTGCCATTTTGTCTTTATTGGTTTTAGCTTCGACACTTTGCAGTTTTTTTGTCATGGAATTGACCGTTTGCAGCACATCGTTCAACAAACCGGAACGATCGTAGCCGTAGATTTCCAAATCAGCATCGTATTCCTTCGATGAATTGGAAGTATCTTCCCATTCCACTTCAATCAACCGTTTTTCAGCATCCTCTGATTGAACATTTGGACAATCACTGCGGTGGATGGAAATCCCACGTCCTTTGGTAATATATCCAACAATTTTATCTCCGGGAATCGGATTACAGCAACGGCTGATGCGGATCAACAGGTTGTCCACCCCTTCGATCACAATTCCACCTTCATGACGAACCTTCATTTTTTCTTCTTTTTTCGGTTGGTTCATCAATTCTTTCACTTGCTGCTTTTGTTTTTCTAATTGTTTCTCTCGGCGTTCTTCTTCTGTTAAACGATTTGCAACAGTCGTTGGACTGACTTCGCCAAAACCTACTGCTGCGTACAAATCATCTTCTGTTTGATAATTAAACCGTTCCAGTACCTCCGTCAATTTGTTCTTCGTCAAAATATCTTTTGGAACAAAATCCATCTCCTGCAAACATTTATAAACAGAATCATGGCCTTTGTTGATATTTTCTTCCCGGTCTTGGGATTTAAAGAACCGTTTGATTTTATTTTTTGCTTTGCTGGTGGCCACCAGCTTCAACCAGTCACGGCTAGGTCCAAACGAATTTGGTGAGGTCATAATCTCAACGATATCGCCATTTTTTAATTTGTAATCCAGCTGTACCATTTTGCCGTTTATTTTAGCACCGGTTGTTTTATTTCCTACATCGGTATGGATACTATAAGCAAAATCTAGCGGTCCGGATCCTTGCGGCAGTTCGGTAACATCGCCTTTTGGGGTAAAAACATACACTTTGTCGCTGAAAATATCCCCTTTAACGCCTTCCATAAATTCGGAGGCATCATAGCTATCGTCCTGCAATTCTAAAATTTCTTTGAACCAACCTACTTGCTGGGTCATTTTATCTGGTTTGACTTTTTCCGTCTTACCTTCTTTATAAGCCCAGTGTGCTGCAACCCCGAATTCGGCGATTTCATGCATTTCATGGGTCCGAATTTGAATTTCCACAGGATTGCCATAGGGGCCAATTACAGTAGTGTGCAGGGATTGGTACATATTGGCTTTAGGCATGGCGATATAATCTTTAAAGCGACCAGGCATGGGTTTCCATTTGGTATGGATCGTTCCCAAAACCGCATAACAATCTTTGATAGAATCCACCAGCACTCGGATTGCCAGCAAATCATAAATTTCATTGAATTGCTTTTTTTGATCCTTCATTTTGCGGTAGATAGAATAAATATGTTTGGGGCGTCCATAGATTTCCGCAAAAATATCCAATTCTTCAGTAGCTAAACGAATTTCTTCTACTGCCGTTGAGATATAAGCTTCTCGCTCTTCCCGTTTAGACTGCATCAAATGAACGATACGGTAATATTGTTGCGGATTCAAATAACGCAATGCCGTGTCTTCCAGTTCCCACTTCACGCGACTGATCCCTAAACGATGGGCAAGAGGAGCATAGATTTCCAACGTTTCTTTGGCGATACGGCGTTGCTTGTCTTCTCGCAGATGTTTCAATGTCCGCATATTGTGAAGACGATCTGCCAATTTAACCATGATTACCCGCAGATCCTGTGCCATTGCCAACAGCATTTTCCGGTGGTTTTCTGCTAATTGCTCTTCATGGGATTTGTATTTGATTTTTCCTAATTTTGTCACGCCATCTACCAGCATGGCCACGTCGCCGCCGAATTCTTCCCTAAGATCCGCTAAGGTGACCTCCGTATCTTCCACAACATCATGCAAAAAACCCGTGGCAACAGTGTGCGGGTCCATGCGCAATTCAGCTAAAATCCCAGCAACTTGAATGGGATGGATAATATACGGCTCACCAGATTTTCGAAACTGGTCTTTGTGGGCCTCGGTTGCATAATCCAACGCTTTTTTTACAAATGCCACATGTTCGTCACTCATATAATGTCCGACCAATTTAATCACACCTGGTCCTGACATAATTACTTCTTTTGACATCCTGTAAGCCCCCTTTTGACAAGAAAAATAAAAGTACCACTAATCAGCGGTACTGCGCAAATTATTATCGTCATTATACAATAGTTTTACTTCATTTTTCAATGTTCCTCTGCTTTTTGAATGGCTAAAGACAAATCTGCTAAATCCACTTGGCGAACCCCGAAATAATCGATTCCTTGTTGAACTAATTCTGTGATTATCGCCGGATCTGCTTTTTCTACATTGATTTGAAGAATCAGTTGTTTGCCGCCATCGTATTCAAAAATTGTAGCATTATGCACCGCTTCTTCTATCGTGGAAGCTTCGCCAAGGACCACATACCGCCAGCCTAATTCCTTGATTCGTTGTGCACATTCGATCTTCGTCAATTCTTTCATTCCTGTCGTATCCAAGTGCAGGCGAATTTCACCCCATGCTACGGCAAGTGCCCGCAACGCGTCAGACAATTCTTCCGCTTCTGCTCCCAATAAAATGACGGGGCTGATGGTCAATTCCAAAAAATCTGCACCATCCCGAAAAGCTTGCCCCACTTCAAAGGCTTTTTTGCCGGTCGTCCCGACACCAAGCGGGTAATCAATCACGGTACCGATTTTTATATCCGTAAAGGACAGCAATTGTTTGGCACGTCGCAAATAACTTGGCAAAACAACGATTTCTTTGATTTTTTCTTCCGAAAGCTGTAAAAGATAGTCTTTAAAATCCCAGTCGGTCATTGCAGCATCAAGAATCCGCAAGCTGATTCGTTCCCGTAAAAGCATTTTTTTCACTCCCTTGATAATAGTTCCAATTGATAACTGGCTGCACTCAATAAATACAATGGCGCTGTTTCGGTTCGTAAAATTCTCGGACCTAACCCACAAAGAATCCCGCCGGCTGCCGTTAATTTTTCAATTTCTTTCGGCAAAATTCCGCCTTCCGGTCCGAATACCGCTAACAATCGTTGTCCGGTTTTCATTTTTTGCAGCACTTGTGCCAAATGGGCTAGCTCGCCTTCTTTTGCGGCTTCTTCATAGGCAATCATGAGCACATCATACTCTCCAAGTGTAGCAAAAAAAGAGGACCGATCCATCAGCTCAACGCTTGGCAGAACTTGTCGTTGCGACTGCTCGGCGGCTTCTTGGGCAATCTTTTCTAAACGCTGCTGTTTTTTTTCACGTTTTTTTTGATCCCATTTCACCACAGAGGCTTCTGCGGGAAAACCGATAAATCCGGCTGCACCCAATTCTGTTCCTTTTTGAACGATCCATTCCAACTTATCTCCCTTCGGAAATCCGCTGGCGATGGTGATTGCAATGGGCAATTCTTTTTGCTGTTCTTCTTTGCGTTTTTCCTCAAGAAAAACCGAATTCTCGGTGATCTCGCTGATTTCAGCAACGATTGTCACTTGATTGCGAAAAACCAGATACACTTGATCGCCTGCCTGCATCCGCATCACCCGAACGATATGATGGTAGGGTTCCCCAGTCAATTCGATGGTAGCCATTGGGTACGTTTCATCTAAAATATATCGTTGCATGGCTATTCCTCGGTCTTCTTCAAGAGAATTGCATACCAATCTTTTTGAGAAAAGATTTGATCGACAAAAAAGCCGGCTTCCGTCATTTTATCAATCACTAATTGCTTCTTCTCTTCGATAATTCCAGAAACAATCAAGGTTCCCTCTGGTTTCAATAACCGATAAGCATCTGGGATCAACAGTAAAATAATATCGGCTAAAATATTGGCGACAATCACATCTGCCGACACAGTGATTCCTGCCAACAAGTTATTGGCGGACACAGTGACATCTGCTGCAATCGGATTTAATGCCATATTTTCCTTCGCAGAACGGACAGCTACTTCATCCAAATCAAAAGCTTGAACCGTTTTTGCCCCGAAATGTTTACTGGCGATACTTAATACCCCCGAACCAGTTCCCACATCCAAGACGGTTTCTCCGCCTCGCAGTGCAACTTCCAACGCTTGCAACGTCAAGCGGGTCGTTGGGTGGGTTCCTGTTCCAAATGCCATTCCCGGATCAAGAGTGATAATTTTTTCATCCTTATGAACCGGTTGATACGTTTCCCAACTAGGCACAATCGTCAGATACCGGCTGATTCTCACTGGATGATAATATTTTTTCCAGGCAGTCGCCCAGTCTGTATCTGAAACTTCGCTGACCGTCACCTTATTTTTACCAATAGCCAACCCATAATTTGGGAGTTGACGGATGGTTTCCTTGATAGTGGGCAGAATCTCCGGTAAAAAAGTGGTCTCTGGAAAATATGCCTTTACCAATGCCCCTTCCTCTAAACTCGTGTAGGTAGCCGGATCAAGAATTTCACCGTATGGATCGCTTTGAAAATTTGCGACGTCTAAGGCATCTTCAATGGCTACTCCGCTGGCACCAGCTTCCATTAGACAGTTGGCAACTGCCTCTACCGCCTCACTGGCAGTTTCCACTTTTACTTCATTCCATTTCATCGGTTTGCTCCCTTGTTCGTATTTAGTCTGCTTCTCATTTTTTTGTTAATAGCTAGGATAAGGAACGTATAGGGCTTGCTCCTGTGGGTATTTTTCGATTGCTTCAAGAAATTTTTCCTGCTCCCAAACCAATTCAAAAACCTCCTGGTCTTCGTCCGTTAAAAAGTCCAACAAATCACTTTGTCCTTGATCCAATACATCCTTCAAATAGGCAACCAGTCCTTTTAATTGAGCCTTTGACGCACCTTTTTTCCCTTCATAAGGAATCACCGTCAAATACTCTTCCTCATCAACAATTGATTTTTTTGGATCATATAGTAAAATACCGTCTTCAAATTCAATGATTGCTTCTTCTGATGCCACGCCTTCTGCATCATCAATCGTCAAATGAGCAGGGTTTTCCGCAAAAAGCCGAATTACTAACTCAATGGTATGGTTTTTCATATCCCAATCCAGTGCCACCTCATAGTCATTCAAGTGTTTCGTCAACTGTTCGTTTAAATAATCCAACATAGTCAGTTTAGCCATTTTTCCATCCCCAATCCGTTTCGATTTGTGCTTTCTTTTGTTGTGAGATAAACGGATTGCCCTTGACGGCAAAACGCAGCGGCATCTCCGTCCAAACTCCTTTATTGGGAATTCCGATCCGAGGCAACGCCAAAATCTCTTTTGGTTCTTTTTTCTTTTCTGGTAAAAGATGTAAGTCACTGGTAAAAATAGAACGTCCATAAAAATCGGGCGTGATTCCTAATGCCGCCACTAATTTTCCGGGACCGTTAGCAAGCTCTGCCCCTTGCCGTCCGCCTCGATTCTCACTCATTTGGAGCAACCCTTCGGCTGGTTCTAATCCTCGGATCATCACTCCTTGAGGTGTTCCTTCCGGTTGTGTAATCATGTTCAAAATTAAATGGGTGTGCATCGTATATAAATAAATCGTGCCGGGCTTTTCATACATCGCTCGAACTCGCGGTGTTCGACGCATGCCAAAACTATGGGCAGCTTGATCGTCTGGTCCAAGATAGGCTTCACAATCAACGATGTAGCCGCCGATTTTTCCTTGTGGCGTATTATGTTCCAAATACATCCCTAGCAAATAGCGGGCGATTTCCGGCGTTGAGTTTGTATTAAACAGTTCAATCGTTTTTTTCATTTTCCTCACCCCATCTATTTTACACAATTGTAGCGGCAGTTGCTACGTCTGGCGCCTAATGTTAAGAAATAAGCACTCTTTTTTTGGCAATTGTGCTATGCTTAGTATAATGAAAACAAAAAACAATAGGAATTTTTAATCCATTAAACGAGGAGAAAAAACATGCAAAAACCACTTGCCTATCGTATGCGGCCACGAAATTTAGATGAAGTGGTCGGACAACAGCATTTAGTTGGACCAGGAAAAATCATTCGGCGAATGGTCGAAGCAAAAATGTTGTCCTCAATGATTCTTTACGGTCCACCGGGCACTGGAAAAACCAGTATCGCCAGTGCGATCGCCGGCTCTACAAAATATGCCTTTCGAATGCTGAATGCCGCAACCGATACAAAAAAAGATTTGCAGATTGTTGCCGAAGAAGCCAAAATGAGCGGTACCGTTATTTTATTATTGGATGAAGTCCATCGTCTGGATAAAACAAAACAAGATTTTTTGCTGCCCCACTTGGAAAGCGGCAGAATCATTTTGATTGGTGCCACCACCGAAAATCCCTACATCACCATCAGTCCTGCCATCCGCAGTCGAACCCAAATTTTTGAAGTAAAGCCGTTGGATGAAGACGATATTTTGCACGCCATCGACTCTGCGTTAGCTGACAAAGAACGGGGATTAGGGTATAAACAAGTTGTCATCGATGAGAATGCCCGACTGCACCTTTCTCGAGCCACCAACGGAGATTTGCGCAGTGCCTTGAATGGTCTGGAATTGGCGGTTCGTTCCACCCTAAATGAGGACGGCGTGACTCACCTTACCCTGTCAATTATCGAAGAGTGCATCCAACGAAAAGCGCTGACCCATGACAAGGATGGCGATGCCCACTATGATGTAATCTCTGCCTTTCAAAAATCAATTCGCGGCAGTGACGTGGATGCAGCCTTACATTATTTAGGAAGATTAGTGGAAGCCGGAGATTTAGCAATTATTTGCCGTCGATTGATGGTGATTGGCTATGAAGACATTGGCTTGGCGAATCCTCCCGCAGCCGCTCGAACGGTGGATGCTGTACTGGCAGCAGAACGCTTAGGTTTGCCGGAAGCCCGTATTCCTTTAGCAAATTCTGTGGTGGATTTGTGTCTTTCGCCGAAATCTAATTCTGCGATGATGGCGCTGGATGATGCAATTGCTGATATCCGCAGCGGGAAAACCGGTGATGTGCCGGATCATCTGCGAGACAGCCATTACAAAGGCGCTGCTGCATTGAATCGCGGTGTCGGCTATCAGTACCCCCACAACTTTGAACATGCGTGGGTAGACCAGCAATATTTGCCGGATAAAATCAAACATGCTTCCTACTATCATCCAAAAGGAACCGGAAAATATGAACAAGCGTTAGGACAACAGTATCAACGAATCCAAGACTGGAAAAAGCAAGGCGGCAAGACACCAAAAATCGAGAAATAGCCGAGTGAGATAGCGGTTTCAAAAACGCAATCATTCTTGTTGCTACTTTTTCTGTCACGTGCTATTATTGAGATGGGAATTCTGTGATGTACGAGTTATCCCTTTTGTGTGTTGACCGAACATTTTTATTGATATCTTGGGATCCGTCCTGTGTCAAAGTTGGTAACAAGCCTTTTCTTTTGGTAGTTCGAGACTTAGACCATGGAACCCACCTGCTAGAATTTGCGGGATCAATACTACGGGACAAATAACGGCATCGACGGATATTACCCCATTCTTCTTTTAGAATGTGCAACCTGTCTTTTGACAGGTTGTTTTTTTATGTTCTAAAAGAACTTTTCCGAGAAGCGTTTGCTATTATGACTCCCTTTCCTTATACTTTAGTTAGAAAAAAATGTAAGGAGCGTTTTTAATGATCACTGGATTGGTTCTCGTTGTTTCTTTGGTTTTATTTGCCGTCAGCTATTTTTTATTGAAAAAGCAGGAGGTCTTCTTTGCTTTAATCGAAGAAAAGGAAGAAAATCAAAGCTTTTTTCAAAGTTTTGGTCTGGCATACGGCTTTTTAGGATTGTTAGGGGTTTTTATCGCCTTTTTCAATCATACATTTGTTACGCTGATGTTTTTGTTAGTGATGCTGCTTTTGGCGGCAGTGTTTGGCATTGCTCTTGCGAAAAAGATGAAGTAGTCCTTGCCTAAATCCTTTCCCTTTTTTTCGAAGTGTTCTACAATAAAGAAAAGGGCAAGGAGAGTGATTTGTATGTTACAACAATATAAGACGATTATGGTTGCCGTTGATGGCTCTAGTGAAGCAGAACTGGCATTTAAAAAAGCGGTAAACGTCGCCAAACGTAACCAGGCAAAATTAGTGATCGCCCACGTTATCGACACGCGTGCCTTCCAAACCGTCTCATCCTTTGACGGTATGCTGGCAGAACAAGCAACAGAAATGGCTAAGAAAACACTGGATGATTACGTTAATTTCGCTAAAGGACAAGATTGTACCGATATTGACACAGTCATCGAATACGGTTCGCCAAAACCGATTATTGCCAAACAGTTGCCAAAAGAACACCATGTTGATTTAATTTTACTCGGTGCCACCGGCTTGAATGCTGTGGAACGATTATTCATCGGTTCCGTTTCAGAATACGTAATTCGCAATGCGGCGTGTGATGTATTGGTGGTACGGACAGATTTAAACAATAAGGTAGTAAAAGAAGACGAATAAAAGAAACCAAGTCGTCTCTGTCAAATAAACAAAAAATAAAAGCGGGCTATTAAAAGTATGAAGCAATCCCCAAAAGTTAGACCAGAAAATCTAACTTTTGGGGATTGCTTCATATCTAGGACTACTATTTATGAAATTAATTTAACTACTCGTCTCCCCTCTCCTTAAAAACTTGTAATGCAACAGATACAGCATTTAAAACTTTGGGAAAGCCAACATATGGTATACACTGAATAAAAGTCTCAATAATTTGTTCTTCCGAAAGCCCCACGTTAAGTGATCCGTTAACATGAACTTTCATTTGTGGTGCCGTATCACCTTGGGTAAGTAAGCTAGTAATAGTAATCATCTCCCGCTGTTGTAAATCCAACACCGGTCTGTCGTAAATATCGCCAAAAGCAAACTCAACGATATATCTACCAACATCTTCAGATAAACCAGCTAATGACTCAATCACAGCTTTCTCCGAATGGCTATCAACCCGTTCAAGGTTTTTCAACCCAATATCATATCTCTTTTTATCAGTCATATTATTCCTCCTTCTTTTCCACAAAATTATGGATGAGATTAGACTAAATGCTGGAGTGTACTCCATGTCAATATAATTTTTGTTTTTTTAGATTGACAATATATGTGATTCAGCGTATTGTTCAATAAAATCTAAAAAAGATATGGAATTGGAGTGTTTTCATGGAATATTCTATTGGAGAATTTTCTAAACTTTGCGGTCTTTCAATTGATACCCTTCGTTTTTATGAAAAAGAAGGGCTGATTTTTTCTAATAGAGGAGAAAACAACAGAAGATACTATACTGATAACGATGTGATTTGGATTGAATTCGTTATTCGTTTAAAGAAAACAGGTATGAGTATAAAAAATATGCAAGAGTATGCCCAACTTAGATACCAGGGCGAAGAAACCATCCCCGATAGACTGAAACTATTATTTAATCAATTAGAATATTTGCATGAAGAACAAAATAAGATTGAGAATCATATAAACTTTATTGAACAGAAAATAAAAACGTATTTGGGTTTAAATGTATCCAACTAAAAAATAGGGTCCTCTTAAAGTAAACAGTTTTTTTATTTCCACTGTCTACTCTAAGAGGACCCTATCAAAATTTTAAAGATGCTTCTTTTTATTAATGAATATTTCCGATCAAACGACGGATCGGTTTTTTTGCGCTGTAAAGTAAAATCCCTACAACGACTGCGATTCCGCCGACAACAGCAAAATACATGCCTTCTGTGGAAGGTGTATAGAAACGTGCGATCTGGGCATTGATGGCTTGAGAAGATGCATCTGCCAATAACCAAATTGCTAAGGTTTGGGCTTCAAACGCTTTCGGTGCCAATTTGGTGGTGACCGATAAGCCCACCGGTGACAAACACATTTCTCCGGCAATCATGATGAAAAAGCTTGCCACTAACCAAATCGGACTGACTTTTTGTCCGACACCAAACAACAGACTTGGAAACATCAATAAGATAAAGGACAAGCCTGCTAAAACTAAACCAATAGCGAATTTCACTTCTGTCTTAGGCTGACGGGGTCCTAATTTAGTCCATAAACCCACAAAGACCGGTGTCAAAATCACGACAAATAACGGATTCAATGATTGGTACAAGCTGGCAGGAATCGTCAATCCAAATAAAGTGGATTGTGTTCGTTCTGCTGCAAACAAGGCTAAAATTGAAGAACCCTGCTCCTCCAATGACCAAAAAACGATACCGGCAAGAAAAAGTGGAATATAAGCCAATACTTTTTTCTTTTCATCCGGTGTAACATCTTTTGATCGCAACATTTTGGTAAAGTAATACACTGGCAATAAAATTCCTAAAACACTGATACTATTGATAAAGAAATTGACAGTCAGTTGATTCAAAACAGCGGCTCCGCCAAACAAGACGATCACAAAAATCAGACTTAATGTGATGCCGCGGAAAAATTTCTTTTTCTCAGCACCAACTAACGGATGTGTCGGTGCCTGACCGATATGTGCCAAGGTCGTTTTTCCTTGAATAACATATTGGACCAAACCGATAAACATCCCGATTGCCGCAATCGAAAAACCTAAGTGGTAATTGACATTTTGACCAAGCATTCCGACAATGATTGGTGCTAACAGCCCACCGATATTGATTCCCATATAAAAAATAGAGAAACCGGCGTCTCGCCGCAAATCTTCCGGTGCATACAAATGCCCTACCATTCCGGAAGCATTTGATTTTAACATCCCTGTTCCAATCACAATTAATATCATTGAAAGAAACAATGCCGGCAAACCAAGTGGTGTCGCCAACACGATATGTCCGATCATGATGAATACCCCGCCATAAAAAACGGTTTTGTGGGAACCCAACAGGCGGTCAGAAATCCAACCACCAACGATGCTGGACATATAGACCAGTGAACCATAAATCGACATAATTGCTACGGCAGTAGGTTTTGATAAGCCCAATCCACCATTCGTAACGGTATCATACATAAAGTATAAAAGAATCGCCCGCATACCATAATAACTAAATCGTTCCCACATTTCTGTAAAGAACAAAGTGGCTAACCCTCTTGGCTGCCCCATGAATGTTTTTTCTTGATTCATACAAGACTCCTTTGCTAAAAAAACTGAAAAATTTTCTGAAAATTCACAAAGGATAGTTTATTCTTATTTATTAGGAAATTCAAGAAAAAATCTCTGTGAGAAATATAATTATTAAAATCTATTTTTAATGTGCTCTTTTAAAAACACTGCTTATTTTCTAACGAAATCCCTCCCTTTTCTAGTCTTTGATAGCCTGCATACGAAAAACCTATTTAACGGTTTTCCTTAGAAAATTTGGTTATTTCTGAGCCTTCTTTCATTTTATAGCAAATAAAAAAACTGGCGTTTCCAGACGGACAGCACCAGCTTTTGTTGTAAGAATTAATTTTGAAGGGGGTATTGCTCATCAATTTTTTTCGTCAAAGTTTCCAAAAAGGCTTCTTCCCCAAAGGTATTCACTTTGAAAATCAAGGCTTCACTGCCGCCAGAGGTAATCGCCGTTAGAAAAATCCGATCTTCTTCACCTACCAGTGTCAGATTCAAACTAACACGATTGCCGCCAAAAGCACTGTACCGTTCATAAACCCGCACTGCGACGTTGATCGTACCAGCAGAAAAATCACTGCCGTCTTCATAACTGGCAGACATACTTCCCTCCATGATTGCTTTTTCGCAACTTTTCAATACCTCTTTAAATTCACCAATCAAATGCCGTTCATACTTTGCCATCTTCCATCCCACCTTTTTTTGATTATCATACCACGAAATTATTTTCTAAAATACCAGCTTTTTTCAAACGAGAAGTATAAATAGTTGCCGTCACCATGTTGCCATTGTACTATAAGCTAAAGCAGAGTGATTCGCTTGCAAAAGGATGTTTGTTCCATTTATACCACGGAACATAAAGGAGGAAATAAAATGAAAGTTGTTGTTATCGGTGCAGTCGCTGGTGGTCCGTCTTTTGCGACCCGCTTGCGGCGTTTGGATGAAAATGCTGAAATTTTAATGATCGAACGGGGAGAAAATATTTCTTATGCCAGTTGCGCGTTACCCTATTATTTGGGAGATGTGATTACTGATTTGGATTCTCTTATTGAGCGCACCCCAGCGATTTTGAAAAATAAAAATAATATCGATGTCCGCATTCGTCATGAGGTAACTGCGATTGATCCTACGAATAAAGAAGTGACAATCAAAAATCTTGAAACACAGGAAAGTTACCAAGCACCCTATGATGTGCTGGTGATTTCATCCGGCTCGCGCGCTGTTTTACCTCCTATCAAAGGAATTGAAACAGCCAAAAATGGGTTTGTTTTACGCAATGTGACTGATGCAGCCGAAATCAAAGACTTCCTGATTGCCAAACAACCGCAAAAAGCCACGATTATCGGGGCAGGGGTTGCCGGTTTAGAAATTGCTGAAAATTTGCGTCACCGCAAGATTGATGTGACAGTCATTGACCAGTTACCAGAAGTTGCGTTTCCTTATGATTCGGAGATTGCTGAAATTATCCATCAACATCTGGAAAAAAATGGTGTCCATCTATTATTGGAGGAAACGGTTACTGAAATTCAGCAAGAAGGTAAACTCTTAGTTTTGGCAGACGGTTCTACACTAGAAACGGATCTGCTGATTTTTGCGGCTGGTGTCAAACCAAACAATGAATTAGCTGCCGCAGCAGGAATCCAATTAGCAGAAGATCAACATATTCTTGTGGATGAGCACTTAGCTACCAATGTACCTGATATTTATGCAATCGGGGATGTGATCGAGACAACAAGCTGGATCACCGGTTTATCTACCCCTAGCATGCTTTCCAGTGGAGCAAATCGTCAAGGGCATCTGCTAGCCGATATCATCAACGGAAATCCATTGACTTACCGCGGCTTTATTGGAGCGGGAGTTGCCAAAATTTTCGATTTGACAGCTAGTTTTGTCGGCTACACTGAACATACGCTGAAAGCTGCTGGAATCACGAATTACAAAACGATTTTCATTACGCCATTTGATCATGCGTATTTTTATCCTGATGCCAAACGATTGAATCTAAAACTGATTTTTGAAGAAACTACCGGAAAAATTTTAGGTGGACAAGCAGTTGGCGAAAATGGTGTGGATAAACGGATTGGTGAACTTTCCGTTGCGATTACCGGCAACCTGACGGTATTTGATTTGCCGGATTTGGAGTTGCCTTATTCTCCTCCTTACTCAACTACTCGTGATCCGCTGAATACGGCTGGTTATGTTGCTATCAATCAGTTGAACAGCACTATCGTCACGATTAAACGGGAAGACATCCCAAAAGAAGATTTCGAAACCGCCTTTTTCCTTGATGTTCGTGAAGCCGACAAGCCACTTTCAGGAACCGTTCCGGCGACAAAAAATATTCCCCTCAGCGTGTTACGGGAACGTTTAGCAGAAGTCCCTACCAATCAAAAAGTGTATATCACTTTCCGTAAAGGATTGAATCCTTATAACGCAGCACGAATTCTAGCCGGCAAAGGCATCCAAGCCCTGTTAATTGAAGAGTAGGAAACAAAAACGTCTTCTTTTTAGCACCTGCAATCAAATTTATTGCAATTTTCTCAGCCCTTCTCTACCATTAAAGATAATATCAGAGGAGGCGAAAAAATGAGCAAAGTAGCAGTAATTATGACCGATTTAGTTGAAGACATTGAGGTAACTTCACCAAAGGAAGCCCTTGAAAATGCCGGACATGATATGGTGATTATCAGTGAAAAAGACACAGTGACTGGTAAAAAAGGCACAAAATTTCCGGTAGACACTTCTATTGACGGCATTTCTTGGCAAGATTTTGACGCATTACTGATTCCCGGTGGTTTTTCTCCAGATCAACTACGAACCGATGAACGCTATGTTCAACTGACCAAAGATTTTTTAGAATCTCATCGACCAGTGTTTGCTATCTGTCATGGGCCACAGATTTTTATTCAAACTGAACTGCTCCCTAATCTTACGTTGACCGGCTACGAATCCATTTTACCTGATTTGATG
Organism: Enterococcus sp. JM9B; assembly: GCF_009933265.1. NCBI lineage: Bacteria > Bacillati > Bacillota > Bacilli > Lactobacillales > Enterococcaceae > Enterococcus > Enterococcus sp. JM9B. The sequence continues at coordinate 79,297 of NZ_MAEK01000015.1, read as the reverse complement.
TATGCCGGTGCTACTGTCAGAGATCAACCTGTAGTCATTGATCACAATTTAATCACCAGCCGTAATCCCGGAGATTTAGAGGCCTTCAATGCCGCTATCGTCAATGCACTAAATGAACCAACCTAATACTGTAAAAAATTTTTACTGGCAAGCCCACTGTGGTTTGCCTTTTTTAGTGACAAATTCTTTTTTCTGCATTATTTTCAGAAAATATGTGGTAACATAGCTTCAGTATATAAATAAGTTGGTGACTACTGTGAAACAATCTTTTCATGAGGACCGCTTTGTTGGACTGCTCCTCACTTTTATCGGAGGTGCAATGGACGCCTACACATACATCCATTATGGCGCATTTGCTTCAGCACAAACCGGCAATATCGTTTTGGCGATTATTCAGGCCTTTGACGGCGATTGGTCCAACGTTGGTAAGAAAATCCTTTCAACATCTTTTTTCTTTTTGGGCATTTTGTTGACTAAGTTTTTGATCGATTATTTTCGAAAAAAAGAACTGCATTTTTGGCGATTATTTGTTTTATATTATGAAGCTTTGATTTTCTTTTTGGTCAGCTTTTCCGGGATCAATCATTCCCCTGCCCTTGTGACCATTCTGATTGCTTTTACTGCGGCGATTCAATGGATTGCTTTTGATAAAATTGATGGTCGTGCTTATACGAACTTGTTCACGACCGGTAATTTAAAGGGTGTGGCTACTAATCTTTATGACTATCTAAAAACCAAAGATACTCACGATTGGGACAATTTCATGCATTTTCTAAGAGTGGTGCTTGCCTTTATCGGTGGCGGAATCGTCTCTGTCGCTTTTTTCCACTGGTTTGGCTACAAATCTGTCCTGCTGATTACCGTCCTATTCCTTTTTTTAGCGATTTACGAATCAATTATGATTGCTCGGTTTTACCGGGACAACCGCTTTTTACCCCGCAAATAATTAAAAACTCGAAGGAATCACTGACTAAAAGCTTTTCCTTCGAGTTTTTTCTATAGAATACGTTTCATTCTCCCGCTTTTTCAATGGTGGCACTTGTATGGGTAACCGATACCTGATATTTTTCCCCTTTAAAATAGGTTGAAAAATGAATTTCTTTGATTTTTTCTGGCAGATTAGGGGTGACTTTTAACTGGTCCTCTTCAATAGTTAAATGACAGAAACCATAGACGATGGTCATGAAAGTTCCCCCCATAGACGCTGTATGAATGCCATCTTTTGTGTTGTTATGTGTATTATCCAAATCGATGCGCGCATTTTCTAAAAAGTACTCATAGGCTTTTTCAAGATTGCCTAGCCGACTGTAAACAATCGAAAATGCGGAGTAGGAAAGAGAAGAATCATGGGTAGTTACGCGATCATAATAAGCGATACTTTTTTCAATCGTCGTTTTCTCAAATTCTTTTTCAAACAACATCAAGGCTAAAACGGTATCTGCTTGTTTGCTTATTTGATACCGATAGATCATAAGAGGATGATAATTCAATAGCAATGGGTAATGTGTTTCTTCTTTTGATAATGGCCAAAATTCCTTATTTAAAAAGTCTCTGTCTTGAGCAATGATTTCTAATTCTTCATTAAAAGGCAATGCCATAGACTCTCCATAACACCGATAGGCTTCAAGTTCATCATCTGTTAAACCTAATTGCCCACACAACTTTTGCCAACGCTCAGCGTCTTCTTCAGCAAATAAATCAGCAAAACGACCGATCCATTTAAACTGGTGGGCAACAATTTTATTCGTATAATAATTGTCATTGACCAATACCGTGTATTCATCTGGTCCGGTTACTTTATCGATGTGGAACACACCCTTTTTAAGATAACCGATTTCTTTAAATACTCGAGCTGTTTCAAGTAATACCTCAAATCCTTGTTCAAACATAAACTTCAGATCACGGGTATACTGATAATAGGAGATGAAGGCGTAGGCAATGTCTGCGTTGATGTGATGCTGCGCTGAGCCTGCTTCAAAAAAGGCAGAGGACTCACTGCCGGAAATCGTTCGCCACGGATAAAGAGCCCCGGTTTGATAACCAAATAAGGACCGATTTTCTTTTGCTTTTTCTAGCAGGTGGTATCTAAATTCCAAAATTTTCTTTGCGATGGTTGGCTGCAGATGAAGAAAGACTGGGAAAATGTACATTTCCGTATCCCAAAAATAATGGCCTTCATAGCCGCTGCCACTTAATCCTTTTGCTGCCACGCTGCTTTGCCCGTCAATTCCAGCAGACTGCAACAAAGCAAATGTACTATAATTGACACTTTCTTCCAATCCATCATCGCTGACGATCTCTACCTTTGCATCTTGCCAAAATTCGGTTAGATAGTTCTCCTGTTCCTGCGCTAATTCAGAAAAGGAAAGGTCTAACCCTTCATGCCTGTATCCCCGAGCAGTATAACTTAACGTCTTTGTGTAGGTTGTTCCTTGAAGCGTCGTGGAAAGAATAATACGCTCTTTTTCAATTTTTCCACTCACCGATTCTCCTTCGATTTTCCAGCGCAATTCACCCGTCAGTTTTGATTTTTCTGTGGAAAAGGTACAAAAATTGTGAGGCAAATCAATGTGATTAATTACTAATTGGTGGGTGTCATGACTAATTCTAGGGTCATTTTTATCAACGGTTCGAATTGGATTAAAGTTCAAATGAGTCTCAATTTCGATTGGCAAGTCATGATTGATCTTTTCAAATTCAAATTGCATTGAAAAAAGATTTTTAAAGGAAAAAGACGCCAAGCGGGAAATGGTGATTTTCGTTATTTTTCCTTTTGGTGATTCCCATTGCAGTTCTCGAACCGTTATTCCTTTCTCCAAGTCAATATAGCGTTTCGAGTGGCTGATTTTTCCTGATTCGATAGTAAATCGTTCCCCACCAATCGTGATTAGCGTCGTTTGACCATCGATTACACTGACCATTGATTCCCCAATCGGAGTAAAGCCGTACATTTTTTCTGGGTAATGAATTGCTTTTGTTTCATAAAAACCATTGATATAGGTTTCACGATTCGTAGAAAAATGATCATAATAATCTTCTTCTAAATTTCCTCTGACTCCTAGAAAGCCATTTCCGTTGAAGAATAAGCTTTCTGCTTTTTCTAATGTTTCTTTAGCATAATCATTTAAAAAAATCTTCATCCTGTTCCCTCACTATTCTTTATGATGAAAAATTGTAGAACGGATTCCCGTCCTACAATTTTAATTAGGCTTTAACTAGATTTGCAGTGGAATCTTCTTCTGTAACTGCTGGATTTTCCTTTTGTAAGAACCAAGTCAGAATAAAAGAGAGAACGACGGAAGCCAGCATCATTGTTACACCTGCTATCACATTTGCAGTTCCTTTGTCACCAGAAAAGCCAAGGATTGCCATTAAACTATTTTGCGGCACATACAATGTGACATGCATCAATCCAGCGAAACAACCGGCAATGCCGGCACTGATACAAGCCGCAATCAGTGGTTTTTTATATTTCATGGTCACCCCATACAATGCCGGTTCTGTGATCCCCATGATGGCTGAGACTCCAGCTGCCGTTGCCAACGATTTTACATTTCTGTCTTTTGATTTCAAAGCAACGGCTAATGTTGCTCCCCCTTGTGCGAGGTTCGCACAAACTTGCGCAACCAAGATTAGGGACTCTGTACCAGTAGCTGCAAATGAAGCAACAAAGATTGGTGTCAAGGCATGGTGCATTCCTGTCATTACGATGAATGGCATTGCTGCAGCCAATAGAGCAACCATAATAAATCCTAATTTTCCTTCAAGTAAGTTAATGACCCAAGCTAATCCTTGACCTGCATAATTTCCTAAAGGACCGATAACAATCAATGCTAATGGAGCCGTTATCAATAAAACCAAGGTTGGATTCAAAATAATTTTAAGTGCTTTTGGAGTAATTCGATCAACTAATTTTTCAATGTATGACATCATCCAAACAGTCAATAAAGCTGGAATAACTGATGCTGCATAGCTGACGCCTTGAATCGGTAAGCCGATAAAGGAAATGGGATCACCGGATGTGACCCAACTAGTAAAGTTTGGATGTAGAAAAACACCGACAACAATAATAGCAATAGACGTATTGACTTTAAATTTATTTGCTGCAAAAACCGCTAACAAAATCGGCATGAAATAAAATGCACCATCGCCAATGAAATCTAATACACGGTAAGTAGCAGATTCATTTGACAACCAGTGAAAGGTCGTTGAAAGTGACAAGATAACCTTGATCATCCCAGCAGCTGTCAATGCTGGAATCATTGGGGTCATACAGCCGGTGATCGTGTCGATGATTTTATCAAAAACACTCGCCTGCTTGTCATTTTTTACCTCAACTTCTTTTCCTTCTGTGTCTCCATTGATAACGCCTTGTTTCACAACTTCATCAAAAACGTCTGCTACATGGCTGCCAATAATTACTTGAAATTGAGTTGGTGTCGGATTGATACCAACAACGCCTTGAACTTTTTCAAGTTGTTGTTCATTGACTGCTTTAGGATCTTTCAAATTGAAGCGCAGACGAGTCGCACAGTGGACGGCGAAATTAATATTTTCTTTGCCTCCAAGTTCTTTTATGATTGCTTTAGATAATTCTTCGTAATTTCTCATGTTTTCTCTCTCTTTCTTTCTAAGATCTATTCAAAGACATAGGTGCCATTTGATGCAATGACTTTTTGATAAAAATTAAAACTATCTTTCTTATATCGATTATGGGTTCCTTCATTCACATCATTTTGATCCACATAGATAACGCCGTAGCGTTTACTTATTTTTCCTTCACTAACGCTTGGCAAATCAATGATGCCCCAAATTAAATACCCCATCAGATCAACGCCATCTTCCTCAATAGCTAAAAGCATATTTTTAAGATGCTCCTTTAAATAATCAATACGATAGGAATCTGAAATTTTTCCATTCTTAAACTCATCTTGAACACCCAAACCGTTTTCAACAATAAACAGCGGTTTTTTGTAACGTTCATAAAGCTGATTTAGGGTGATTCGCAACCCTAATGGATCGATTTGCCAAACGCTCTGACTTTTTGGTAAATATGGATTTCGCAAGGTCGTATAGCCATTTGTCGCCGTTCGATCGATTCCCGCTTCATTTTCTGCAGTACAAGCACTTGAATAATAGCTGAATGAAACAAAATCGACGGTATTCTCTTTCAAAATTTCATTGTCTTGATCCGTAGTTACTAAGGAAATATTTTTTTCCTTTAGATAATTTTTGAAAAAGTGGGGATATTCGCCGAAGACCTGAACGTCAGAAAACATGAGGTTCTCCCGATCTTGTTTCAACGCCGCAAATACATCTTTGGGATTGCAAGTATAAGCATAGGTCTTTCCAGCTGCCAGCATCGCACCAAATTCCATTTCAGGATTGATTTTCTTCCCTAATTGGACAGTCAGCGCATTGGCCAACAATTGATGATGCCCCGCTTGAAACTGAATGGACAGATTATCCTTCTTTTCTTCAAACAGTACTCCACCGCCAATGTAAGGAATATGCAAGACCATATTCATTTCATTAAAAGGAATCCAATATTTCACTCGTTTCGAAAATCTTGTCATGACTGCCTTCGCATAATTTAAAAAGAGCCTAATAACCTCTCGATTTTCCCACCCATTATATTTTTCCACAAGAGTGATTGGGATTTCAAAATGACTCAATGTCACGATGGGTTCAATCTTTGCTTCTTCTAATTTCGTCAGCAGATCGTCGTAAAACTGTAAGCCTTCTTCGTTGGGTTCTTCCTCTTCCCCAGTTGGAAAAATTCTTGACCAAGAGATAGAAAAACGAAAACTATTAACACCTAGTTCCTTCAGTAGTTCGATATCATCTTCGTAATGCTGAAAAAAACCGTTTCCAAATCTGCTTGGATAAATATCTTTCGTTGTTGAATGCAACAATGATTCTGAATCATTCTTATATACTGCTTTTAAACGGCGATCGTCCAACGGTAAAAAATCAAAATTTGACGGTAACCGTCCCTTTTCTAAATAAGCGCCTTCACTTTGGGCAGCAGAGATTGCGCCTCCCCATAAAAACCGATTTCTCATATAAAAACACTCCTCTTTGTTCCTCAAATTATTTTCTTTGCTATCGATTACATTGGCATTATAAAACATCGGGGATCGCTTTCACTCCCCAAGAATTGCTTTTTTATTCTCAAATATTGCGCTAAAAAAACAAGCTTCTTTTATCCAACTGAAGCTTGTCCCTTGATCTTTATAATTTCATCTTGTTTCGATAATCCAACGGCGGCATTTTCATTGTCTTTTTAAATAGACGATAAAATGTTTTATCACTTTCAAAACCGGTTTCGGAAATAATTTCAGAAACTGGATAATCACTGTTGATTAGCAACCATTTTGCTTTATCAATTCGATAATCATTTAGAAACGTCAAAAAAGTTTTCCCTGTATTTTTTTTAAAAAATTTGGTGAAATAAAAGGTGCTATATCCAGAAATATCTGCGATTTTTTGCAGTGAAATCGGCTCCTTATAGTATTTCTCCACGTAACGAAAAATACCATCCAGCCGCTCCAACACCTCTTCATTATTTGTTGGATTTATTTTCTTTGCCTTTCTTTCTTTTTTAGGGATTTCTCTTATCAAAATGGTGATCAAGCGATAAATAGCGGCTTTTACTGCAAATTGATAGCCCGGTTCAGAAGTGCTCATCTCTTTATCGATTGATTCCAACAACTTTTGAATTTCGGTTTCTGTTTGTTTGGACCAATCCGTGCTCACCGGTTGCAATTTTGAAAATATTTCCATTACATCAATATTTTCTTTATTTAAAGCAGTAAAGTAAGACAAATCAAATTGGTAAACCTGCCGCTCGCTTCCAGGAGAAGCCAAAACATAGTGGATCACCCCGCTACTGATAAACGCGATTTCTCCCTGCGATAATTTATAGGGTACATCATCCACCCCTAAAGAAATTTTTCCTTTAGTGACATAGATTAATTCAATTTCTCTGTGCCAATGAGGAGTCGTTAGAATATTCCCGTCGTTGACCAACGTTCGAAACGGAAAATCCTTATTCAAATTTGGCATCTCCAAATATATCGCCATCGTAATCTCCTTCTCGTTTATTTCTAAGGATAGCAAATTATCGACAAAACAAAAACCAGCTAAACTGGTTTTTGTTTCAAACGATTCTATTCATCGCGTCTCCAATTCATGTAAAAACAAGCCGCTTAATAATTTTGGTTCGAACCATGTGGACTTTGGCGGCATAATTTCATTGGCATCTGCCACAGCCAATAAATCTTTCATCGCAGTGGGATAAAGAGAAAAAGCCAAATTCCACTCCTCCTGTTTAACTAAGCGTTCCAATTCCTCACTGCCACGAATGCCTCCAATAAAATCGATGCGGGGATCGGTACGAACATCCTGAATCCCAAAAATATTTTCAAAGACGTAGGTTTGCAACAAAGAAACATCTAAACTTTCGACTACGGAAGCTGGGATTTTTTCAGGCTTGATGGCTAGACGATACCATTCACTCTCCCAAAATAGTTGAAATTCTCCCGGTTTCTCCGGTTTTACTTTTTCGCTTTTTTCAACGACAAAATTTTCTTGAAGCTGTGAAAGAAAATCATCTGGGATGGTTACCTTCAATACCCGATTGTACTCCCAGATTGCCAGTTGATCATCCGGAAAAATAATCGATAAAAAAATATCACTTTCTAGGCTGCTGCCCTTTTTTTCTTTTCCAACTTTAACTGCCGACTCTGTCCGATGATGCCCATCAGCGATATAAAGTGCTGGCACATCTGCAAACAGCCCCACCAATTCGTCGATGGTTTTCTGATCATCCATTAACCAAACTGTATGAGTTACCTCATGGAAGCTAGTAAAGTCATAAAGAGGCGCATGAGCAGCTTGCCACTGATCAATGATCGATTGAATAGCGGTTTCTTTGCGGTAGCTTAAAAAAATCGGACTGGTATTGGCGTCACAGGCTTCAATATGACGAATGCGGTCCAGTTCTTTTTCTGGTCGGGTATATTCATGTTTTTTGATTTTTTTTGCCAAATAATCTTCAATTGACGTGCAGACCACCAATCCTGTTTGACTACGGGTCCCCATGGTTAATTGATAAAGATAAAAGACAGGCTGTTCTTCTTTTATCAACCAGTTTTTTCTTCGAAAGTCGGCAAAATTTTCGGCTGCTTTTTGATAAACTTGCTCGTCATAGGGGTCAATGGTTTCCGGCAAATCAATTTCAGCTTTGTCGATATGAAAAAAACTGTAGGGATTCTCGGCAGCTAATTGCTCTGCCTCTTGACTGTTGACCACGTCATATGGCAATGCCGCAACTTTTTCTGCTAATTCAGCAGGCGGACGAACGCCGCGAAAGGGGCGAATTTGAACCATCAGTATCCTCCTTCCGGTTGTTTAATAACACGAACCCGCAAAATATCCGGATTTTCCCGTAATTTTCCAGCAACCTTTTCTGCTTTTTCTGGATTCGTTTCTTGAATATCGATCAGGGTATAGGCATAATCTTCCTGTCCACGGTTGACCATGTTATCAATATTGATACCCATTTCAGCAATCGTCGAAGAAATTTGACCAAGCATATTCGGTACATTGCGATTGATCACCGTTATCCGATAGGGAGATTGAAACGCCATTTCCACTGAAGGAAAATTCACTGAGCGTTTGATTGTTCCGGTTTCTAAAAATCGTTTCAATGTTCGAGCTGCCATTTTGGCACAGTTGACCTCGGCTTCTTCTGTTGAGGCACCTAAATGGGGCAGTACCAAAACTTTTTTATGATTCAATAATTTTTCATCGGCAAAATCTGTCGTAAAACCGGCAAGCTCACCTGCATCCAACGCTGTCAAAACAGCCGTGGTATCCACGATTTCTCCTCTAGAAAAATTAAACAGTTTAGCAGTAGGCTTCATTTGTGCCAGTTCTGCCGTGCTGATCAGATGATGGGTATTTTCCATCAAAGGTACATGAAGCGTGATAAAATCACAATTTTTGAAAATCTCGGACAAATCTGCCGCCCGTTTGACCCGTCTGGAAATGCTCCATGCTGTATCAACCGAAACGTAAGGATCGTAGCCCATGACTTCCATTCCTAAACGATAGGCATCGTTGGCAACCATCGCACCGATTGCCCCCAAGCCAATGATTCCTAATCGCTTTCCTTCCAATTCCGTACCGGCAAACTGACTTTTTTGTGCTTCGGCCTGTTCTTCAACATTTGGACCGGATAACGTTTGGACCCACTGAGCCCCTTGCAAAATAGGGCGCACGGAAAGCAGTAAGCTGGCAATCACCAATTCCTTGACTGCGTTGGCATTGGCACCGGGTGTATTAAATACCACGATTCCTTGCTGTGTGCAACGATCAACAGGAATGTTATTGGTGCCGGCTCCGGCTCTTGCAACGCTCACTACCGACTCAGGAAAGGCATAGTCGTGAAGTTTTTGACTGCGTAAAATAATTCCATCCGGATTTTCACTTTCGTTAATCAAATAATTTTCGTCAAAACGGCTCATACCTTCTGGGGCAATCGCATTAAATGTTTTAATCTGGAACATTGGCTTGTCTCCCTTCAAATTCTTTCATGCACTCAATCAACTTCAATACACCTGCTTCAGGAAAAGCATTGTATAAACTTGCCCGCATTCCCCCAACGGAACGGTGTCCTTTCAAATTGATCAAACCAGCTTCTTCTGCAAATCGAACAAACTGTTGATCCAAATCAGTGTTCCCCGTCACAAAAGGAATATTTGTGATCGAACGGCTCTCTTTTTCAACTGGACTAGAAAAGAGGGCTGAGTGTTCAATGGCTTCATAAAGAAGGGCTGCTTTTTTACGATCTGCTTCTAAAATTGCTAGTACGCCCCCTTTTTCCTTCAACCACTCAAAAACTAGCTTGGCAATATAGATACTATAGGTTGGTGGTGTATTATACAACGAGGCGTTATCTGCCTGTAATTTGTAATCCAGCATGGGGGCAAACACCTTTTGCTCCAACAAATCTTCCCGAACGATCACCACGGTCAAACCGGCTGGGCCAATATTTTTTTGCGCTCCCGCATAAATCAGTCCAAAATCTTCTACATTGTAGTCATTCGCCAAAATATTTGAAGACATATCTGCTACAATTGGAACTTTTCCAGCATTTGGAATTGTTTGATAAGCTGTTCCGGCAATCGTATTGTTGGTGGTAATATGCAAATAGGCTGCACGCTGATCGATTTGATCGATTGTTATTTCAGGAATGTAGCTGAAATTTCGATCTTCGCTGGAAGCGATGACTTCCACATCAACCTTTTCAATTGCTTTTGCGGCAGCGATTGCTTTTTTTGACCACACACCGGTATTGACATACAGGGCTTTTTTTCCTTGCGCAAGATTTAACGGTACCATTGTAAATTGCAGACTAGCGCCCCCTTGTAAAAATAAAACACGATAATTAGCAGGAATCGCCATCAATTCCCGTAAATTTTTTTCGGCAGTTTTAATAATCTGATCAAATAAGGAGGAACGATGACTCAACTCCATCACAGACATCCCGCTCATTTGATAATCTAGAAATTCGGATTGCGCTTTTGCCAGCACTTCTTTGGGTAATACGGCTGGGCCGGCTGAAAAGTTATAAATCGTCATACACTTCTGCTCCTTTTTAAAAATATTTTAAAAACCATTGTAGCAGATACCACCCTCAGACAAAAGCATAAACCGCAAAATGTTTTGTGAATTTTTTGACTATTCTGATTAAAATAACAAATATTTTTTGAAATACACACAAAAAAAGAACAGGAAAAAATCCCTGTTCGTTGTTTATTCTTTTGGTGGTAATTGAAACCCGTCAAAGGTCTCTCCATCGTAATATTTTAAAAGTTGGTCATAAGAAAGCAAAGAGGAGGTCATTTCTTCCGTTGGATTTTCTGCTTCTTGCATTTTTTTAGCCTCTAGATAGGCTTGATAGCCTTCTGCCAATTGCCGATACATCGCCTGTCGGGAAGTTCCTTCTCCATTGATCAGAGGTAACTCCCGTAAAAAACCGCGATAAACGGGTACATCATTTTCGATTTCAATCGGTAGTTCCACGACCGTCAAATTAACTTCTTCAAAAATATCCATCCCTTCATTTCCTCCTATTCTTCTCCCAGATTAATCACACGATCCACAAAAGGTTCATAAAATCCCTGCTCATGCGAAACAACAATTACGGTTCCCGCAAAGTTTTGAAAACTTTGTTGCAGATTTTCCTTCGTTTCTTGATCGATATGATTCGTCGGTTCATCCAAAATCAAAAAATTACTTTCCTTCATCGTCATTTGCGCAAATTTGACCTTGGCCTGTTCGCCACCACTCAATAAACGCAACGGTTCCTGTGCCAACTGATTGGCTAAGCCCGCCCGCGATAATTGCCGCCGCAATTCCTTTACTGTCGCTTTTGGAAACAGGTCGCTTAAATAATGCAGCGGAGTTTCCAAGGGGTTTTCCCAAAGAAGTTCCTGAGAAAAATAATTGAGCGTCGTATTTTCAGGAAAATGAAAAGTTCCGGATAAAGGCGTTCGTTCCCCCATCAATGTTTTTAACAAGGTTGATTTCCCGATCCCGTTGAAACCACGAATCGCAACTTTTTCTCCATAGCGAATCGTCAAATTGATTGGTGACAACAATGGGCGATCATAGCCGATCACTAATTGATCTGTTTCCAGTGCAAAGGTCGTGACAATCTCCCGATATGGAAAGACGATATGCGGTTTTGCCGTCCCTGTCGGTGGAGTCAAGCGCTCCACTTTATCCAGTTGTTTTTGCCGACTTTTTGCTATCGTAGAACGGGAACCGGCTTTGTATTTTCGAATGTAGGCTTCTGTTTTTTCAATCTGCCTTTTTTGGACGGCGTATTGCCGCAAATAAGATTCTCGATTGACTTCTTTTTGCTTCAATGCTTGGGTCAAATTACCCGTATATTTCGTTAATTTTCCAAACTCAATATCGGCAATGTGGGTCGTGATTTCATTCAAAAATTGCCGATCATGGGAAATCACTAAAAATGTGCCAGTGAATTCCTGTAAAAATTGCGTCAACCATTGAACATGGGTATCATCCAAATGGTTGGTGGGTTCATCCAAAACCAGCATCTCAGGCTTTTCCAGCAATAATTTTGCCAAAATTACTTTTGAACGTTGACCCCCACTAAGATTTTTCAGCAAAGTATCCAGTCCAAGCACATCGAGCCCTAATCCGGTCGCCATTTCTTGGATCAAGGTTTCCATTTGATAAAATTCTCCTTGATCCAATTCCGTTTGCAGACGTCCGGCTTTTTCCAATAATTGATCCTGCAATGTTTCTGCATATTCCGTGTATAAGGCTGTAATTTTTTGTTCCTTATCCAGATCTTCTTGAAAAGCGGTTTTTAAAAAGGCAAAGATTGTCAATTCCTCATCCACCCGAACATACTGATCCAAATAACCGATCTTACTGTTTTTCGGATAGTCTACTCGTCCATCATCTGGCAAAATCTCACCGGTGATGATTTTGATCAAGGTACTTTTTCCTGCACCGTTTTGTCCAATCAAGCCCACGTGTTCGCCACGGTTAATCTGTAAATTTAATTGTTCATACAATACTTTGTCCCCAAATTGTTGGGTGATATTTGTTAATTGCAGCATTTTTTTCACTTCCTTTATAAATTAAAAAGGCTGTAGACAACATCGTCTACAGCCAACTATGCCATCGAGACCATCTTTTAGCCATGCCAAAAAAGCCTGTCTATTAGACGGTTTCGATGAAGAATGAGCCTATGCTCAATAGTATCGCTTCTAACAATGCTTCATCTAGTTCATTTGTCAGAAGCTGTGTCTCTAATAAATTTTAAATAATAGTTGAAAATCATCACTCTCAGCCTTTCCTAAGCGCTACAAAGTGTACCATCATAGGAAACAAATGTCAAAATTGATCCCTTATCTTACAGTTGTTCATCCGTGTCAATTTCTGCACGATACTCTGCATTGCCATAGCAAAGGCGGGTGGAAATCGTTGCTTCTTGATCTTCCGAGTATAATTCCTTCGTAAAAGGAAAGACAACTTCTTTTCCGGTCAATGACGCCGCTGGAGATAATCGAAAATAAAGGGAAGGTTTGCTTTTTGCCAACTGATCATTTAGCTGTTCCATGACTTCCGCCACGATTTCTTTTTCTGCTTTTGGATTTTTTGCTGCCTTTTTATAATCCGCTAAAAATACTGCCTGTCCTCCAAATAATTCCATTTTCTTCGCCTCCTAAATAGGTTAAAAATACTTTCACTCAATGGATTTTTTCAACTTTTTTTTCAGGGATAAACCACAGCAACAGCATCACGCCATTTACCACCAGTACACTGACAGGATGAATCAACCAACCAGCTAAAAGAGCCACGACATTCAATCCCAGCGTGATATACATTTTTGAATAGTTCGCAAATAATCGTCCCACTGGTGAATCTTTGCCATTGACCCGAACCAAGGTTAACCCAACGACCAAATAGGCAAGATCCGTTCCCAAAAGAATCAGTCCATACAATAATTGCGGTGCCAACGAGGTGGGGTGATCTCCTACCCAAGCTGTGGCAAAAGGGAACAAGGTCATCATCAAAATCAATAAATTATTCGCCCACAAGACCCAACCATCCACGCGACGAACGATATGAAACATGTGGTGATGGTTATTCCAGTAAATCGCCAGTGAAATGAAACTCATCAGATAAATCACGAATTGATGCCATGTTCCTTCAAAAGCAGCCCAAGTGTCACCTTCCGGGGTATGCAGTTCCAAAACTAAAATCGTCATTACAATGGCAATCACTGCATCCGTAAAGGCTTCGATCCGTGTTTTCGGCATGACTTTTTTCCTCCAATTTAAATAAGTAGTGAAGGTATTATCGTACGTTTTAGAGACTTTCGTCAATTGATTTGTCTCTTCCTTCTCCTTTAGTGAAGTGCCAGTCCGCCCGTAACATTTTTTAAGCTACCCGGTATCAGTTCTCTCCCCAAAACAAATTGGTCGGGAACTTCGCTGTGGTTTTCTAAACCGAACATTTTTACCTGTTGAAAACCGTGTCGTGCATAGTATTCAGAATTTCCTACTAGAAAAACTGCCTGCTTTTCTAATTGGACCGCTTGATCCAGTGCTGTTGCCAATAATTTTCCACCAATGCCTTGGTTGCGATAGGCAAAAGCCACACACAAAGGCGCTAACAATAACCCACTGACATCTCCTTGGTCAACTGACTGCTCTGTCAGCATGACATGCCCGATCAATTCTCCATTTTCTTCTGCGACAAATTCCAACTCTGGAAGAAATGTATCCCGTTGTCGCAATTCTGTAACGAAATCTTGTTCCTTCCCATCAGAAACTTGTGCGGTTTTAAACGCTTGCTTTACCAATGCATAAATTTCCGGATAATCCTCCGTGGTCGCTTGCCGAATCATCATTTTTCTTCATTCCTCTTTTCTGATTCCAGTATACCAGATTCTGCAGAATTTCTCGTTTTTCAACTGGAGGTTCTGACTTCCATCGCTTTCCACAGACTTTGTTTTTTTCTTATAATTTTTTTCATTCGTTGACTTGCCTTCTGCCTTCCAGTACAGTCGTATACAACCCTTGGAATGATTGGAGGTTTTCTTATGAAAACAACTACCTGGAGCAAAATTTTCGTCGTAGGTTATCTGCTTGTTTTGATTTGGATTTTATTATTTAAATTCTCTCTTTCTTTTGAAAGTCTTCTTCAGGAATCGGATATCCTGAAACGCAACATCAACTTGATTCCTTTTGGTCAGTCAACGATTATCAATGGACAAGTAGATTTTAAAGAAGCCATCTATAACGGAGTGATTTTTCTTCCCTTTGGCGTTTTTTTGGGAATTGCGTTCAAAAAACATTTTTTTGCCAACAGCCTTTTTCTTTTGCTGTTCAGCGTGAGCATCGAGGGCTTGCAGTACTTGCTGGCCTTGGGGGCAACTGATATTACCGATGTAATTATGAATACCGGTGGCGGGATTGCGGGTCTATTGCTGTACCAGCTACTCCACAAAATTTTTCCTGAGAAAAAATTGGATACATTACTGTTGTCACTAGGAACGATTATGCTGCTGCTTTCCCTTTCCTTCATCCTGTTTATGCTTCTCAGCGGAAGAGTTCGTTATTCGGTGTAGCACTAAAAATGAACAGATGGAATAAAAATGAGACCTCCAGCTTGTTGGAGGTCTTTTCTTCAATGGTCTTGCTAGGCATATAATTTCAAGTAAGGGCGGTTTTCCCGTATAATAATTCTGTAATCAAATAAGAGAGGATGATTTAAATGGTTAAAAAATTATCAGTAGCAACAGTGGTCAATGAAGGCGGACGCGAAGGCGAAAGCAAATCCGTTACAGGTTACCTGAACGTTAAAACAACAATGACTAAAAAAGAAGGATACACCAATCCTGAAGAATTGTTCGCTGCTGGCTTCTCTGCTTGCTTCAACGGCGCTATGTCCTTCCCATTGGAACGTGACGGCTTAGGCGACAAATCCCGCAGTGTTCGGGCAGAAGTAAGCTTGCTTGGTGACATGAGCGATACAACCAGCCTGCATATCGCAGTAAATATTATTGGACATATCGATGGCCTTTCAAAAGAAGACATCGAAAAATATATGGAAGAAACATCTCACATCTGCCCTTATTCAAAAGCAGTTGATGGCAATATCGATGTCACTTACCAAGCAGAATAAACACCAGATACAACGCAAAAAAGCAGCTCGCGCTGCTTTTTTTGTATTTATATGGAAAATTTTTTCGACTAGTTTAAAAAATCAGAAAGTCAAACCCTCGTCTACTTCATACCAACTTTTCCAGCTTCTGCCAAATATTGTTCTACTTGCGGTTGGTAGCCATGAGCTTTTAAGAAATCTATGATCTCTTGCAGTTCATTTGCTGCAAATGCCGTTTTTTGACAATACACAACATTTCGAAAAGGGAACCCCTTTTTTCGTGTTTGATAGACATAACAAAGTTCGCTTGCTACTTCGATAGGAACGACTTTCTCACAGTTCCCCTCCACAAGCGCAAAAAGCGTCTGCCAATCCAATTTCTACACTTCCTTTTTCATCAATTAGAGATGATTATAGTCGAAGCAGAGAGAAAAGACCAGCAACTTCTTCTTAGTTAAGAAATTATTTAGAATCCTCTCTTCTGCTCATCACTCGTGTAAAAAAAGTGGGTTACTTTTTTCGAAATCAGCAGCTTACTCCGCCGTTTTTTTGACCGCCACCCAAATTTCACTGTAGGTATTTTCCCGCGGGTCACCATACCGGGTAAAAGAAATTCCCGGTGCTTCGATCAACTCATAGCCTGAAGACGGCAACCATTCACTGTAGATTGCGGCCCAGGTTCCTTGCAGGGTTTCTGGAAAAGGTCCTTGATTTGGAAAAATAGCCCATGTCAATGAAGGAACAGCCAACTGTTCCAAATCTTCATAAGGATTTTCTTTCGAAGTAGCAAAGCCGATAAATTGTGTTAACTCGCCTTTTTCCTGCAACCAGCCTTCGTCAAAATCATAGGATACTTGCAGGACCTGTTGTGGATACAAATCTCCTAAGCTGTGCATCTCTTCCCGTTGTTGGGGCGTGATACTTTGTGCCAACTCAGCAATTGCCGGATTTTCTCCTTCAAATTGGATAGGCACGCGTTTACTGACCCCAACCAAATGAAAAGCGTCTTTTTGTTCAATTTTAAATTCCATTGATGTTCCTCCTTTTATTGTGAGAGCAAAGGTAAATTTAGGAAATGATTTTTGAATCGCATTTTTCGCTACAGCAGACGGTGAAAACCCGCTCCATTCTTTAAAGGCGCGGGAAAAACCTTCCACCGATTGGTACCCGAACGTAAAAGCAACCTCTGTCACGGAACTTCCAGTCACCAACGCTTGATTCGCCAGTGATAGACGTCGATTTTTGATGTACTCATTTAGCGGCATGCCAGCCAGATAAGCAAACATACGGCGAAACTGATAGGCAGAAACAGCGGCTCGTTTCGCAATTTCTTCATCATTGATCGTATCTGTCAACTGTTCATCAATATAATTCATGACCTGATTAAATGCATGGATCATCATTTCTCACCTCTCGTCCCTTACTTTACGCAAAAAAAGGCATTCGGACTTGATAATCGGCAGTCGCCTTTCATCAATTCACTCAAAATATGTGGGATAAATCTGCTCGTACTGCTGTTTTGCTGCCTCATCACCACTGATTTTTTTCATTTTAGCAGGTTTGACTTCTTCTGGGTAGAGCAAATAATACAGCCCAAAAATCGGCTCGTTTGCATCGGCTAGCCAGCAATCTGCCGCTAAAATTTCCGCGGTGAGCTGTTGTAAAATCTCCGTCTTGAAAAATCCGCCGCTGATGGAAAGCTTTGTTCCGATACCGACTGTTTTGGCTAGAAGTTTGAGATTCATCAGTGTTCCCTCAATGATTCCCCGTAAAATATCCGCTTTCGTGTGATGAATGGACAGATATTTCAATTCTGCAGTTTGGTCGTTCCGCCAATAAGGCGCTCGTTCGCCATTAATATAGGGATGGAATCGTATCCCATTTCCACCAATCGGCGATTCTTGGATCATCGTCAATTGTTCCAGAAGTTTTTCATCAGCAAACAATTGATTTTTTGCCCACTCCAGCACACACCCACCGTTATTTGAAGGCGCGCCGACCACATAAAATTCCTCATTTAGGTAATAACAAAAATTTTGCTTTTCACTATCAACGTAAGGTGTTTGCGTGATTCTTCGGATTGCGGCGCTGGTACCGATCGTCAAACTGTCGGGAATCCCAGTAGTCAAATAACTGGCATACGCAGCGAGACAACCATCACTGGCGCCGGCAAGCACCTTGATGTTTTTTGGCAGCGCTAATTCTTTGGCAAGAGAGCTCAAAATCGGAAACGTCTCTGTGGGTTCAACGACTTTTGCTAATTGCTTCTCAGTGATTCCCAAATAATGGAGAATTTCTTGGTCCCAGACCAACTCTTGGCTGTGAAAAAGTCCCGTTGCCGATGCGGTCGAACGATCGATCAAAAATTCTCCGACAAATTGTTGCAGCACTAATTCCTTTAAACCGTAATAAACTGTTTCAGGTGGATACTCTCCTGTTTCTTGAAAATGCAAAATTTTCGCAAATGGTGACATTGCATGAATCGGCGTTCCAGTCTTTTGATAAAAACGTTTGGCTTCCGGTGTTTCTCGAAAGGCTTCAATCGTTTCCTCCCCCTGATTGTCTGACCAGATAAATATGCGATCATAGGTCTCTTCAACGACAGGCAAGCAACTGTGCATAGCTGTGCTAAAGCCGATATACTGCAATTCTTTTCGTAATGAGTGAGGAATTACCCGAACCCCGTCAGCAATACCTGCCAGAATTTCTTCTGCCTTTTGATATTTTTGCTTGTCTTCATAATAAGTTGTTACAGGTACACTGGTTTTAAACAGCAGTTTTCCCTGTTCAATCACACCAAATTTGATGGCGGTCGTCCCAACGTCGATCCCCAAAAATAAATTTTTCATCTTCTCGCATCCTTTTCTCGCAACATTCACCTAAAAAAGGGCAGGGCACCGATCATCGATCCAGCCCCGCCCTTCATGACTATCTATTGAATTGTTCGTCTGGCGTTTCCAATACCCGTTCATCTATCAGAGAACGATACCAGTAAGCCGATTTTTTCAATGAACGTGTCCGTTCTTCATTTAATTCGATTCGTACCAAGCCATAGCGATTCTTGAAGGCATTCATCGGTGAAACACAATCAGTAAAGGCCCAAAGCATGTAGCCTTCACAATTGGCACCCTCAGCAACTGCTTGGAGCAAGTAACGTAAGTGTTGACCAATGAAATCAACCCGATAGCTGTCATTAACGACACCTTGATCATCTTGATAGGCTTCTTCATTTTCACGTCCCATGCCGTTTTCAGTAACCAGCCAAGGAATATTGCCATAATTATTTTTCAGGTACATTGCCATATCGTACATGATTTTTGGATAAATTTCCCAACCGCGGGAATTGTTCATTTGTTTTCCTGGCAAATCAAAGACTTCGTAAAACATTTCCGGATGAAACGGTGTTTGTTCGTTCCATTGGTATCGGGGAGCCTTAACCCGTTTTGGATAATATTGGTTCACTCCTAAAAAATCTACCGTATTGGCTTTGATGATGGCTAATTCTTCTGGTGTAGCATCAAAAGAAATATCGTATTGTTCGCAAAGCGCCAATAATTCTTGTGGATATTCCCCTTTTACCATCGGATCAAAATACACACGGTTAAAGAATAAATCATACATTGCAGCTGCTTTTAAATCTTCTGCTGAATTTGAACGAGGATAAACCATTTCCGGATTCAAGACACAACCGATTCGACCGCCATAATTTCCTTCATGGTAGGCAGCAATCGCTTTGGCTGTTGCTAAAACTTTATGATAGTTCCAAAGCATCCATTTTTTCGTGTTTTGCTCATGAGGCCAGCGAACGGCATCCAAATAGCAACGTGTTTGCACAACGATTGGTTCATTGAAAGTAAACCAGTGTTTTACCCGGTCACCATAACGTTCAAACGCGATTTTTGCGTATTCTGTATATAATTCAACCACTTTTTTGGAAGACCAGCCGTCGTATTTTTCCATCAGATAGGTCGGCACTTCATAATGCTCTAAGCAAAGCATCGGTTCTACTCCCGCTTCAATCAACGCATCCACCACATCACTGATATGTTGCGCATAGTCTTCGTCCACTACTAAATTGTCATAATCGGTGAAAAAACGCGACCAGTTGATGGATGTCCGATAATGAGTCAAATGGATTTCTTTCATTAAATCGACATCTTCTTGGTACTGTTCCATAAAATTCGTGGCAACTGCTGGACCATATCCATTATGCCAAACGAAGGATTCTTCTTTGTACCAACTATCTAAAAAGGAATCTTGTCCTTCTTTTTTTCCTTTCCAGCCTTCTGTTTGCCATGCTGACGATGCAGCACCGATAATAAAATCTTTAGGAATTTGGGTTTTCATTATTTTCTCCTTTTCATAAATCAACTTTTCTTAAACAAAGGGTTCTTGTCGTTTTATTAAGCCACTTCATTGCGGGTCCGGTTCATTACTTTTACAAATGGCAAGTAGATCAAAATGGAGACCGCGATACAAACGATTTGAGTGATAACTGCGCCGATGTCTCCGGCTGTTGCTAAATACGCATTAACGATTGGTGGCATTGGCCATGGAACCATCACAACTGCTTTTGCCGCAAACCCAAGAGTGGTTGCAACATAGCCGATTGTACCGGTAACCAACGGTGTCAAGATAAAAGGAATCGCAAGAATTGGGTTCAACATGATTGGCATACCGAAAATCACTGGTTCATTAATATTAAAGATTCCGGGTGCTAAAGATAATTTTGTGATTTGGCGCATATCTTCTCGTTTGCCCACCAATAAAATGGCAATCAACAAACCAATTGTAACACCAGATCCACCCATACTCATATACATATCCCAAAACGGCATTGTAATAATGTTAGGAATTTCTTTTCCAGCTTCAAACGCTTCTGTATTAACCGCAATTGCAGCCAACAACAAAGGTTCGCGAATTGGTTTGATCATTTGATTTCCGTGAATCCCGATAACCCAGAAAACTTGGGAAATAAACATCAACAATAGAATACCTGGTAAGCCTTGAACAACACCTTCCAGTGGACGTTGCACAACGTTGTAAATAATATCATAAGCATACAAGCCAGTGATTGCTTTGATAGCAAATCCGGCTGTTGCAATAATGGTAACGGTTAAAATAGTTGGAAACAAAGCAGAAAAACTAGATGCTACGTTGGTTGGTACCGTATCCGGCATTTTTAACTGCAATTTTTCTTGGCGACCTAACCAGCAGTACAGTTCAATAGAAATAATGGCAACAAACATTCCTAGGAATAATCCTTTTGTATCCGTGTATTGTTTTGCCAAAACATTTTCTGCAATAACTGCTTTGTCATCACTTAAAAATTCAAAGACCGTTGGATTCACCGACAGATAAGACATGACTGCGATGATTCCTGGAAAAATTCCTTTGACATTGTTTAACTTGGCTAATTCGATCCCAATCAAAAATACTGCGTAGATCGTCAAAAAGCTTAAGGTGACATAACTGATGGCTGAAGAAATCGGTTTCAATTCCGCTAAGAAACCTAATCCGTTGATCTGTGCCAATCCATTTTCATTGTCAAAAACCATCGCTGAAAACAACGTACCAAACGCCCCAGTGATGATTACTGGAATCAAGGCTGCAAAAGCATTCTTGATGACTTTGATATAGCGTAGGTTATTGATTTTCATTGCGACACTACCTAAAACATTTGCTAATTTATCCATGAAACTTGTTCCCATTTACTTTTCCTCCTTTTGACCTAAACAACATCCATTTTCCGAAAAGTTCTCCTAGTTGAGAATTTTTCTACAGCGCTTACAACTTGTTTTGCAAAAAAAAGAATGAAATAAGTGCAAGAGGACTGCGTTGTCACCAACAAGCGAATCTTCACGAGATTTCTTTTTACAAAGACAAGTCATCTGATGTATTCATTCTAAAATACATCAGATGACTTGTCAATATTTTTGTTGTAATCGGTCTCATTTTTTTTGATGGACGATGGCTTTCAGTTCTTTACGGTTATTCGCCATGTGGATAGTCATGGCATCCAGCGCTGCAATCTCATCGCGATTTTCAATTGCTTCGGTGATATCCTTGTGCATGTCGATCGTTTCGATCTTCAAATGCTTGATATTGTAATTTTTATTGAACAGCCCAATGGATTCATTAATGATTGGAATAATATGAAACAGTGCTACGTTGCCGCTTGCCGCCGCAATCGTCGTGTGAAAATCAATGTCCAGTGTGACGTGACGAGAATCATTTTTATAAAAAGAATCCTCAATTTCCACCCGCAGACGATTCAGTTTATCGATTTGTTCCTGTGTTGCGTATTTAGCTGCCAACGCTGCCATTTTCGGCTCCAGCAAATACCGCAATTCAAACAAATCCTGAATCATTTTGTCTTGGTCCTTCACCAGCGAAAAACCTAGCGGATCATTGGCGATTCCCCGTTTATCACTGATAAATGTTCCTGCTCCTTGGCGAACTTCCAGCACATTACGAGAAGTTAGCGCTCGTACTGCTTCCCGCAAGGTACTGCGGCCAACGTCCAGCTGTTGGGACAATTCGTACTCATTCGGTAGCTTCATGCCAATTTCCAACTCATTTTTCGTGATGTAGTCTAAAATTTTATCGGTGGTCCGTTCCACCAATGTCTGATTTTCCATGATACTACTCCTTTCATTAATCATCTGATGTATTTAACTATAATCGGTCCATGTACAAAACACAATCAGCAGATGACTTTAGAAAATAAGACAACCAACAATGGCCGCTTTATTTCTACAAAAATTTCTTTACGACACTTGCCAATAATTGGAAATCTTGTTTCATTGAAGCATCTCTTTATACACCAAGCAGTCCTCTTCCTTCAACTCTTCTTTCATAATACAAAAGAAAATTTGCAATTTCCAATGTTTCTCGCAATGTCTTCTGAAAAAATGCAGATATTTTTTCTTTAGAAAAAAACAAACTGTTAAACGAATAATTTTTATTGATATTCGATAAATATCATGCTACACTTTTTTTATTCTTTAAGAAAGTGAGTAGTAAATGATGAAAACAAAAACCTTATTTCTAAAAGCATCTTTACTTTTTATCAGTTTGTTGGTTTTACTTTTTAGTTTGTTTATCTTTCCAAAATTCCCTCACGCGATGCAGCAGGAATATCCGCGAATCACTTATGAGAACTGGGCCTTTATTGGTGGACTTTATCTCTCGGAGCTCTGTTTCTATTTTGCTGTTTTTCAAGCCTTTCGCGTACTGCGGCAGGTGGATCACAATCAAGCTTTCTCCCAAGAAACGCTACTGGCCGTCACCCGTTTAAAACAGGGATTGTTTGGCATGGGAGGCAGTTATCTGACCTTTTTGCCGTTTCTCTATGTAATGGCAGATGTGGAAGATGCTCCAGGACTGATTTTTGTCGGCTTAGGAGTGATTGCCGTTCCCTTTATCGCGGCCGTCTTTGTGGCGATTTTACAAAAACTGCTGGAAAATGTTCTTTTGATAAAAACAGAAAATGAATTGACAATTTGAGGTGAGAAAATGGCAATAATCGTAAACATTGATGTCATGCTGGCAAAACGCAAAATGTCTGTTACCGAATTGACCGAAAAAGTCGGAATCACAATGGCTAATCTTTCGATTTTAAAAAACGGAAAAGCCAAGGCGATTCGCTTCTCCACCTTAGAAAAAATTTGCGAGGCTTTGGATTGCCAACCGGGAGACATTTTAGCCTTTCAGTCCGATCAGGAAAATTAAATCGACAAAAAAACTGGTCGCCTTTTCGGAGCGACCAGTTTTTCTTTAATTTTCTGGATTTGGTTGACGATCCAAAGCCTTCATGAATGGGAACCAGATTACTGCCACGATCACAAAGTCGATAACTTGCAGTAGTCCTCCCAACCAAGAATTCGTAGCTAAAATTCCGCTAGCGATAATCGGTACCGTCCATGGCACAGACACACCGGTTGGCGCTGGAACAATTCCGGCGGCCATCACTAAGTAGTTCAACGTTGTAACAACTAATGGTGCAAGCACCCAAGGAATCAAAATTGTTGCGTTCAAAACGATTGGCAGACCAAAGATTACGGGTTCGTTCACATTGAATAGACCAGGTCCTAAAGCCAAACGACCAATATCTTTGTATTGTTTTTTCTTCATGAAGAAAACCAGGATAACAACAACGGCCAAGGTCATACCAGAACCGCCAAGACCTACCGTGAAGGTTTCCATAAATGGTTTCGTAATGATATGAGGTAATTTTTCTCCTGCTTTATAAGCATCCAAATTGTCCAACATCAACGTGTTCCAAATAGGGTCCATCACTGAATTGACAATGATTTGTCCATGTAAACCAAAGAACCATAAGAATTGAACAAAGAACAAAGCAATCAAGGTTGCCGGCAAACTGCTGCCTAAACCAGTTAAAGGTTTTTGAATCACGTCATAAATCACATCATGCAAGTTGACATCAAACACACCAGTTACGATTGCATTGATGAATAAGAACACACTTAACGTAATGATTGCTGGAATCAATGCAGCAAATGATTTGGTTACTGCTGGTGGTACACCATCAGGCATTTTGATTTGCCAGCCGCGTTTTGTCACACGACAATAAATTTCTCCTGCTAAAAAGGCTGCGATCATACCGATAAACATCCCTTTTGCACCTAGGCGATCCAAGCTCAGCACATTGCTGACTGTTTCGCCGCCTTCAGTTACGGTAAAGAATGGTGTTAAAATCAAAAAGCTGGCAAAGGAGACAGCTCCACCAAAAATACCTTCTACATCATAAGATTTAGATAAATAATAGCCAATACCAAATGTTACAAACACGGTCATGATACTCATTGTGGCATTTTGTCCACTACCAAACAATGTTCCCAAGGTTCCTTTTGTGTCATCGCTGAAAAATGGCAAGTTATTAATAACGACAACAATTGATCCAAACATTGTTAACGGAAACGCTAACATAAATGCGTCACGTAAAACCGTCAGATACCGATTTTGTCCCAGCCAATTCGCAAGGGGCATAATCTTTTCACTGATTTTATCCATCATAAAAATC
Source organism: Enterococcus sp. JM9B (assembly GCF_009933265.1). NCBI lineage: Bacteria > Bacillati > Bacillota > Bacilli > Lactobacillales > Enterococcaceae > Enterococcus > Enterococcus sp. JM9B. The sequence continues at coordinate 54,528 of NZ_MAEK01000015.1, read as the reverse complement.
ATTCCTCATTCCTTTTTAGTAATCGATTACAAAACCTATCTTAGCACGACTCTTCAAATAAGTCTATACTTTATTTGAAAAAGTATATTTCTATAACTGTCGTTAACTAGCCTACACAACGAATTTGCAGAATAGTCGAGCTACCTTCTGTTTTCTTATGGATTTACATTTTTACATTCAAGATAATATAACAAAATATTTTTCTTTATTATAAAAAATACCCTCTTTATTATTAGAGGGCATCTGATAAAGACTATTTTAATTTCGTGTTAAAATCATTTCTGTAATAAATCGATCGTAGCGATGGACCGAAATCGAATATTCAAACGCAGCTCCGGTAGCCAAGTATCCGATTTGCTCCGCAACCCCCACCGGATCTCCTTTTTCTAAGAAAAGCTGTTCTGCTTCAAAATCTGTCGCTTTGCGAACGGTAATAGTTCTATGACCACTTTGAATTTTAAGATGCAATTCTTCTTCAATGTATTCATAAATTGAGGCTTCCAGTGTTTCTTTCTTTAATCCGGGAATCACATCGATAGGCATGTGAGTTTCCTCGATTACTGCTGGACTGCCATCCAAGTACCGTACTCGATAAATGTGATAAACAAAATCTCCCTCTGAAATGTTCAATTTACTTTGAATCAACGGTGAAGCTTTAATGACTGAAAAATCGAGGACTTTACTAGTTACTTTTTTGTCCGGATTTTCTGCGGTCTTTCCGCGAAATTGATTGACGATTGCAATTCGATCGATTTCATTCTTCGATAAATCTTTGACAAACGTTCCCGAGCCTCGACGTTTAATGATTAAGCCCTCTGATACCAAAATATCCAACGCCTGCTTGACCGTCATCTTGCTTGCTTCATAAAAAAGCCCCAGTTCTTTTTCTGAAGGTAATTTATCATTGGATTGGTATTCTCCAGCCAAAATTTTATTTCGTAAATCTCCTGAAATATGGATATATTTTTTCACAACTACTCACCTCTTTTGTGAACACACAGTTTCTCCTCTAAATAATAACTTATTTCAGGTGAAAAAGTCTATCTTATTCCTTGTAAAAGAAAAGAACTCAGAACCGTCGCTCTGAGTTCACTTTGCTTATTTCGTTGCCATTTTTTTATAGAGAGCAATGATTTCCTTCGCCAAGTCGGTAAAAGCAATGGCAGTCATCAAATGGTCTTGACTATGGACTGTCAGCAGTGTGACTTCCATGTGATTGCCTTGCGCTTCTTGCGTCAACATATTGGTTTGGGAATGATGTGCTTCGACCAAAGATTTTTCTGCGTCTTTGATTTTTTCTTCCGCTTCCTCAAAATTGCCGGTTTTGGCAGCTTGGATCGCTTCCATCGCATCGCTTTTTGCATTGCCGCCGTACATAATCAAGCCCATGATGGCTTCTAGATTTTTTTCATCCATGTGTCTTACTTCCCTTCAATTAATTTTTCTGCTTGTGCCAAGACCTTTTTACCGTCCATCATACCATAATCTGCCATATTGATGACATCAAAGGGAATTCCTTTTGGCGCTAATTTTTCAGCAAATTGGGTTTTCATGAAGCGTACTTGTGGACCCAGTAGTAAAACATCCACCGGTTTTGTTGCCAAATGATTGTCTGCATCTGAAGCAGCAACGGCGAAAATATCTGCTTCCATCCCTTTTTTTTCTGCGGCTTTTTGCATTTTTGTCACTAATAAACTGGTACTCATGCCTGCCGAACAAACCAGCATAATTGTTTTCTTTGCCATGTTTTCCACCTCAACTAATTTTCAATGATTGTATCTTCCAAAAAGACCTGATTTGTCTCTGCGACATTTTTGATCCAATACCCGGATTTTTTGATGGTTTTTACTTGGGTGTGAATCTCATTTGAAATAAAGCCATACCGATTGCGGTACGCATTTTTCCACGACCAGCAATCGATGGGGGTCCATAAGTGATAGCCGAAACAATTCGAGCCTTCCACCATTGCTTGATTCAACCAATATAGATGTTCTTGGATAAATTGAATACGATAATCGTCTTCAATCAATCCATCTGCGTTCAAGTAGCGTTCTTCTCGGGAAACACCCATACCGTTTTCCGAAACGAACCAATCGATATTTCCATAATTATCGCGAATATTGATGCCGATATCATACAAGGCTTTAGGGTAGATTTCCCAGCCTTTATCAACATTCATCCGTCGTCCTGGCATTTCATATTCATCAAAATATTTTTCCGGCAGCCAATCCACAGTCAAGCTATTTGGTGAAACTGCCGGTGCTTGTACCCGGTGAGGATGATAGTAGTTGACACCTAAATAATCGATGGTATTTTCTTTGATGATCGCCAATTCTTCGGCAGAAGCTTCCCATAAAACCTTGTCTTTTGCCAACACAGCCACTAATTTTTCGGGAAATTCTCCCAGTGTAGAAGCATTCATAAAGAGTTGATTCAACCATAAATCAGCAAATTCTGAAGCGGCTTGATCCGCAGGTCCGTCGGTTGCTGGATATGGAGGAGTCAGATTCAAAATAATCCCGATCCGTCCATTTGGATTTTGATTCAGCTTTCGAAAACGAGCAATCGTTTTGCTGGATGCTAATTGAATATTGTAGGCTACTTGCACAGCTTTTTTACCGTCCACTATATTTGGATAATGGAATTGATGCAGGTATTCTCCTTCAACAATCACCATCGGTTCATTAAACGTGAACCAATCCACCACACGATCGCTGAATAATTCAAAACATTTTTCCGCAAATTTTACAAAAAGATCCACGACATGTTTTGATTCCCAGCCACCATATTGGTGATACAATTCAACGGGTAAATCAAAGTGATGCAGATTGATCACTGGACGAATACCGTTTTTAATGAATTCATTGATAACATCATTATAAAAACGTACCCCGTCTTCATTAACACTTCCAGTTTCCAGATCATCAATCAATCGACTCCATTGAATAGAGGTGCGGATTGAATTTAAGCCGATTTCTTTCATTAAACGAATATCTTCACGAAAACTATTGTAGAAATTCGATGCAGTGTCTGGTCCTACTTGCTGATAAAATTCTTCTGGGGCAATTTCATACCAGTAATCAAACATGTTGGCATGTTGTTTGTTAAAACGTCCTTCTGACTGAGGACCGGAAGTTGCGGCACCCCACCAGAAATTTTTAGGAAATTCTAGATTCATTTTTCTACTCCTCCAATTTCATTCGCAGAATCAAGTTGTTTCTTTGGTCATGTGATACCGTTGTCATTGAAACGCTTACGAAATTTTTTCTTACTTTTCTTTATCATACAGCGAAAAGATTAAAATGTCTATACTTTAAAAGGATATAAAATATACTTTTATCCAAAAATAAAAAAGCCGGATTTCTCCAGCTTTCACCTCTAGTATTTACCGCTTAATCATCGATTTCGGTTTCTATGACTTCTCCTGATTGAGCGTTTAATTTTACATTGGTCTCTTGATTTCCATCCACCACGGTCACTTCCCAGTAGGTGATGTTCAATTCTTTGTCCAGATCCCAATCCGTCGCTTCTCCAGCGCCCACCGTTGTTTCTGCGATTTCAGCCGCTTTTTCAATACTCAATAAATTGGCAAGATTTAATTTCTCTTCCCGTTTTACCCCGTTTCGATCGTCTGCATCCAACATTTCTTCTCGTTCTTTTTCTACTTTTTTCGTTGCACCATCAATGCGAATTTCAACTTCCTTTTCGTCATTGACTCCTTCGACTTTATAAAAGTAGTTGCCAAAAGAAGTATCTAGTTCTAGTGAAGTAATATCTGCATCAGAATAAGTCTCTTGAAAAATTTTGATTGCTTCATCAACCGATACCTTCAGACCGCTAATTCCTTGCCCACTGCTAGACTGAGTCGTTTCAGTCATGCTGGTGCTGGTAGTTTTTGATTGCGCTGTTGATTGCGCTGTTGTTTGTGCTTGTTCTGTACTTGATTGACTAGACTGATTCGGCGTATCTCCTGTTGAGCAGCCCGCAAGCAAGCCCAAGGTAAGCAGGCTCATTCCTAAAACAAATCCTTTTGTTCTCATGATATCCCCTCCACTCTCCATCTTAGCAGTTTTCTCAGAGAAATCACAAGGCGAATCCGCCAAATAAATCGTATTTTATTCAATTTTACAACGAATTTTAATTTATTTTGACAAAATTCAAAAAATTAGTTGTTTCACAGAAAAGCTCTGTTTTCATGACTTCATCCCCGAATTTATTTTTTGCAGGTAACACTCTTTTAAAAATTCACCCAGATAAGGAAAATCAAAATCGTATTCATTGCTCAGCATCACAAAAATTCGAGCATTTTTTTGTAATGGGTAGTCTTTGACCTGACTTGTCAAAATAACATCGTATTGCTGATTCTTTTGATAGTTAACCAAATCTAATTTGACTGCTTGCGGCATTCGTTCCCGAATCATTTCGATGACAATATCTGCCATCACCCGTTCATAAGGAAAATCACATGCAACTTGTAAACGCAGTTCAACCTCTTTAAAAATTAACTGCAAAATGGAGGCATAGCGCCCAAAAAGTTCAAACTGAGAATTTTTTTTGTCACTTTCAGAGATATCTAAAATACCTAACGACTGCTGCGTCAAACTTTGACAAAGTGCCAGCAATTGTTTTTCCTCAATTTCTGAAAGGCGCTGCTGCAATCCTTGATGTCCAAAGACACTGATCCATCCTCGGAAATAAACCAAACGAAAATGATTTTGCATCACTGTTAGAGCAATTTTTTCCGAAAAATCTTCTGAAAAAGAGTAGAAAGAAAAATGCTCTTGCAGGGTTTCTTTGAATGTTTCATTGAGTTTGTCGACTAATTTGTCCTTATGTTTTTCCTGTATCAAAAATTTTCGCACATAATCATTATGGGTATCTAGGGTAAAGTTGCAGATCATAAACAAATAGAAGATCAAGGTTTCATTTTGATTCCAACCAAAAGCAGATTGAAAGAAATAACGAGACAGAAATTTCTGCAACGAGAGCAGGAAACCGCTTGTCTGCAATAGCTCACTCGGCAATTCAGAATAATCCGGCATACTTTTTTTGCTAGCCCGCAGCCTTTTTTTCATAATATATAACCAAATTTGAAATTTGATTTCTCCATCTTCCGTAAAAGGAAAACTAAATTCATTTTTCATCAATACTAAAAAGCCCTCTGCAGCAGCCTCAGAAAATTCTTTTAGATTTACTAAATAAGGTCGACCAAACCACAACAGTTGAAAATAAAAATAACGAATTTGGATTTCCGAACCATATAAATGACCATTTTTTATCTGTAAATGAAATTCAACCAGCAGCAGATTCAACTCTTTGATACGACGGGTCAAGGTGGCAGTACTAATATTCAACTGTGTTAAAAATTTCTGCCGTTCAAAACTGCCATTTTCTAATAGATACATCAAGATTTGATATTTGATGGATTCCTTTAAGTAGGAATAATACACATCAGAAGTGGATAGATTCCCCAAACGACGTAAGGCTATTTTTCCTTCCCGTTGAGTAAAGGACAATTCATCAAACGCTTTCAAATGTTGCTCTAACAGAACAATATCTTCTTTGAAAGTCGCCCGGTCCACCGATAGCTTCACGAGTATTTCATTGACCGACAGTTCGCTCCGTTCTAATAAAAGCTGAAAAATTTTGATTTGACGCTGCTCGTTTTTTTCAAGCAAACTGAACAGTTCCAAGTCCTTCTCCTCCTAACATCAGTGAATTCATACAGCTGATGCAAGCAGATTTAGAAAAGTACCTTCTCTATTTTTTCAGCTTTTTCAAAACTTTCTGAATTCGTCAAAATAGAAAAAGAACTTCAACTCAAAATAGGCTATTTGAGTTGAAGTAACTATCTAATGTCCCACATTTTTATTCGGTAGGACCTGTTGACAATTCCCAGGTAATGGTTCCTTGATAGGTTTTGTCTACTTGTGCATCTGTGCCGCTGTTCACCTCTAAGAGTAAACCATCGTTAGGAAGAAAGTCAACGGGAATATCTCCCTTTTTTGAACCATCATTTTGATAGATTGGTGTACTCTGATCTTTCGGGATAAGAATATTTTTTCCCTCATGATTGAAATACAAATTAACCTGACTTAATTCTCTTCCTTCTGTATTTTTGAAAGGAGTAGATAGTTTCCCAGTAATCTGCCACGAAGCATCTGAACTTGGTAAACGGGTGTCCCGTACGGCAAATGAAAAATCACCTTTTGCTTTGTAATATGCTGTTTGTGTTGGCAATAGAAGATCACTGCCAAAGGTAAAATCGGCGGGGGCATCTACCAAAGCTAATTTTTGCTTAGGAATCTGGATCAGATTGGTATCTGTCTTGACTTCAGTAAAGGGTAATTTTGTTCCGTCAGATAACGCAATATTTCCTGATAATACAGCCGGTTTGGTCGGCAGATCGATGGCATTTGTCGTTGCAGTAATCGGATTTATTTTATATTTATAGGTGATCGTCACTTTATCTCCAGCTTTTGCTAAATATTGTGTAGGTATACTGATTCCATTTTGGATATCATCATCAGGAATCACCGTCCCATTCAGCGACAAACTTCCCTTTTCATAGGTAACATTTTCCGGAAGCGCAACGCTTACTTTTTTATCTGCTAAAGAATCCCCCATTTTATCTAAGGTAAACGTACTATTTTCTTGAACAATGTCCCCAGCCAAAGCAATCAAAGGTTTTCCAGTCTCTGGCGTTCGACTAAGATTTTTCAAATAACTTTCTTTAGAAATCGCTGGAAAACCAGCCACCGTGATGGCTTTCAAATTAGAGATACCCGTTTGTTCTGACTGCCATTTATAGGCAAGATTTGGATAAGCTTTTGAAAGGGTATCGTCAATCAATTTGTAGTCAAAATAATATTGACCGGAAGCAAGCGCCGGCAGTGTTGTGGTTGCTGAATTATCACCACCATTATTTGTTGAAATCGTTTGAAATAATTTGTCTTCAAAAGTCCCCACTAATTTTTGTGTTGTTTTATTGTACAGCCGGTAATGAATGGCCCCTGCTGTTAAATCGCTCGCTCGCCAGACCGCGTTCACTTGATAGGGGGTACTAGTAAGTAATTTTCCCCATTGGCTATCTGGTTCCAAGTTTGTTGGCTTGACTGTGCCATCTACAGCATATTTTTCAAGTACCTTTAAGGTGACAGGTGACAACGCAGTTCCCCCGGCATCTTTTCCTGTATATAAAATACTTGTTTGCTGATTCAATCCGAGTGTTTGTGTCGGCGTATGGGTCAATGTTGCCCCAGTCGTTTCATTCTTTCCAGTAAAAAAATTCACCACTCGATTAAAACGATTTGTTGGTTGTTGAGCAAAACTTCCTTCTGAGAGTCCCATTGTCAAGGTTCGGTTGTTGGTTGTTCCAGGAAGATTCAGGTTGTTGCTGTCAACATACTCAGTTTTATCAGCAAAACTATTGTACTTATTCGTCGTATCCCATGGAGAGATGTAGCTGTTCCAAGTTGGTAATTGGAAAGCGGAGGTTTTTGCGTATGCTGCCGGATTCAGTGCACCATTCGTTAGTTTAGGATAAAAACGTCCGCCTGCCGGAGCAATAATTGAATTGAACATACGATCTTGAACCACGTTATTCGAATCATAAAAATCTACAGAAAAATCGGCGAGTTTTGTAGTAGAAGGTTGCAGTTTGCCTTTTGTTAGTACTTTGTTTGGGCTGATGTCATATTTGTCGCCGCTTGCAGTCATCTTTGCAACATCAACGGTAATATCAAAAACAATCGGAATATTCCCAGCATTGAAGCCGGGTTGAGTGATGATATTGAAAATTGAACCTACAATATTTCCATTGTCCCATGAACCCATACCAAACCGTAGTGTATGATTGCCGGCGGACATTAGACCACCTTCTGTTAGTTTGATACTAGCACCATTAATTTTTAAATATGCATTGTCCCAGTCGATTGCCTTTAAAACATCCGCACTTAAAACATATTTAGGTAAATTGATGATCGCCACAAAGGCAAACCCTTGCGCAGGAATATTTATGACATCTAAATAGTTCGTCAATTCCACATGACTCTCCCAATGAAACCCAATCTTGCCGCCCTTCCAAGGATCATTGGAGCCATCGTTTGTGTAGGTAACATTTAATTTGGGTAATTGATCGGCTCCAGTCAATTGAACGACCTTGCCGCCATCAATCTTTGGTTGCCCAAAAATATTGGAATTTGTACCATTTGTTGGCGTGATATTTTCATACGTATCTGGTTCATAAACAATAGTTGGTGGTGTTGCACCCACCGCTTCGGCTTGTCTGCCTAATCCAATAGTTCCCACAGTAAGAAGCGCCATCAGAAGAAGAAGTTTAAAAAGATTAATCTCTTGAAGTAATTTGTTCATCCTCTTCTTCCTCCTTTCGCCGTTTCCAGATAAGAATCCATACAAGAAGAATCAATTCGCTCCCGATAATCATGTAAAGAAAGCTAATTGGTTTTTCATTGGTTTTTGGTAATGTTTGATTTACCGGTTTCTTGATGGGAGGATTTGTTGCTTGTCCTCCCCCATTAGTCGGTGGATTAGGTGTCGGTGTGCGGTCATAAAAAACAATGGACGCATTACTGGCAGCATCTTCGCTTGCATAGGCCGGCTGCCACCCGCTAAACAATAAACCAACGCTCAATCCCCCCAATAAAAGCCATTTTTTCACTACAATCACCTCATTCCTCTGATTCTTTTCCCTTCCGTTTTTTCCAAACAATAAATAGTAAAATAAACAAAAGCACTGCGAGAACGATCAACAGAATGTAAAGCCATGGGAAACTCTTTTCTTTCACTGCAAAGACAGAATTCTTGTTGACTTCTTCGGCTTCTGATTTTTTAATGGTAAAGTTTTGTGTGAAATGCCATTCATATTCCCCAGATTTTGCCACGATATCTGCGCGATATTTTCCTGGTTTTGCCCGATCACCCGCTAAATCCAGATTCAAATGAAAGTTTGAGCTTGGAGCCACTAAAAATTCATTGGAGGTATTTTCAATATACAGTTGATCTTCATAATAAATTTTACTAGTAAAAATCAAGCTACTGATAATCGTCGGTTGGGGATTTTGGAAAAACAATTGGACGGTTGGGCTGGCATTGACAGCCACTAAATCGCCAGACAAGAGTTTCAAATCCGGTTCTATTTTTTCCTTACTCTCCTGCAATACGATAGCAAGATTATAAGCAATACGATTTTTTATTTGTACGCCATTTTCATCAGAGGATTTTTCTTCATTTTCCTCCTTAGGAATCACGTGGATTCCCGCAAGTACCCGTCCTTTAAATTCATCCGCAGGAATCTTTATTTTGATTGGTACAGTTATTGTGGCTTTTCCTGCCACTTCATATTCTTTTTTCTCAATGGTAACGACTTCCCGTACATCAAACGGAAGACTCTCATCCAATCGAGGTTTTTCTTGCCCATAATCGATAGTACCACCATCACTTGTAACGGCTGGATTGATCGAAACTTCAAAAGTTCGTGCTTTCTCCGCAGAATTAGTCAGCTCAATTGCTACTGTCTGCTCTTGTTTAGGAGTCACCAACAAATCAAAATAACCGATTGCTTTGTCTAATTGATTCTCTGGAAAAACTGGTTTCACACCAAAATCCCCCGAAGCATCGGCGGCGTGACTGATTATCGGAAACCCGAAAAACATCCCTAAAACAGTAAAAAATACAAAGAGCAATCGTTTTCTTTGATTCACTATTGACCACTATCCTTTCAAAAGGGGAGCGGATTATGCTCCCCACATTTTCAAATTATTACTTTTACAGTGCTGGTCCTGCTGTCAAATCCCAAGTCAGATCAGCCGTAAATGTTCCTGTAGCAGCTTCTGGAACCGTTAGTGTGATATTTGCTGGGTCATAAACAGAAAGCCAGGTTCCAAGACCTTGGTCCTTAGAAGCTGTAAAAATCGCAGAGGCAGAATCAGTACTGTCTAATTTGGAAACAGCTTTATTTGTAGGACTTGTAGCTGCATTTGTAGGAACAGTTTTAATAACAGATGTACCAAAATTCAGTTCTGCACCCTCTAGTTTTTGCTCACCATTTTTAAAATCTGATACTGAAACAGTCACATTCCATCCTTGAGCTTGTCCATCAGTACCAACACCGCGACGATCCGAAACTTGAATGTAGGGGGTATCATTTTGTGTCGCATCAACAGAATAACTTTTTGTTCCACTTTCAATCTCATGTGAGCCAAATGGCAGATTAGGAACAACATCCAAGGTCAATGGTCCCGCTTGACCGGTTCCTGGATTTTCAGGATCAACCGGATCAACTGGCTTTGTCGGGTCGGTTGGATCAACTGGATCAACACTCCCTGTTGGTTCAGTAAATGTGATATCACCTTTTGTTGTCGCTGGTTCTGCAGCAAATGCTGGTGTAGCTGCCAAACCGCTAAGTACTACTGTTGAAAGTAACAATGTGCCAATAATTTTCTTTTTCATGATAATCTCTCCTTTGTTTTTTGTACCTTTAGTATAAATGGAAAGGTTCTCAAAAAATCATCATCTTTTCACAGAGCGACAGGAGTTTTTGAGCAAAAAAAGAAACGACCCACTAAAAAAGCGGGTCGTTTCCATCTTTATTTATTTCAAAAAAAGCTTAGCAAGTAGTATAGCCAAATTTATTCTGGCAAGTGTTTCCGCTTATCCGCAAACCGAGCCTCCACCCGATAGATTCGTTGCCCTCGTGAGGAAAATTTTTCTTCGTATTCGGTCATAATATTTCCTTCATAGGTACTGTGATGCAAATCAAGCCAGACTTGTTGCAGAGTCATACCATATTTTGAAAAGCTGGCTAAGGAGTATTCAAATAAGCCTTGGTTATCTGTTTTAAAATGGATTTCTCCTTTAGGACGGAGAATTTTTTCGTCCACTGCCAAAAAGCCGGCAGAAGTCAAACGGCGTTTTTCGTGGCGGGTTTTTGGCCAAGGATCAGAAAAATTCAAATAGATCTGATCGACTTCACTATCTGCAAAATAATCTGTCAAGGCCGAACCATCAACATGCAAGAGCTGTACATTCGCTAGTTCCTTTTCAAGGACCTTATCCAACGCAAAGGAAACCACGCTGACTTGCATTTCTACACCGATATAATTAATTTGAGGATTGGTTCGTGCCATTTCCGTGATGAACCGTCCTTTTCCCATACCAATCTCAATATGGATCGGGTGATCGTTGCCAAAGCGTTCCTGCCACTTGCCTTTCCATGCAGTCGGTTCAGCAACCACGATTTCTGGATGTGCTGCCAGCATTTCCTCTGCTCCGTTACGTTTTCTTACTCTCATAATTTCCTCGCTTTCTCCAATAGAAAAGCTGAAGGCTTCCCTTCAGCTATCCGCTAAATACTCGTTTTAATTGCAAAATTTCTTCATTCATCGTTTTGTATTCGCCACGATGATAATATTTTTTTATTTCCTGTAAAATCGACATCAACGCGTACCAATACACCCGCTCTAAATTATCTGAAGTCGCTTGTACCCCATAACTGATCAACCAATGGCTCCATGACGAAATCGGCAAATAATGTCCTAAAATCGTACCGATATCCACCGCAGGGTCCGCAAACATAATCGAATCCCAGTCTACAAGATACAAATAGTGCTGACACACCAACCAATTTCGATAATTGACATCTCCATGCACCACGGCTTTTCGTTCAGGATAAAAGGTTGGAATATTTTTTTGCAGATATTCGATGACCAATTTTAAAAAACGATTTTGTAAAATCGCCGACGGTAGATCCGCTTCATAATTTTCCAACATCATCTTTGGGGTAATTACCCGGCTATCGATTCGTTCTAGCATTTGCTTCAATGATTTTGAATGATGTAACTGATACAAGACATCCATTACATCGTTTCGCTGCCCGATTTCTTCCGGATCAAGGATATGCCCTTCCAACCACTCTTGAGCAGTCAGCGTGTCCCCGTTCCCTGTTCGTTTTGTCCAAACTAATTTGGGAGTAATGCCTTCTCTGGATAGAGCAGCCAGCATCGGGGTGGTATTTCGTTTGATAAAGACTTTTTCTTTTTTTCGCAAACCGACATATGCTTTGCCGGTATCCCCTTTGATTGGGCGCATACGCCATTCATGGTCCAACTGAATTTCCATCCGAGTCTTCCTTTCAACATTCTCCACAGTACCATTTATTCTAGCGGCTCAACAGGCACTCGTCAAGCGGATATACGTTCGTTTTTTCAAAGAAACGCTGGATAAATCAAGTTTCTTGCGAAGTTTTTCTACTTTTCATTCATTTTTTTCAAGCGTGACGGCAAATACAAATAAATAAAGCCCCCTACAACAAGTCCATAGCCTAAAATAACGATTCCGCGATCGCCCCATGTCGACAGACGAAAAGCAGCGACACCAGCAAAAACAACAGCGGCAAAAATCAAAAGTACCAGTAACAACCGCTGCAAAGCGATACTCTGCTGTTTGGCAGAAACTGGATACAGATGGGTCAAAACCATATAACGAAATTGCGTGTACAAAGGCATTAATTGAAAACCAATCAGATACAAAAAGAGGCCTCCAATTCCCAAACTAAACCATCGATCGTGAATGAAATATAGCAACAATCCACCGATCAAGACCAAACGCATGTATAAACCGCTGTATTCGGAGCCGCGAACCATTCGGCGGGCATACAGATAAAGATACGTATTTTCCTGTTTTGCAGTGATTTTTTTCAACAAACCGTCCAGATACTTCCGCCGTTTGACACTTGCAGTGATTTCTGGCACATCCGTAAATAAATTAATAAACTGATAGATACGATGCAAACGATTGGTTTCTGATTGAATCATTTTTTCCCAATGTAAGGTCAAGGTCGGCTGCTGCCACAAGAAATAGTGATATCCCCCGGCCACAAGCAGACTACCCAGCAGACCAATGATTGGTGAGAGATAGAGACTCGTCGCCAACAAAGCACCACTAAGCAGCAACCACGGCCAATAATAGCGATGCGTTTTGCTTTCAAAAAATAAACTGTACCGTTGCCAGTACAAATGAGCAATTTTCAACAGCCAGAGTGTTGGTAGAATCAAAAAAAATTCTCCAAAGGATGCGCCCGTCGCTACCACAGCAAGGGGCATCGTAATTCCGGCAATCAATCCAATCACCACAAAGGGTAAAAAGCAGGAATAGCGCAAACCTTGTTGCAGGTATCCTCGCATCTGTTTTTCCTTTGGCAATAAAAACACCAGATCAGCGGCTTTCGTTAAACTGACAAACTTACCAAAATGCAAAACAATCAGCCAGACAAGTAAGACCAGTAAGCCAAAAACTTCTGACTGTTTTGGCAAAGTTTTCAATAAATCAGAATAATATAACCCTAATCCTCCCAATAAAAAGGTACAGACTAAGACAAAATGATCGTTAAAGACATACCGCAGATACTTCATCATTTGTTTTTGGTGCAACTGCAGCCGTTTTTGAAATAAATCAGACATCGGCAGCCACCTGCTCTTTGGTCAATGCAATATAGATTTCGTCCAGTGATGCATCATAAAGTTGAAATTCATTTCGCAATTCCTCAATCGTTCCTTGCGCACGAATTTTCCCATTGTGCAGCACAACAAACCGGTCACAATATTTTTCAGCGGTCGCCAAAATATGTGTAGACATCAAAATCGATGCCCCCGCTTTTTTCATTTGATCCATCAGTTCCAATAACGCATGGATTGCCAACGGGTCTAAACCTAAAAAAGGTTCATCAATGATATACAGACTAGGTTCAATCAAAAAAGCACATAAAACCATCACCTTTTGCTTCATTCCTTTAGAAAAATTAGCCGGAAACCAATCCAACTTATTTTCTAAACGAAACGTCTTCAACAAACTTTCCGCCCGACGAAAGGCTTCTTCTTGGGGAATATCATAAGCCATCGCCGTAATTTCAATGTGTTCCCGCAACGTCAATTCTTCATATAACGAAGGGGTTTCCGGAATATAACCAATTTGTTTCCGATAAGCTTCCGGCTCTTTTTTTAACATCAGTCCATTTAAGGTGATTGTACCTTTTTGCGGTTGCAATAAGCCGATAATTTCTTTAATGGTCGTACTTTTCCCAGCACCATTCAAACCAATCAAGCCCACTAATTCCCCATCATTGATGGTAAAATCGATATCTTTTAAAACCGGCAGCTGACTGTAGCCTCCCGTTAAATTTCTCACTTCAAGTGTCATTCATTTTTTCCTCCGATTATTACTGTTCTCATTATACCAAAAATAGCCGGGAATTTTTGTGTTTTTCCTGCTTGTTTTCTTACAATCCTTAAAAGTTATGGTAAAGTAGGGCTAAGGAAAAATTTTGAAAGGATGACTTCCTATGACAGACTGTATTTTTTGTAAAATAATCAATCAAGAAATTCCCAGCTACAAAGTATATGAAGACGACAAAGTGTATGCCTTTTTGGACCTTTCCCAAGTAACGGAAGGCCATACGTTGGTCGTTCCAAAAAAACACGTGACAGATATTTTTGACTATGATGAACCCTTGGCAGCAGAGGTTTTTAGCCGTATTCCAAAAATCGCCAAAGCAATTGAAAAAGCCTTTCCGGAAATCAAAGGAATGAACATTGTCAACAACAACAAGGAACTGGCCTATCAGTCGGTTTTCCATTCCCACTTTCATTTGATTCCCCGTTACAGCAAAGAAGATGATTTCTCGATGCATTTTGGCAATCACATGGATCAATACACACCGGAAGAAATGACGGCTATTGCCGAAAAAATCAAAAAGCAGGTGAAATAAATGCTGAAAAATTTTATTAAAGGGCTTTTATTCGGCTCTTCTGTCGGCGCAGTAGGTGGTTTACTGTTGGCTCCCCGCAGCGGGAATGAAACCCGCAAAAAGCTGGCAAAAGAATTGGAAGAAGCCACCGATTCCACTCTTGAATTAAACGAAAGCCTGCAACATTTCCAACGGGCTGTAGTTGAAACCAAACGAACGGCAATGGAAACTTTACCGGTTTTACAAAATGCGCTGCAAAAAGATATCGAAGCATACAAATTCCAAGCTGAACCGCGAATCAAGCAGATTCAACAGCAGGTAGCCAAGCTGAATGGGCATGTCACCCAATTCACAGAAACCCTGTCGGAACCATCTGAATCAGGCGATAAAAAGTGATGAAAGTGTGAATTTTCTCGGAAACATCATTGGAATTCTACCACTTCAAATTAGAGTGTGTTATAGTTATACTTGTGAAAAATTTAAGTAGATTACAGGAGTGCTAAACGAATGAAGAAAAAAATACTATTGGCTGCTGTTGGCGCGATGAGCGTTTTTGCTTTAGCCGCATGTTCAAGTAAAGGCAACGAAGAAATTGCTTCAATGAAGGGCAGCAAAATCACGGTAGCAGATTTTTATGAGGAAGCGAAAAATGAATCTGCCAACCAAAACCTTGTACGTAATATGATCATTTACAAAGCCTTTGATGATAAATATGGCGACAAAGTAAGTGATAAAGCGGTTGACAAAGAATACAACAAACAAAAAGACAGTATGGGCGACGCTTTCGAACAACAATTAGAAGCTGCAGGCTATACCACAAAGACATTTAAAGAATACTTGCGTCAAAATCTTGTGTTGGAAGCTGGCTTAAAAGCGAATATCAAATTGACAGATGCTGACAAAAAAGCAGCTTGGGAATCTTTCCATCCAGAAGTTGAAGCACAAATCATCGCTTTAGCCAGTGAAGATGAAGCCAAAGACGTTTTAGAAAAAGCGAAAGAAAAAGATGCCGACTTTGCGAAATTGGCAAAAGAAAATTCTACGGACACTGCAACCAGTGAAGACGGTGGCACCATCAAATTCGATTCACAATCAACAACACCACCAGCTGAAGTCAAAACAGCAGCTTTTGAATTAAAGGATGGCGAAGTTTCTGACGTGATCACTGCTACAGATGCTACTACTTACCAAACCAGCTATTATGTAGTGAAAATGGTGAAAAACAAAGACAAAGGCAACGACATGGAACCTTATAAAGATGAAATCAAAGAAATCGCAGAACAAACAAAACTAAGCGATTCTGCCTTTACTTCAAAAATCATCGGTCAAACCTTGAAAGATGCAAATGTGAAAATCAAAGATGATTCCTTCAAAGATATCTTGTCTTCTTACATTGACGCAGCAGATACAAGCAGCTCAACTGCTGAAAGCACAGAAGAAAGCAGCGCAGCCTCTTCTACAGCAGATAGCTCAGCAGCAGAATCCACAACTGAAAGTTCAACTGCTGATTCTGAATAAGCCAATTTAAAAGCTCCCATTGATTTGAATTCTATCAAATCAATGGGAGCTTTTTTGTACTTTGAATTTTCGAGGGACCTACTTATTTCTTACCAAAATTATCTTTTAGCTTGGTGCATTGGATAAGGTCCAGGTTAAGGTAGCTTGGTAGGTGCCGGCTTCTAGGGAAGAACCGCCGCCGATGTAGAGGGCGGAGTTGTCAGTAACCGTTGCCTCAATTTCTTTGTTGCTTAGTTCTATTGGATTTTTGATTGCAAATTTCCGAGGGGTCTCAGTTAGGTTTTCTCCAAAAAAATTGAATCCTTCATTCGTACCTAGCTGATAATTATTCCCTAAAACTCTAATCGTATTTGTATAAGGTGAAACACCACCATTATTTATGATAGTCAACTCTAGAACGACCGGTACATCGGTGGTAATTATCTTTTTATCATCCATGTTTTTAAAGCTGCCAAGAGATACTTTCAAAGAATAATCTCCATCCGGACGCGTATCCGTCACTCGAATCAACCCTTTGGAATTTCCATCATAGGCTTCCTTTTCATAATTCGAAATGACTGAATCCGTAAGAGAAAGTTTTAAGTAGCTATCTGGTTCTGTTCGTTGACCAAAAGCCTTCTTTGTTAATTCACCAGAATTCAATATTTTAACTTTGTCTTTACTGGAGATTTCCTCATATTTTTCTCCAAAAACTAAATTCGGGACAGCATCCAAGGTCAGAAACCCACTGTCTTGTACCACGATTTCCATAGAATCAGCGATTATCTGTGGACTAGAAGTAATTTCTTTTCCAGTCGTTTTGTCAATCCAACTATTGATCGTTGCAGTAAGTTGATACTTTCCCTTTGTTAAAGAAAGATTTTCTGGAAATCCAACGTTCTTAGGTAATGCCCCACCAAGAATAGATTCAAAAGTTTGTGACCACTCCTTTATCATCGTCTCATCACTTAAGTTTTCAAGTTTAAAATCAATGGTATAAGCCTTCCCTGGACCAGTTACTTTCAGAGTTGCTTTGGGTGTCTCTCCAATATTTGCATAAACTGTTTTTTCCGTAAATTTCAACCCATTAAGAAGTTCCGTCGTATCAGGCAGATTTTCAGAGTCAAAAAAACTCCCAAAAGCCTTTGCTTTTGTAATCGTCGTATCAAGTCTTATATCTCCACCCGAAATCAAGCCTCCCCAGAAACTTGTACCGGAATTCGAGTTTGGAAAACTAATATCACCGTAAGGAACAAGAATCGTGCCAGCAAAAGGATTGGAAGATCCTGACCTACCAGAAATAGAAGCTTCTGTGCCACTAGCAATATCAGGATAATTGTGCAGAATGTGACTACCCATAGTTTGATAAAAAGGACCATCATTTTCACTCACAGCATCAGCCGATTCGCCATTTATTGTAAATGTCAATTCTGCACCGTAGCTGTCAGACCATTCAAAGGTTTTCCAATTTTCCCAGTTAAATATAACGAAGGGTAAATTTTTATTGGCTACACTGGAATCTTCTCCAGAATCAGTCACATAATTTTGGGGATTCTCTCCTTCTGGTAATTCAATATTGATAATAAGATGATGATAATAATTTTTGTACTCATTATAATCAAGATTAACTACCACCGTTCCTGTAGTATCTAACCCATCTTTGCTTAACGGAATATCCAACCTTAATGAATTAGCCCCCGTCCAGCCACCATCTTTTTTGACTAGCTTAGCCTCGTCTGTTACTGCTTCATTTTTGACAAGGGCTGTTTTGCTTGTCAAGTTACTATAATAATTACTTACTGTAGCTAACTGTAATTTCGCTTGATCAAAGTAACTTTCTGTGGCGGATAACGTACCAAAATTATCTTTAAAATCAGCTATGTTTGATAATTTTACCGGTGTGGCTTGCTCTGCGGTATCGGTTGCGTTGACTTGATCAAACAGACGATTTACCCCATCCAATTTGTTTTCTATCAAATAATAATAACGATGCTTGTCACCACTGGCATGAAAATTATTGCTGTCGTCCAAAACACCTGTTGTAATGGCGGCATTGCTTGCCAATACACTTTCTCCCAGCAAGGTTACTTTTTTATTAACTATTTTTTCTTCATTGTTTTCACTCAACGTGTCTTCATAAGTAATCGGATAATCATCATTATCAGGAACAGCATCTTGAAAATAAGTACCGCCCCATTGTGTCTCCATGTTGATTGTTTTTCCACCAAATGTTCCATCATAGTTTTTTCCAGAAGCTCCAAATGTTAACCCTCCAGCAGCAAAAACGGTAAAATCGGTCGCAATTCCTAGAGGATATTTTTCCAATAATTTTTCCTGAAAAAGCGTTAAATCGGTTGGATCATTGACGACGGCCGGAGTATCTGCAAGTATCCGCGCGCTTTTTTGTGGGGTACTATCTTGTTCTTTTGGGGAAGCAGTGGTTGATTCAACAGTTGGCGTGGCTGATTTCGACTCAGAAGTGCTTGTCTGCATTACTTGTTCCGTGGAAGAAGTCTCACCAGTTGTTTCCTCTGAAGTCTCCTCTTTTGTGCTACTCGTTGCTTCTGTTGTGCTTGTCGCAGTCGTCGTTTCTTCACCAAACGCGGCTATTCCATTGACACTCGATGAAATCAGCAGAAAGAGTGCCATAAAGGCAACAATTTTTTTATTTTTCACAAAAATTCACTTTCCTTCCTTGTAGCTGATTCGTGTCTCCGGTTTCTTTCAAAGTATAAGATAATTCCTGCTAAAAGCAAACATTCGCTACCAATAACTACCGCTAAAAAAGTTTTCGCTTCTGCCGTTTTTGGTAATTTTTTTGCTTTTGTTTTCTGGGTACTTACATAGGTTTGTGACGGACTTTCTGGTAAAGAAAGCCCGTCACCGTTTCTTGTAGGAACAACAGTAAATTCTGCTGTTGAGGTTTTTGACGTTGCTTTGGCAATGTCCGGTACAAGAAACAAACCTTGTCCCAATGCTAAAAGAGCAACCAGTAAAAAATAAAATCCGCTTTTTTTCATTCTCAATCACCTTGATTAGTTTGCGAATTCTCTTTTTCTTCCTCTTTCCGTTTTCTTCTTCCCAATAAAAAGGCCAACAATAATAGTAAAATCAACAGCAGCACAGCAATCAAAATATACAACCATAAATAATTTGGCTCTGGCAAAGCACTTGCTTCTTTATTGATTTCGTTGGCATCCGAGGAAACAATTGAAAAATCCTTTTCAAATTTCCAAGTTTTCTTTCCTGATTTTGCCACCAGCGAAAGATGATAGTCACCGGCTTCCAAATTATTTTTTCCCCAACTGATAGGAAAATCATAATTGGAATTTGGTGCCATTTCCTGCTTATCGGCTTTTGCTTCCATGAAGACTTCTTTGCTGCCAGACTTGTAAATCTTCGCATCCACGCTCATGTTCCCGAACGCCTGCCCTTTGATATTTTGCAAATTGGCAAAAACAGCGGGTAAGCTTTGATAAACGGCAGGTTTTACTTGGTTCAATTTTAATTCAGGAGTTATATAATCTAAGCTCTCTCGCAAAGCAATACCGAAAGAAAGCTGATAGCGATTGGTAATGCCCGTTTGTTTTTCTTCCTCTTCGTCAGCCTCCTGCTCGGCAAAAAAGGCACCTAAAATCATCCCCTCAAATTTTTCTTTTGGTACCTTTAGTTGGAAAGTTACCGGATTGGTTTCCCCCGCCTTTAAGGTGATTGTCTGAGGTTTGCTGATTAATTCAGGAATTGTGTATTTCGCTGAACTATCTTTAGGAAAATCTGCCTGACTGTAATCGATCACCCCTAATTGATTGGTGAAAGACGGATTTGGCGAGATTTTTACTTTAATATCTTTGTCACTTTCAGAAATAATATTCATTGTTACGTCTTGTTGGGTGTCTGGTTTCACCAGTAAATCAAAAAATGTCGAATCTGCTTGTTGATTTTCTGGGAAAACACCTTCTATCGTAAAGCCCGCCCCAGTGGCAGCGGATGCTTTCATAGGAAAAAAGGAGAAAATAAGAAGAGCCATCCCCAACAGGATGAATTTCAGTCGTTTATGCATCAGGAACCTCCATTTCATTTGTTGTCAGGGATAGCCCTGTCCTATTAAATTCGTGGTGCGATTTTTTGATTAGATTTTATTATTCGATGCCAGCACCATCAGGAGTAGCGATTGAGTTAACTAATTGCCAGTTTAGTTCAGCATGGTATGTGCCTTTTTCTAATTTTGACCCCGTCCCTAAAGTTAAACTTGTTCCATTTTCTCCAGAAGCTACTGAGTATTCTTTAGCACCATCGCTTTCAACGTTGTCAGCAGTCACTGTAGTATAATCTCCACCAGCAGCAATTGAAGCACTAGTAGTTGGCAAAACTAAGTTTAAAGTTGCAGATGTGATAGAAGAATCTTTTGAACCAGTGAATTCTCCTAGTTTAGCAGTTAATGTCCATTCATCATGCGTTGTTCGATAATCGCTCACAACAATTTTACCCTTTTCTGAGCTAGTTGTCCCATCATAAGTGTTTGCTTCAGAAACAACAAAAGGATTTTCAGTATCTAGATGCAAAACCTTATCTGTTTTCAAAACTTCACGTTCCGTTTTCTCAAAATTCAAATCTGGAACAGCATCTAAAGTAAGAAAACCATCTTCAACCGTAAATTCAGCAGTTGAGTTAGCTTTTGCAGAAGAAGTATCGTCAGACACATACCCTTCCCCATCAGTTCCTGCTGAGATATTGTTTTCCGATGTTCCAGCACCATTTCCTGTTGCCGCCAATGCTGTTCCCCCACTAGCGAATGTCAACAAAGCTAATCCTGATACGGTAATTGCTGCAAAAATTTTTTTCATTTTAATTTCCCCCTAAAGTTCTTTTTTTATTTTTGGTTGTTTGTTTCTTGAGCGAGTAAAGAACGAGTCCAATCAACAAAAGCAGCACGGCGACTGCGAATAATAGCCAACCAACATAATCCCGCTGGACATTACCAGCTTGCTGATTGATTTTTTCAGCAGTTTTTTTGTCGAGTGTTAGGCTTTGGTCAATCGTTTGAACCTTACCATCAACTGTCATTGTTCCAGTCACACGATAGCTTCCCGCTAAAAGCGGTTTTCCCTGCAAACTGATTATTGGCGTCATTACTTGATTCGGTGCAAAACTGATTGCTTGTTGCCGCAAAAGATACGTTGTTTTTCTCAAACCGAAAAATTGCTTATGAATCAGCGTCAAATCCATTGAAACAGGACTCAACAAAGCAGTGTTGGGATTGCCGATTTCAACGCTGATTGCCGGCATATCCGACACAACGCTGCCCGTCACACCTGACAATTCGATGGGCTGTTTTTCCGTCATCACGCTTCCTTGAAAAATCAGCGGAACAAAAGTTGTCTCCTCCTTCACAGAAATGGCGACGGCGCCCATTACCTGTCCAGAAAAATCGGTTGTAGGCATTGTCAAATCCAGATCAATTGTTTGGCTTCCACTTGCCGGCAAATTTAGAGAGTGCGTAGGAATGAGTTCCTCTGTCAAAAAAGGTGCTGTCCCAAAGGCTGTATGACCGCCCATTTGGTAAAACAGTTTACCTTCCTCATTCGTAGCAGCCGATGCACCGCTAATCTGCACCTGCATTGGCTGTGTTGAAAAGTTGGTGACAGAAAAACTCAACTTGTGCTTTTTACTGTTTGCACGAAGTTGAATTTTTCCGCTGATATTCTGCTGATCCAAAGTCAATGGTGTAACAGTTAAATTTGGCACATCTGCCCAAACTAGTTTCGGTTGTAAAACAAGAACAAAGAATAAGAGAGATAACAGTAAAAAAAGTTTTCGATCTTTTCTGATTCGAATCCCTCCTTATCCCTTTTCGTAGGTGATTATAGCCGCTTTCATATTAAATATCAACGCATATTTTATCAAAAATGAAGGAAATTTATTTTTTTTGGTGACGTGTCAATGCACATTCAATTTTCAAAAATTTTTTTAGATTATTTGATTAAAATAACTAAATGATTTTTTATAGGTTAATTTTTTCTTAAGAGCTTTCATAAAAGTTTTTTTGCTGTCCCTTTTCTCTTTTAATTAAAGTTGATTATAAAATAACGAGAAATAGATTATTTTTTTACATTAATCCCACCGAATAAAAGAAAGACCGCATTCATTCCTAGATTTTCTGGTCATTCCTCCGTATAATAACTAAGTGACACGGGAAAGGAAGTGCTTGTCATTATAAAAAGAATTGTCCCATTTTTATTTTTATTGTTTCTTTTTCCCCAGACAGCTTTTGCGGAAGGTGCTGATTTTGGTGTCTCGGCAGTTTTGCCAGAAAATCAAGTGAGTACAGCGTCCTATTTTGACCTCGCCGTAGATCAAGGTTCTACTCAGGAACTGACAATAAAGCTGAAAAATCAATCTTCACAAGCAAAAAAAATCCTGCTGACCCCAGTAGACGGCGAAACCGATAATCAAGGTGCAATTATCTATCAAAAAACCTTGTCTGACAGTAAATCTGCTTTGTCTTCATGGGTGAGTTCAAAACAATCCATTGACCTTGCAGCGAAAGAAACCAATTTTGCAGTTTTCACTTTAACGATTCCCAAAAATGCCACAAATGGAACCTATCTTGCTGCCTTTCAAATCAAGGAGCAATCTTCCTCAGATTCTTCTGCCGGAATCAGCAATAAATTTGCATATATTTTAGGCTTAAAGGTTACGGTGGGCAAAGCACCAGAACCCAGCTGGCAGTTGACCAAGGTACAGCAAGAAAGTAATCAATTATTGCTTTCCTTGAAAAATGCCAGTCAATCTCTTGCAAGTCAGAATCAATTGCAGGTATCTTTAAAAAAAATCGGAACAAATCAAAAAATCTCCCACACACAAGCGATTTCTGGTGCTCCTTTTGGCCCGTTTCAAATCGCTGTTGAAAATCCTGAGTTGACCGATGGAACGTATCAGCTGACGCTAAATATAACTGGTACAACGACGACAAAAGTCAACAAAACCTATTCCGTCAGAAAAATCCACGGAACTTTTGTCTTTCGTGAAATTGATTTGCATCAACAACGGCGAGTAGGACTGATTGCTTTGAGTGTTTTCTTCCTGCTGATCGGGTTGTACTTTTTCATTTGGCACAAAAAAAATCAACTGCTGGACTCCTAAGAGCCCCCAGTTGATTTTCTTATTTCTTAAATATCCTTTGGTACATAAAAACTGCGGTTATCCATTCCAAAGATTCGATCGGTATATTCTCCGGGTGTCGTTTGCCGAACAGACGTCAGCATCATCTGCATCGATGCATCCAACAAGTCGATTTGATGAAGAATCTCCGCTTCCATAATCCGTGGACGAACGGGAGAACCATATTCTAACAAGCCGTGGTGTGCCAATACCATGTGACGTAAAATCACGATGTCTTCTTCCTGTTCATCAAATTTCAACGCGATGCATGCCTTAGTGATTTCTTCATCCACCAAAACTAAATGTCCCACAAGGTTTCCCACCAACGTATATTCTGTGGACATCGGCCCCGATAGTTCGATGACCTTTCCTAAATCATGCAAAATAATTCCGGCATACAATAACGATGCATTCAATTCCGGGTATTCTTTCACAATTGCTTTACCTAGTCGCAGCATCGAAACCGTATGATAAGCCAAACCGCTGGCAAAGGCATGGTGATTGCGTTTTGCCGCTGGAAATTCAAAAAATTCTTTTTGATATTTGTTCAATAAAAAGCGCACGATTCGGTTCCAATGGGGATTGGTGATCTCAAACAGGGTTTGATTGATTTCTTCTTCCATTGCTTCTTTTTTTAATGGCGCCCGCTCCATGAATTGTGAAGGCTCATTGGGTTCTTCTGGTTTTGCCAAACGCAGATGCATGATTTTCACCTGTGGATTGCCATTATATAATTCTCGTTTGCCTTGGAGAGCGACAACTTTCCCCGGTTCAAAACGAGTGATTTCCTCTTCAGATGCATCCCAAAATTTGCCATCAATCGTCCCAGAAGTATCCTGAAAGGTAAAGGCAATAAATTTTTTCCCATTTTTTGCGAGACGAACGTCGGCATTTTTGATCAAAACAAAGGCCTGAAATTCTTCATCGACTGTTAATTCTTTAATTTTCTTCATTTTCTTTCCCTCATTTCCATCACTGGTTGCTGGTATTCCTGATACAAGCTTACCATTTCTGCATCAGAAGACAAACAAATCACTTGATATTTTTTTGAAAATTCCTTTAAAAGCTGTGCAAATTGTCGTTTTCGTTGACTGTCATAGTGCAGCCAGCCATCATCGATCATTACCGGACAAAGGGGATGATTTTGTTGCAGTGCTAAATAGCCGAAACGAACCGCCATGATTACTTGATCCTTGGTTCCTGTCGATAATTCATAGATAGACAAATGTTGCCCGCTAGTAGTATTTTTCACTGCCAAGTTTCCAGATGAGATGGTTATTTGTTGGTACTGATCATTGGTCAATAGAGAAAAATAATGACTGGCTTTTGCTAATAACTGGGGTAGCTGCTGCTCTGAAAGCTCTGTTGTTAAATCACTCAAAAAAGCTGCAACTTGTTTTTTAATCCCCCATGAAAGAGCCAAGGATTGGATTTCAGCAGTCAACTTACTGCTTTCTTGATACAATTCATCCAACGTCCCATCCACTTGCAATTGTTGAATAATCAGTTGCAATCGCTGACTTTCCTGAGAAGCACTGCGCAAGTGATGGCGCCCTTCGTTTAGCTGCTGACTTAGCTGAGTGAAACGCCCGTCCAATTCTTCAGCCGAAAGTTCTTCTGGATATACTTTACGCAAGAGTTCTTCCAATTCTTTTTTTCTTTGCCAAGCTTTCGCCTGTTCCCGCATGCGTTCCAACCACCATGGAATCTCGGAGGGCTGATTGATTCCTGCCTGAGTAAGCAAGGGCTGATTTTTAGCAATCAACTGACTTTGCTGTTCCTTCTTCTCCTCTAGCTGTCGAGTCAATAAAACGCTGGATTGATGCGTCTGCTGTAACTTCAGTTCATTCATCTCATCAGCAAATTGTTGAAGCTGTGCCATTCGCTGAAGAATATCTCCCTTTGCCAAGGGCAGCCAATCTTCAAGAAAGTGAAAACGCCCCAGCATTCCTTGATAATTTTGATCAAGGGAAGCCAGTTGTTGATCAATTTCTTCCAAGGCTTTAGTGGTTTCTAAATACCCCGTCACGTCTTGTTGGTACCAAACTAAGCCACTCTTTTGCTCCTCTGACCACTGACGATAGTTGGGTACACTTTCTTCGATTGCTTGAAGAAGTGTCCCCTGTTGCGTTTTAAGTGCTGTGATTTTTTCTTGAATCAAAAAAAGCTGCTCTGACTTCTCCTTTTTGACTGTTTGCTCATCCGCAGAGGGTTGCTTTCTGAAAAAGAACAAGCCCAATCCAGCGAACAAAACAGCTAGCAGAATCAAAAGGAGTTGATTGCCGATAAAAAAGCTGCTGATAAAAAGTAATCCTGCGGCCGCTGCGCAACCCCACCCCCAAACAGACTGCGCCACAGCAGGTTTGGTTTGAACAGTTGGTTTTTCTTCTGCCAACCATTCTTTTTTCAGTATCAGCTCTTGAATTTGCCGCTCCAGCTGTTCGCTTTCTTTTACCTTTTCAAAAAAAGACGCAGTCAATGGTACCGGCAAATGACTTGGGTCCCACGGATATGTCCGCTCCCATTCATCCAATCGCTCAATGGCTTGGCTTTGCTGTTGCAGTTTTTGTTGAAACTCATCTGTCAGACGTGCGGCCGCGACTTTTTCTTGAAGCAGAGCCGTGATCTTTCCTTCATTGGTGAGATAAAAGGTGTACCGGTCAGAATTTTGCGTTTGTGAAAGTGCCTTGTCTAGGGCCGCTTGTGTCTCGATTATTTGCTGATTTAATTGCTGATAGGTTTGGTAAAAAGTTGCCAATGCTTTTTCGTCAACCGGAGCTCCGGGACGCAATTTCTTTTTCAAACGTTGCAACTCTTCATACTGAGACCAATACAATTGCTGCTGCTTTAATGCAGTTAATTGTTCTTCGGTCTTCTCGATTTTTTCTTCAAGAGCTGTTTGCTGTTTAGCCGCAGTTGCTAATGCGCCGTAATAATTTTGTACGTCTGATTCCTGTTGCTCTTTTTCGTGAATCTTTTGCCGCAATTCCTGCCATTCCGCTAATTTTTGATTCAACGGTAGTTTTTGCCCTTTGTGTTTAAATAATTTTTGGGCATCATTCAGGTATTCCTGCCGTTTTTCTAAAAGCTGTTTGCTTCCGGAAATGCCTAAAGAAATCAAGGCATCATGCAGTTCTCTTTCTTGAAGTTTTTCCAGTTGAGACAACTGCTCCTGTTGAAAGGTAAATACTTCTTGGAATAATTGCTGATTCAAAGGAGCAATCAAGGAAGCTAATAGACGGTCATCTCCGGTCTGTTCTCCCAGTGTCACCTTCGCTCGTCCACGATTGATCTGC
This sequence comes from Enterococcus sp. JM9B, assembly GCF_009933265.1. NCBI lineage: Bacteria > Bacillati > Bacillota > Bacilli > Lactobacillales > Enterococcaceae > Enterococcus > Enterococcus sp. JM9B. The sequence goes on along the minus strand of NZ_MAEK01000015.1, from coordinate 27,813 downwards.
TTATAGCGTTCGACACAGACCTTACCTTCAGGAAAGGAGAGCCATAATTTCCCACCAAAACTTGCACCGTCTTTTGGAGTATAATCTTTCTTATTGCCGCGTTTTGTTGGAAAACCGAAAAGCATAGCTTGAATAAATTGATATAAAGTAGATTTTCCCGCTTCATTGGCCCCAAAAAATAATTGATTACCGGAAACAAAATCAAACGTTGCCTGCCGGTATTTGCCAAAGCCGGTGATTTCTGCCCGCAACAGTTTCATTTACTTTCCTCCCAATAAAAATCGTCTTTCAGTTCTTTTGCAACAGCAGTCAAAATCTCTTCCTGATACTGAGCAGGATTCAATACCGTTGCCGCCAGTTGATGGGTCAATAATTCTTCGTGAATCATTTCAAAGGTGGTTGTTTCTTGGTAATTCGTAAGTAAAGCAGTTACCAGCTCCGTACTTGCCGGCAACGTCAGTCGATTTTTTTCTTCCTGCTGCTGAATCTCATAGACCCAAGTCAACTGGTTGCGTCTGGCAAAAAGCTCATTCATGTAATCCATCAGTTCGAGAAGCTGATTTTCTGTTAGAAAATTCCCTTTGGCTGACTTAGTCGTCAGTTTGAGGGAAAGAAGGGCTTGATAATCAATGGGTTGCAACTGCGCAATAAGCTGTTGCAACACCGCTTGCGGATGATTCGTCTCAATCGGAATAGCCACTTGCTGCCAGCTTATTTCAGCGACTTGCACCATTTGTCGACGGCTTTTGCCTGCGGTAATCTCTACCAATTGACTACCGGTTGTCGTTTCCTTTTTTGTATGCCCCTGTGTGGTTCCCGGATATACAATCGGTGGTTGTTCATTCAATACAGTGGGAACATGGATGTGACCCAATGCCCAGTAATCATAATTTTTCGCCTTCATTTGGCTTAACAGAAACGGGGCATAACGTTCCCCTTGGCTGTCCCCGTGATACAGACCGATATGAACATCTACCTTACTACGATTGGGAAACTCGGTAGCTTTTTCCGCTTTGATCCACGGTTGAGTATAGCTAAAACCGCTGATGGCGTATGTTTCTCCGGCTTTCGTTTTTCCTTTGAAGGTGGTGACTGTTTCGCTAGTGAATAACGTGACATTTTTGGGAAACTCAAACCAATACCTTTGCGGATCATAATAATCGTGGTTGCCAAAAATCATGTACACCGGAATTTGCGCTTCTGCCAAACGCTGCATCTCCTCAAAAAAGAAATGCTGGGTTTTAAGTGAAGGCTTATTCTGATGGAAGGTATCCCCTGCCAGCAGCAGAAAATCCACTTCATTGGCTAACGCTGCCGACACTAAATTCGTCAGCACTTGCTGATTAAGTTTTGTAAAAGCTTTGACCGCCTGTTTTGAAAGATTTGCCAAGCCTTCAAATGCTCGGTCCATATGTAAATCTGCCGCATGAATAAAGCGTACCACGCACGTTTCCTCCCGTATTTCTTTTTCAATATCATACCATTTTTACGGCTATTCGTCAGCAAAATACGAAAACTTGTTCGCATTTCAAAAAAAGAAAAGGTACATTCCCAAAATAGGAAATGCACCTCGGATATTTTTCTTCTAAATTGCTTAGTTGCCGTATAATTCCCGAACAGGACCCATGATAATCCGATTCAAATCATTGACTACGGTACTGAAGGCTTGTTCTTTTTGCATCAATTGATTGATCAATTCTTCTTTTTGTACACGTTCTGCCATTGCTTGCGCTCTTTGGGCGTCTTCTTCTGACACTTCTTCTCCTGCCATCATTTTCGTTTGTAATTCTTGTTGCAGGGTTTGAAATTCTTTAAATAGTGCAAAGGCTTCTTCATTTTCTTTCAAACGGTCAAAAGAAGCTCTTAGTTCGCCAAAATGTTCAGATTCACGAATTTCTTTTTCTAATTGGTTTGCTGTATCATAAATATTTGCCATGCTTGTCCCTCGCTTTATCTTATTTTCTCTATTGTAACATAAAGCGTCTAGTTACCAGAAATTTTTCCCCAGATTCCCTTGAAAAGATCTTTGGCTCCTTCTTTGACCCGGCCACCAAATTCTACCAGACCATTTTTGGCTTTTTCAGTGAAATCATCCACTGATTTATCCCAATCACTTTCTTCGTCAGAATCCACTTCGTCAGCCGCTACAACTTTGCCGCCGGTTTGATAAGCATCGGCGACCGTAAAGCTGCTTTCTGCTGTGTAAGGTAAAATATTTTGTGCCATGGAACGAAAAACCTGTCCTACAACATCTCCACTAGTTCCACTTAAATAATGATCTTTACTGGTTTTTTCATACCCTAACCAAGTGGAAATGACTACATCCGGCGTGTATCCGACAATCCATTGATCGTTTGCCTTGGAGGAATCAAAATTGGTTTCTGTGGTTCCTGTTTTTCCCGCCACAGTATATCCATAAGGCTGTGCCTGCATTGCGGTCCCGTTTGAAAAAGTCCCCAACAACATACTGGTCATTTCTTTTGCAGTTTCTTTTGAAACAACTTGTTCGGCTTTCGGATCGCTATTATCTACAATCACTGTACCTTGGGAATCCACAATTTTCGTGATCAGATGCGGATCGTACCGTTTCCCGTCATTGGCAAATGCACCGTATGCACTAGCCATTGTTAGCGGAGATTCTCCTTTTTCCAATCCACCCAAAGCCACTCCGCCCCAGTATTTATCTTTTTCAGAAAGAGTCAAGCCAAATTCCGCTGCCTTGTTGTAGCCTTTTTCCATTCCGATTTCGTGCAGTAGCCAAACCGCCGGTGCATTCAAGCTCCAAGCAACGGCTTGGTACATTGGAACTTCACCAGAATACGTACCATCATAATTGTTCACATCATAAAAAGACAACGCTTCATCTTTTAAAATGCTGTCGGGTTTGTAGCCCGCTTCTAAAGCCGGTGCAAATACGCTCAAGGGTTTGATTGTCGAACCTGGCGAACGTTTCATTTGTGTTGCAAAATTAAAGCCCCGAAAAACATGTTCTCCTCGGCGTCCTACTAGTGCCCGAACACCGCCAGAGTTAGGATCTAAGGCTACCGAACCAGATTGAACCATCGCCCCATCTGCTGCATTTGCTGGAAAAACAGAATCATCCTTGTAAGTTGCTTCCATTTGCGCTTGATAATTTTGATCCAGCGCTGTGTAGATTTTATAGCCTTTATTCATAATATCTGTTTCATTAATATCATATTTTTCCACTGCTTCATCAATAATCGCATCGAAATAATAAGGATACTTGTAGCCGGATTCTGATTGTGAATAGGTATCATTGACAAATTCTGCAATATCCACTGCGGAAGCCTCTTGTTCTTGGGCTGCCGTAATTTTTTCATTTTCCTTCATGACTGCCAGCACTGTATCCCGCCGTTTGTTGGCATTTTCCGGATATTCAATAGGATTGTAGATGGAAGGACCCTTTAGCATACCTACAAGGGTTGCTGCTTCTCCCAAAGTAACTTCATTGGCATTTACTCCGAAATATTTTCTTGCGGCATCCTGCACACCCCAAACCCCATTACCGAAATAAGAGTTGTTTAAGTACATCGCCAAAATATCTTCTTTACTGTATTTTTTTTCAATTTCAATGGCTAAAAACAATTCTTTGGCTTTTCGGCTGAAGGTTTGATCCAAAGTCAGATAAGCATTTTTTGCCAACTGCTGCGTGATGGTACTTCCCCCACCACCTGACGTATTGCGGTTGATAACCGTCCGTACTGCTGCCCGAGCAATTCCCTTGATGTCAAAGCCATGATGTTGATAAAAATTACGGTCCTCGGTAGAGATAACGGCATCCTGAATAAAAGGTGAAATCTGCTCCAAATCAATGTAGGTTCCTTTTTGTGCATAGAGCTTTCCAGCTTCATCGCCGTCTTTGTCATACACAATCGTGGATTCCTTCAAATCTGATTCTAAACGATCCACGTTGACCTGCTTGGCTAAATAAAACAAATACACACTTGTGACCAAAACCACGACAAGTCCCAACAAAATAATAACTTTATTGACATGGTATTTTTTCCATATGCGCTTGCGCCAATGATGGAACTGAACCAGATAAGGTTTGAGCCAGCGCCAGAACGCTGCCAGCCCTGCTTTGAATTTTGCTAGTATTTTCTGAAAATCCATTAAGTTAGACTCCTTGTTTCGTTTGTCTTGAGTGTATCACAGCGACTTCTTCCTGAAATGCGACCTAAGTCGGAGTCTGCCGATTTTCACCCATATGCTAGTAATCATATCATTTAATTCTCGGGAAAAAGTTTTTTTTTTCTTAAATATCTTTAAAAAATGCTATACTAATCTGGAAAACAACAAGGAGATAGACATGAGATACGAGATAATTTTACCAAAAAATCAGGAAGAACAAACTTTGCGCCAACTACTGGAAACCGAATGGCTGGTTCCCCGCAAGGTCCGCCATTTCTTACGAGTACGTAAAACCGTTTGGGTTAATGGAAACATTGCAACTTTTCAACAGATGTTACAAGCAGGAGATCGGATAACCGTAGAATTGGCTGAAGAAGACTACAGCTACCAAGAGGTTGTATTAGGGGACAAAAAAGCAATCCATGTTTTGTACGAAGACGAACATCTGATTGTCGTCAACAAAGGGGCCGGTCTCAAGACCCATCCGAATCAGCCGCAAGAAACCGGAACATTGCTCAATGATTTGGCTGCCTATTTGGCTGATAAAGAACAGCGACCTTATGTGGTTCATCGTTTAGACAAAGAGACCAGCGGTGCCATTCTTTTTGCAAAAAATCCGCTAGTTTTGCCAATTCTCGGTCGGCTGTTGGAGCAAAAAAAAATCTACCGCCGCTATCAAGCCGTTGTTTCAGGAAAAATCGACCATGATTTGACGATTACCAAAAAAATCGGGCGGGACCGTCATGATCGCCGCAAGCGAGTCATCGACGAACGTAATGGTCAAACAGCTATCACCCATGTTTCAAGCCAGCAGGCAACAGCAAAACAAAGTCGAATTTTTTGTGTGCTAGAAACTGGGCGCACTCATCAAATCCGCATCCATTTAAAAAGTATCGGTCATCCGATTCTCGGTGATCCTCTCTATGGAAAAGCTGATGAGCGGCTGCAGCTGCATGCGTATGAGCTGTTTTTGACTCATCCTTTTACTAAGGAACACTTGCAGATCACCGCTGAACCGGGATTGTGGTGAAGGAAGATTTCGAAAAAAAAGCGTTGTTCAGGAAAATTCCTAAACAACGCTTTTTGACTAGTTTCTTCTGTATTCCATCAAAGTCCTAAAAAGGAAGAAGGATCAACAAAACCGCTCCAGACAGATGTGCTTAAACCAAAATGCAAATGAACACCGGTTGAATTTCCGGTAGAGCCCATTTGACCTACGGATTGCCCAACTTTGATACTTTGACCAACTGTCGCATTGATTTTACTTAAATGCATGTAATAAGAATAGTAGCCGTTATCATGTTTGATGATCACATAATTGCCGGCGCTAGGATCAGTGCCTGCCATTTCCACCACACCATCTCGTGCTGCCATCACATTTTGACCGTAAGAGCCGGTAAAGTCGATTCCATCATGTTGAGTGCCGGAAGCGCCTGTAGGATCTTCTCTACCGCCAAAACCACTGCTGACAGATAGTTTCGTTGCTAACGGCGAAGCAAAGCCGGTAGCAGCAGTCTTAGCTTTTTCTTCTTCTGCTTTTTGAGCTTTTTGCAATTTCGTTACCGCCGTTTGCTGTTTCTTGATCGTTTCGTTGGTTGTTTGAATCTGGGCGTTTATTTCTGCCTCTTGATTCTCCAACTCTGTGGTTTGATCAGTGAAAGCGGCGATTTTTCCTTGTAGTGTAGCGAAGGAAATATGTACATCGGATTGTTCTGCAGTGACCGTTTTTTTCTTTTCAGTCAGTTCATTCAATTCACGGTAGACATCCATCACTCGTGAGGAATAGTTGACGGTCGACGATTGGACAGCGGGATGGTACACCATAGATTCCATAAGCGCTTGTTTTTCTTTTTCAGCCGTCGTGACTTCTTGAAGTTCTGCCTGCAGGTCATTCAATTCTGCAGCAGTTTTTTCTGCCGTGGTTTCTGCCGTTGCTTTTTCTGCAGCAATCTCTGTTTTTTCTGAAGCTAATTCTTTTAATTGTTGTTGTAAAGCAGCAACTGTTTTTTGACTAGCAGTCAATGTTTTTTGGGTTGCTGCGAGTTGATCAGTGGTTTCTGAAGCAAAAGCGGTGGAAGAAATTCCCATGCTCATTACTAATGCGGCTAAAGCGATTGTCTTTCTGATTTTCAATAAAAGACCCCTTTTCATATTTTTTTTACCTTGCATAATTTAGCATGGATTTTTATGAAATGGGTAACAATGCCGTTACGTTTTCTTGTCGCTCCCTTCATCAGATTGCAACAAAACCATTTTTTATTACGAAAAAGTTTCAAAATCTAGGATATATTACAAAAGAACAAACTATTTTTTAAGTTGTTTGATTATTTCTTAAGCTTTTTTCTTCATTGGTTACTTGTAGCTGAGCAATTTCATCTGCCGTCAATGGTCGATATGTCCCTAGTTTCAAACTATCCTCCAAGACCAGACTACCCATTCGAAGACGTTTCAAATAGGTCACTTTCTTTCCAACCGCTTTGACCATCCGTTTAACTTGATGGAATTTTCCTTCATGTAGAATCAAGCGAATCTCGGAGGTTTGCGTGGTTTCATCCCGCGTTAAAAGCGTTAACTCTGCCGGCATCGTTTCTTCTCCACCATCGATGGTTACTCCCTGCGCAAAAGCAGCCACATCCTCTTTTGTCATGATGCCGTCGATTTTTGCGAAATATTCTTTTTCTACATGTTTTTTTGGCGAAAGCAGCCGATGGGCAAGCTCGCCATCATTAGTAATCAACAGTAAGCCTTCCGTGTCCTTATCCAAACGTCCCACCGGGAACAAATCTTCCCGGGCATCCTCCTTCAACAAAGACAATACAGTCGGGTCTCGTCGATCTGTCGTAGCTGAAACCACTCCCTGAGGCTTATGGAGTAAGTAATAAAAATATTTCTGGTAGATCACCGGTTGTCCATCAAACAAAATTTGATCTTCTTCAGTCACTTGAGTTTTATCTGAGGTGACTACTTGTCCATTAACCCGAACCAATCGACCTTTGATATATTTTTTGACTTCTTTGCGGCTGCCAATCTGCATGTCCGCTAAAAATTTATCCAAACGCATGGTCGTTCCCTCCATTAAAAATGCGGCATCAACCAAAGTCAATACCGCCATTGTGCTATTTTATGTGCAATTTCCCTCGCATTTTCTTCGCTGTTGCTCCCAGCAATTTATCTGCCAAACGAATTTTCAGCGCCATATATACGTAACTGCCGCCGCCGACACCAGCCACCAGCAAGACCATGATAAAGGATTGAAATTTGCTCTCAGTATTTAAGAATAAATCACTGATTTGTCGAGTGATAACAGCCAAAACCAACATTATCAGTGTCATCAGAAAAATGAGAACGGTTCGCCGAAAGGTCAGTGTAAAATTAAAGCGGGAAATCTTGTGCATTTTCCGCATATTCAAGTAACAGGTCAAACCAAAACCAAACATGGTCGCGATCATCGGTCCGTATACTTCAAATAAACGAATCATTGGGTATTGCAAAATTAGTTTAACCACTAAACCCAAGGCAAAATATTTGATAGCTGCGCCATTTTCGTACATTCCCTGCAACATGCTGGCAGTCATCATGAACAAGCCCAAGAATAAACCAGCGATACAGGCTTGAATCAACACTTTAGCGCCCAGAGCATCTGGTTCATAAAACAACGTATTTAAAGGATAGGCCAACAGCATCATCCCAAAACTAGCCGGCAACATCACGAAAGAGAACAGTTGCAGATTGTTGCTGATTAGTTTTGCCAGGCCCCGGTGATCTCCCACGGTTCGTGCTTCGGTGATCAAGGGCAACCCAGTAGAAGAAATTGACGTTGCCAAACCGATTACCACCATCGTCAGTTTATCTGGATTGGCACTAAAAATTGAAAAAAGATCCTTCAACTGGTCACTGGAATATTCGGTAAATCGTTGCATGCTGCGAATAAAAGTAAATTGATCGACTAATTTAAACAATGTGATTCCGGAACCAATGATAATAAATGGAATGGCTTCTTTTACAGTTTCGATCAGCAATTCTTTTGTATGAATCGTTGCTTCCTGTCCGCTATACTCCACCAACGTATCCATACGAACTTTTTCTTTTTTGAGAAAATAACCCAATACGGCAAAACTTGCCAGTACCCCGATAAACGCAGCAAAAGTTGATTGCGTCACCGCTTCAGTATATTCCCCATTCAATGTTTTCATGATGATGAAAGTCGCCAACAACATATACGCCACACGGGCAATTTGTTCGACGATTTGTGAAATCGCAAAGGGCCGCATGTCTTTAAAACCTTGGAAATACCCTCGAATGACACTCATACAAGGAAAGACCAAAATTGCGACACTCAAGGAACGCATCGTTGGCACCAACTCTGCGCCACCACCAGATGCCTCCGCTAAAAAAGGAGCCAGCAAATACATGATACCGGCAGAAATAATGCCGAAAATTCCCATCACCTGTAACGCACGAATAAATAATTTACGGCTGGTACTGTACTCATTCAATGAATTATAATGTGCGGTCTGTTTAGCAATCGCAGCCGGGATGCCGGCCGTCGAGATCATTAAAAACAAAGCGTAGATATTGTAGCCCATATTAAACAGGGCGTTGGCAGCTTTGGCATTTTCTCCCATCCAAGCATACCAAGGTAAAATATAAATCGCTCCCAATAAACGCGAGCCGATGTTGCCGATGGTCATCCATGCAGAACCACGGGCCATCCGTTCTTCATTTGTTAATTCTGCTGGTCGTGTTTTGTTTTCCATTTGTCCACAATCTCCAACTTTCTATGTATCAAGGCATATTCTCTATTTTAAAGGGAAACTATCAATGTAGCAATTACTTTTGGTAAATTTAACGAAATTCATTGGAATTCCTTTTTTCAGCTGTGAATTAGAAAAAAAATCTTTTCTACTTTCAAAACGTCCGTCTTTTTTTCGTTTTTCATGAAAATTCTAGAGAATTTTCTCAAAAGTATTGGCTAAATCCGAATTCATGGTATACTTGTAACAATTTATTTTACGCCCTTGATTTTCTCTATTTTTTAAAGCGAGCTGAAAATAAAACAAGGTATTACCCATCTAAACCTATAAAGGAGGAGCAAAAGTGGAAACATTATTAAAAAAACATATTTTAGCTGCTGGTAAAAAACAACCTGCCGATCTGGTCATCAAACAGGTTCAAATTGTCAATGTATTTACCAAAGAAATCACAGTTGGTGATGTCGCAGTTTGCGATGGAAAGATCGTTGGAATCGGTCATTATGAAGGACTCACCACTATTGACGGTAAAAATCAGTATTTGGTTCCCGGCTTTATTGATGGTCACGTACATATTGAAAGTTCGCTTTTATCTCCCCAAGAATTTGCCAAAATCTCCTTGCTTCATGGTGTGACCACGGTGGTAACTGATCCCCATGAAATCGGAAATGTTGCCGGTAGCAAAGGACTTCAGTTTATGCTGGAAGATGGCAAGCAATCGCCCATGACTATTTTTGTCATGCTGCCTTCGTGCGTACCGGTAACCCCATTTGAAACCAGCGGCGCCGTCTTAGATGGAAAAGCCTTGGCACCTTTTCTTGAAGATCCTAATGTTCTAGGACTGGCGGAAGTGATGAATTACCAAGCCGTTGCTACTGCGGAAACGGATATTTTAGATAAAATCAGTCGCATGCACCAACAAAAAAAGAAAATCGACGGCCACGCTGCCGGCATCACTGGTGAAGCTCTGAATGTGTATCCCGCTGCAGGAATTCGAACTGACCACGAGGCAACCACTGCCGCCGAAGCCAAAGAACGCTTGGCACTGGGCATGTATCTGATGGTTCGAGAAGGAACCGTCGCAAAAAATCTTGACGCCCTTTTACCGGCAATCACACCAGAAAATTCCCGCCGTTGCTTATTTGTGACGGATGATAAATTGATTGATGATTTGGTAGCAGAAGGGTCCATCGATCACATCGTTCGGCAAGCGATCCAAGCAGGCATGGAACCGTTGCAAGCCATTCAAATGGCTTCATTAAATGCCGCCGAATGTTTTGGTTTAACAACTCTAGGAGCAATTGCTCCAGGGTATCAAGCTGACTTCTTTTTGACAGATGATTTAAAAACTTTACCTATCCATACCGTCTTTGCCAAAGGGGTCCCGGTCGTTCAATCTGGTCACTTAAACGAATCCTGCTTTTCAGCTCCATTGGCTTTTGAAAAAGAATTACCAAAAATCAGTGTACAGCCGTTAGATACTCACTCGTTTGATTTACCGCTGACTGCTTCTAAAGCCCATGTGATTGAGATCATCCCCAACAGCTTGTTGACGAATGATTTAATAGAAGATGTTCAAACAGTAAAGGGCTTGTTCCAGCCTTCGATTAAAAAAGATCAGCTGAAAATCGCTGTTATCGAACGCCATCATGCCACTGGAAATATCGGATTAGGCATCGTGAAAGGTTTTCAGTTGAAGGCAGGTGCCTTAGCTACTACGGTGGCCCATGATTCCCACAACATCGTGGTAGTGGGAACTTCTGACGAAGAAATGCGCTTTGCTGCTAATCAATTGATCAAAAAAGGCGGCGGTATGGTCGTTGTTCATCAAGATAAAGAATTGGCGTGTCTGCCGTTGCCTATCGGTGGGTTGATGTCTCAAGAACCCTTCATGGCAGTCAATCAGCAGTTGATCCAACTGACGGAACAGGCACGAAAACTAGGTGCCAGCCGTGCCTTCAATCCTTTCTTGACCCTTTCCTTTTTGACACTATCGGTGATTCCCGAATTGAAGATCACCGATAAAGGATTATTTTCTTTTTCCAAGTTTCAACTGATTCCTGTCAACGACTAAATTTTTATCCTTCTTCAAAAATAAACCGCCAAAAAAATTGGCGGTTTATTTTTTTGGAATAAGAAAAGTCTGCTCTCCTGGCTCCTGATTTTTTTCAGTCCACTTTCAAAATTGTGCTATAATAAACTAAAAATTGAAAAAGGAGCTTCACAATGACCTTTTCCCTTGAAACGATTCGCACTTTGTTACTCAAAGAAAATCTGCTTAAAGAGTTTGTTTCAGCGGAGGGCTGGCATCTGACAATTGACAGCAAAAAGGAATTTTCTGCACTTTCCTATGATTCCCGTTCCGTTGATTCCCAAACACTTTTTTTCTGTAAAGGATTGAATTTTAAAGCGGACTACCTGATTTCCGCTATTGAAAATGGGTTGGAAGTCTACGTGGCAGAAGAACCCTATGCTGTTTCAGCGCTTGGTATCATCGTAACAGATGTCCGCAAAGCAATGGCGATTTTGGCGATGGCCTTTTACGATTATCCTCAAGACAAATTGACGTTGATTGCTTTTACTGGAACCAAAGGAAAAACTACTGCTGCTTATTTTACCAAGGCGGCTTTAGATGTCACCACCGACAAAAAAACAGCCCTGCTTTCCACTATGAATACTACATTAGATGGAACGACTTATTTTAAATCTCATTTATCCACTCCTGAATCTTTGGATTTGTATCGTATGATGGCACAAGCAGTCACCAATGGTATGACTCATCTCGTGATGGAGGTCTCTTCACAAGCTTACAAAACACATCGCGTGTTTGGATTGTTTTTCGATGTTGGGATTTTTCTAAATATCTCTCCAGATCATATCAGCCCCATCGAGCACCCGACTTTTGACGACTATTTTTATTGCAAACGACAATTACTGCTTCATGCCAAACACATGATTATCAATCGAGACAGCGATTATTTTGATTTATTAAAAGAAACCTGTGAGCTGAACAAAATTCCATTGACCACCTACGGACGAAAAGATGCCGATTATCTGGTGGTTTCCGAAGAAGGATTGGCTTTTTCATTACAATCTGACCAAGATCCGTTTGCCTTGAACGGTCACTATTCGCTATTACTGGCTGGTGGATTCAATCAAGAAAATGCCGCCAGTGCGTTGTTGGCAGCCGCACTGGCAGGCGCCTCCGCAAAAGACGGACAGCTCGGTCTGGCACAAGCGCGAGTTCCCGGACGTATGGAACAATTACAAGCAAAGAATGGCGCAACCATCTACGTCGATTACGCCCATAATTATCTTAGTTTAAAAACGTTGCTGCATTTTGCGAAAACGCAGCATCCTGACGGTCGAGTCATCGTTGTTCTTGGCAGTCCTGGTGGAAAAGCTATTTCCCGGCGACAAGATTTCGGGAAAATTTTATCCCAACAAGCCGACATCGCCATTTTGACTGCAGACGATCCTGCCTTTGAAGACCCACAAGCCATCGCAGAAGAAATCAATCAAGCGGTGACTAATCCAGAGTTGGTAATTTATTTTGAAATGGATCGTCCGCAAGCCATTGCCCAAGCCATCGCCTTGGCAGAGCCAAAGGATTCCATTATTCTTGCCGGCAAAGGACAAGATCAATACCAAAAAATCAATGGAGAAGATGTCCCCTATGACGGGGATTATCTGATTGCTGAACAGATAATTCAATGAGCTTAGATTAAAAACGTTCCTGATTCTCTGCATTATCCGCAGAAATCAGGAACGTTTTTTTAATGGATCAATGGTGTCAGTTCATCTTGATAAGTCACGACTACTTGTTGCATGCCACGGGAAATGGCGGTGTACAGACGTTTTTGATCCTGTTCTGAAAAATAATTTTTCGCTGAAACATCATACAAAATCACATGATCAAATTCTAAGCCCTTTGCCAAGCTGATAGACAGCACCTGGCTTTGATCGCCAGCCTTACGCAAGGTTTCTGTTAATTGAACAGCCTGCTGTTGCGTTTTAGTCAATATAGTCAGTTGTTGCTTAGTAGACATTTCTTTCACTAGTTGAACAAATTCCTCGACCACCGCAAAAGAACGAAAAGTCACCGGCAATCCGTCTGGTCGCACCGGCAAAATTTCCATTGGCGTGGTAACCAACTTTCGAAACAGCTTCGTGATTGCACCGCTTGAACGATAACTATTCAGTAAATCATAGCGTTTCACCGACTGTTGTTTTTCAGCAAATATAGCTTGTACCTCTGAAAAAGCAATTTGAGAATTAAAAATTGCCTGATTTTCGTCCCCCACCATCGTGAAATGGGTTTTCGGGAACAAAGCCGCTAGCAAGGTGATTTGAGCATACGTGTAATCTTGGATTTCATCAATCAAAATAAAACGCAGCATTGGTACGTCACTTTTTTCAATAAACGTGTGACGAACCAATAGCCGAATCACTGATTCATCGATCGTTCCACCAAATTTTGGCATTTCTTGTCCGGTAAAACGTTGATAGATTGCCGCAACCATGCCTTCTTCATTGATCCATTCATTTTGCCGCAACGCCTTTGCTACCTTCCGATATTTTCGTTGCAATAATTTCTTGCTGTAACGAAAAATACTGGCTTCTGATTCGTCACTGATTAATTCACCAAAATAGTGCTGCTGCAATTCTTCAGACAAGGAAAGCACTTGATTTTGAATCCGTTCACTGTGAGCTTGCTGAATGATTCGCTGATCCCAATAGCTAAGAAGCTGTTTTTTCATGGCCTGCAACTTATCGATCATTTTGGGATAATTAGGTGTTTTTCGATAAAATCCCTGCAATGTTTCTACTGAAATCAGAACTTTTCCTTTATAAACAATCGGTTGAAACAAATCAATCCTTGCTAAAAGCTCGTCCGCTTGTTTGAGATAATCTACAAATGCTTTGCTGCGAAGAATCGCAGTCATTTTTGAAACAGGTGCATTTAAGCGTTCAAAATATTCTGTTTCGTCCTCCAATTCTTGAGAACTGAATTCTTGCAAAAATAGCGGCAAAGTCAAATTAAGCGGATTGCGTTCACCCAAGGCGGGTAAAACATTAGAGATATAGTCGATAAATTGCGTATTGGGTGACAGGATCAAGAGATCATCTGCGGTGATTTGCTGCCGCAATGAATAGAGCAAATATGCAATACGTTGCATGATTGTCGAGGTTTTTCCGCTGCCGGCGATGCCATTCACCAATAAATGACGGCTAGTGTTATCGCGAATGATTTTGTTCTGCTCTTTTTGAATGGTTGCCGTGATGTCCTTCATAAATCCAGTGGTATCATTCTCCAAGGCTTCCAATAAAACATCATCTTGAATCGCCACAGAAGTATCAAAGGAATTCAGCAGACGATCTCTTTCGATAATCAGCTGCCGGCGACCGGCAATTTCCACCGCTATCTTTTGCCCATTGACTTGATAGCTGGAAGGTCCCAACTCATTGTTGTAAAATAATTCTGCAATCGGTGAGCGCCAGTCGTAGATTCGTGTATCTCCCGCCAAATTTCGAAAGCCATTGATGCCAATATAAAAATCTTCCGGTGCTTCCTCCATAAAATCGACCACTACTTTGCCAAAATACGGCACATTCAAGGAACGATTGACCTGCGCCAATTCAACATCTGCAGTTTGCATTTTGAAATTCATTTGATCGATTTCTCGATTTTTCATTTCCAACTGTGAAAAAGTATCGAGATTGTCCAGCACACTATCAAAATTCAAACTGACATCTCCTTGCATCCCCTGCAACGCCGTCAATGCCTCATCCTTAGACTGTGCCAGATAGGTTTGCAATACCTCTTTTTTCTCCAGCAGCTCCCCATAAACGACCGTTAAATACTCTTGTTCTTTGTGGTTGACCATACACACATTCCCCTTTACTGTTTGAAGGATAGGGTACGGATTATACGCTCTTTTTAAGAAATTTTCAAATGGTTGGCGTAGCTACTTACAACAGTCAACTAAAGAAATTTGCCAAAAGACAAAAACACCTCCCAAAATACAGGAGGTGTCTCAAAACATACTTATTTTTTCTTAATTTGCAACAATATTTACCAATTTATTTGGGACAACGATAACTTTACGGATCGTTTTTCCTGCAATATGTTCTTGAACCAGCGAATCAGCTTTTGCCAATTCTTCCAATTCTTCTTTTGTCGCATCTGCCGGAACATTGACTTTCGCCCGTACTTTGCCGTTTACTTGGAAAACGACTTCGATTTCTGCTTCTACCAACGCCGATTCATCGTAGGTTGGCCAAGCAACATGAGAAATGCCGCCTTCGTTGCCCAAGACTGCCCAAAGTTCTTCACTGATATGGGGAGCAATCGGTGCCAGCAATTGCACGAAGCCTTCGATGTATTCATATGGCAAGGCATCGACTTTATAGGCTTCATTAACAAAAACCATCAATTGAGAAATTGCTGTGTTAAAATGCAGATTTTCATAATCTTCGGTTACTTTTTTCACCGTTTGATTATAAACCTTCGTCAGCTTGCCATCATTAAAGGTAGTGATCCGATCCCGCATCTTGCCTTCTTCATCAACAACCAGACGCCACACCCGATCCAAGAATTTCCGACTGCCTTCCAGTCCATTTTCGCTCCAAGCAATCGAAGCATCCAATGGTCCCATAAACATTTCATACAGGCGCAGGGTATCTGCCCCATATTTTTCAACAACATCGTCAGGATTGACCACATTGCCACGGGATTTCGACATTTTCTCGTTGTTTCCGCCAAGGATCATTCCTTGATTGTATAATTTTTGATACGGTTCTTTGGTTGGAACTACACCGATATCATACAAGAACTTATGCCAGAAACGGGCATAAAGCAAATGAAGCACAGCATGTTCCGCACCGCCGATATAAATATCCACCGGTAGCCAGCGTTCCAATTTTTCAAAGTTTGCCAATTCTTTTTTATTATGAGGATCGATGTAACGCAAGTGATACCAAGAGCTGCCTGCCCATTGCGGCATCGTATTGGTTTCTCGACGACCTTTTTTGCCAGTAACCGGATCGACGACATTAATCCATTCTTCAATATTTGCTAACGGTGATTCGCCCGTTCCGCTTGGTTTGATGTTTTTAGTAATCGGCAAACGCAATGGCAGCTCTTCTTCAGGCACCGTCGTTGTGGTGCCGTCTTCCCAATGGATGATTGGGATTGGTTCTCCCCAATACCGTTGACGTGAAAACAACCAGTCCCGCAACCGGTAACTGATTTCTTTTTTCCCAACGCCTTTTTCTTCCAACCAAGTCGTCATAGCCGCAATGGCTTCTTCTTTGTTCATGCCATCCAAGAAGCCGGAATTGATGTGCAGACCATCTTCAGTATAAGGCGCATGAGCCACATCACCACCAGCCAACACAGGCAAAATTTCCAAGCCAAATGTTTTCGCAAATTCATAATCCCGTTCATCGTGAGCAGGAACCGCCATGATTGCACCAGTTCCGTAAGAAGACAAAACGTAATCGGCAATCCAGATAGGAATTTCTTTGCCATTGACTGGATTAACTGCATAGGCACCGGTAAAGACCCCAGTTTTTTCTTTCGCCAAATCCGTTCGATTCAATTCAGATTTTTTTGCAGCTTCTGCGATATATGCTTCTACCGCCGGCCGTTGTTCGGCTGTCGTGATTTTTTGCACCAATTCAAGTTCTGGTGCCAATACGGCATAAGTTGCACCAAACAATGTATCCGGACGGGTGGTAAATACAGTGAAATCTGTTTCACTGCCGGCAACTTTAAAGGTTACATTTGCTCCCACCGAACGACCAATCCAATTGCGCTGCATTTCTTTGATGCTTTCAGGCCAATCCACCAATTCAAGATCATCCAACAAACGATCTGCATAGGCGGTGATTTTCAGCATCCATTGACGCATCGGTTTTCGAACCACATCGTAGCCGCCACGTTCACTTTTGCCATCGATAACTTCTTCATTGGAAATAACGGTTCCCAATTCTGGCACCCAGTTGACTGCGACCTCTGCTTCATAAGCCAATCCTTTTTCGTACAATTTTGTAAAGATCCATTGGGTCCATTTATAGTATTCCGGATCGGTAGTATTGATTTCTCGATTCCAGTCATAGCTAAAGCCTAATGAATTGATTTGACGACGGAAGGTCTCGATATTTTTTTTCGTGAATTCAGCCGGATCATTGCCGGTATCCAGCGCATATTGTTCTGCTGGCAGACCAAAGGCATCCCACCCCATTGGATGCAGTACACTGAAGCCTTGGCTGCGTTTCATCCGTGATAAAATATCTGTTGCCGTATACCCTTCTGGATGCCCTACATGCAGCCCTTGTCCAGACGGATAGGGAAACATATCGAGTGCGTAGAACTTTGGCTTGCTGCTGTCATCGTGGGTATTGAAGACATTGTTTTTTGCCCAAAACTTTTGCCATTTTTTTTCGATTGCTTTGTGATCGTAATTCATTCCGATGCCTCCTAAAGAATAATAAAAAAAGTCCTATAAAAAGCCGTTGCTTTTTATAGGACGTAATCTACGTGGTACCACCTATTTTTACTTGCGAATGCAAGCCTCTTGCGGGATAACGACCGCCGCCGCAGCTGCCTACTTTTTTCAGCAGTTGTCACTAAAAGGCGAGTTCAAAAGGTTTCGTACACATTTCCACCAACCATGTGCTCTCTTTACCGAATGACTTTTTACTATTCCTTTTTAACGTGTTGCTATTGATAGCTATACTATCAAAGATTGCATGGAAATTCAAATATTATTTTACCTTTAAAGTCTGTCCAATCAGAATCGTATCGGAAGACAGTTGATTCAAACTTTTTAGCTGATTGATGGTCAATCGGTATTTTTGTGCAATCGTCCATAGACTGTCGCCGCTTTTGACTTTGTAGGTGCTGCCGGACGTGCTGGCAGCAGAGGCGGTTGCCCCTTTTTTCACGGTTACTTTTTGCCCCGGATAAACGAAGTCATTTTTGATATTGTTCCATTGACGGAATTGATCCATCGAAATGCCGTGTTTATTGGCAATCGACCAGACGGAATCGCCGGATTTCACCGTGTAAGTTCCGCCGGTTGAAGCACTGGAGCTGGCGGAGGAACTGGATGAACTTGAACTGCTAGAACCCGTAGTTGTACTGGAATTGTTGGTTCCACCGTTTTTCACCACTAGCCGTTGCCCTGGATAGATAAAGTTGTTCTTGATATTGTTCCATTGAATCAATTGATTCATAGTAATACCGTATTTATTAGCAATCAACCACACTGAATCACCAGATTTTACCGTATAGGTCGTTGAACTGCTGGAATTGTTGCTGTTTGACGTACCTGACGAACTGGAAGAACCGGAATTGCTAGAACCTGTGCCGGTATTTGAACTGCTAGAACCACCGTTTTTCACCACTAGCCGTTGTCCTGGATAGATAAAGTTGTTCTTGATATTGTTCCATTGAATCAATTGATTCATAGTAATACCGTATTTATTAGCAATCAACCACACTGAATCACCAGATTTTACTGTATAGGTCGTTGAACTGCTGGAATTGTTGTTGTTTGATGCACCTGACGAACTGGAAGAACCAGAATTGCTAGAACCTGTGCCGGTATTTGAACTGCTAGAACCACCGTTTTTCACCACTAGCCGTTGTCCTGGATAGATAAAGTTGTTCTTGATATTGTTCCATTGAATCAATTGATTCATAGTAATACCGTATTTATTAGCAATCAACCACACTGAATCACCAGATTTTACTGTATAGGTCGTTGAACTGCTGGAATTGTTACTGCTTGACGAACCAGAAGAGCTGGAGGAACCAGAATTACCAGAATTGCTAGAACCGGCACTTGAACCACCCCCGGCACTGCCGCTAGCTGGTGTATCAAATCGAGTCAAATTATACGTTTCAATCACACTATTTAATGAGCTTGCATAGTGAGGAGCAGTTGCGTATCGTCCGGTCAGCCATGCCGTTGCATCCCGGTAAGATTTAGTATTGCTCTTCCACGCACCGCGATAGTAATAACCACCGCCTAGATAAACATTACGCAAAGTATAGGCATTATCAGCAAAAGATTCTTTAAAAGAAGGATATTTTCGGAAAGGTTCCTTCATAGTAACCCATTTTCCATTTAAATATTCCATTGTATTCATATAGACTGTGTTGCCGTTATAACTGCCTTTGATTCCAAACAGATTATAATTCGGTGCTTGTGATAACGTGCTGGTTCCCCAACCACTTTCAATGATAGCCTGCGCAATCATCACCGAAGCGTACAAATCATTTGCATTGGCAATTGGTTGTGCATGAGCAGCGATTTCTGTAATGAACGCACTTGGATTACTACGGGTTGCCATTTGTGCGTTTGTTGTCGTTCCTGTCGCCTCAGCTTGCAGCGGACTCATAAAAGGTGTCACAACAGAACAAGCTGTCAGGGTCGTACCTACGATTGCTGCACTTTTTTTCATGTGGCGATACATATCGCTTGTTTGTTCCGCTTTCCGCCGCTCTTTTCTTGAGATATTTTCCATTGTGTCACTCCTCCAAAAAAATTTCGTATTATTAGTTTAAGTATACCGTTTCTTAAGGTTTATTAAAAGATTTTTAAGGTCATTCTGGTAAATTGTAAAGTGCCTGTAACCTTCCGTTTTTTTCGTTATCTTTTGAAAAGAAAACGGGTGATTTTCAGCTTTTTATCTGAACCACTGAAAAAAACGGTTATTTAACAAAAGGAAGATTATTGCAATTTCATGACAAA
Organism: Enterococcus sp. JM9B; assembly: GCF_009933265.1. NCBI lineage: Bacteria > Bacillati > Bacillota > Bacilli > Lactobacillales > Enterococcaceae > Enterococcus > Enterococcus sp. JM9B. The sequence goes on along the minus strand of NZ_MAEK01000015.1, from coordinate 8,144 downwards.
AAAGCAGGAGATTTTAGTACTCCTTCTTTTTCCCTAGCAACAAGTTTCCTTTCCCCCGCTTTTATGTCGGGAAAAGCAATGCTATAATAAGCTCATTCTCATCAAAGGAGTCCTCTATGAAAAATAAAGTATATACGCAATTTATCGGCAGTTGTTTTCTCCTACTCTTCGTTTTTTTAGGCTATGTCGTTAAATTTTATCCTCAATGGGTATCAGGATTCGATTCAGTCTTAACAGATCTGGTTCGCAGCCCCTATCCTCATTGGAATGATTTTTATCTCTGGATCACTAAATTTGGTAATCCCAGCACCGTAATCATTTTAACTTTGGCTTTTCTGATTGTTCTCGCCATCGGCAAACACTACGCTGAAACCGCGTGGCTGGGAATCGGTGTCTTAGGAATCGCCGGAATTCTCAATCCTTTAATCAAATTGGTTTTCACTCGGGAACGTCCAACGTTGCTACATTTGGTCACGGAACACAGCTACAGTTTTCCCAGCGGACACTCCACCGGCAGTATGGTTTTATTCGGTACATTGATTTTTCTCGTTCCTACTCTTTTCACTAGCACAACGGCCCGCTGGATCGCCCGCATCTTCTTAGGTTTCATAATCTTGGCTATCGGGATCAGCCGCATCTATTTAGGGGTTCATTTTCCTAGTGACATCATCGGTGGCTATTCACTTGGGCTAGGCTGGCTTTTTCTGACCTATCCCCTGTACCAAAAATTCCGCGTCATTTTAACCTTTAAGAAAAAACGCTGAGAAAGAAGGACAACCATGTCAGCATTTAGTTATACAGAAGATCCAAACAAACGTTACCATTCTTGGAATTACGCATTGCGTCAGGAATTTGGCGGGAAAATTTTCAAGGTGCCGATCGACGGCGGGTTTGATTGCCCCAACCGTGATGGAACAGTCGCTCATGGCGGCTGTACCTTTTGCAGTGTCTCCGGTTCTGGAGATATGATTGTTGCGCCGGAAGATCCCTTGCCCCTTCAATTTCAAAAAGAAATCGACATGATGCACTTAAAATGGCCGCACGTCGATCAATACATTGTCTATTTTCAAAATTTTACCAATACCCATGCTCCCATTGAAGTGATTCGTGAACGGTTTGAGCAAGTGGTCAATCTTCCGGGCGTTGTCGGCTTATCCGTCGGTACACGTCCAGATTGTTTGCCGGAAGAAGTCGTGGAGTATTTAGCCGAATTAAATCAACGGCTGTATCTGTGGGTGGAGCTCGGTTTGCAGACAACTTTCGAAAGTACCAGCCGCTCAATCAATCGCGCCCACGACTATGATACTTATGTAAATGGCGTGGCAAAATTACGTGCTCACAATATTCGTGTCTGTACCCATCTAATCAATGGCTTGCCCGGGGAAACTTCGGAAATGATGCTGGAAAATGTTCGCCGAACGATTTTAGATTCTGACATTCAAGGAATTAAACTGCACCTACTTCACCTGATGCGTAACACTCGAATGCTGCGGGATTACCACGAAGGTCGCTTACAATTAATGACGCGAGAAAACTATGTGCAGGTCATTTGTGATCAATTGGAAATGATTCCTCCAGAAATTATCATCCATCGACTGACTGGAGATGCACCGTGGGATTCGTTGATTGGTCCGATGTGGAGCTTGAAAAAATGGGAAATTCTCAATGCCATCGATCAAGAAATGCTGCGGCGGGATTCCTTCCAAGGTAAGTTTGATGTCAGAAAGGGTGTCCTTTCATGTTAAGCGCCTTGCGTTTTAGTCACCAATTAGTAAAAGAAATTCTACAGCCCGGGGATTACGCAGTAGACGCCACCATGGGCAACGGCAATGACACCCTTTTTCTAGCCCAACTGGTGGGGGAAACTGGAAAAGTTTATGCTTTTGATATTCAAGAAGCAGCTGTGATTGCAACCAAAAAAAAGCTGGCTGACAACCAGTTGACTTCCCGAACAGAATTGATTTTAGACGGCCATCAGCATGTAGAAAAATACCTTGCCACCCCCATCAAGGCCGCTATTTTTAATCTTGGCTATTTGCCAAACAGCGACAAGTCAGTCATCACCCTACCAGATACCACCAAATCAGCCTTTGACCAACTGCTGCGGTTCTTACTGCCTCATGGTCGACTGATTATCGTTGCTTATTACGGACATGCTGGAGGACAAGAGGAACTGACAGCGGTTGACGAGTATTGTCAGCAGTTGCCTCAAGAAGACTACTCTGTTTTACGTTATCAATTTATCAATCAAAAAAATCAACCACCGATTCTTTTTTGTATCGAAAAAAAATAAAGAGCTGACAAATCTAGCAGATTTGTCGGCTCTTCTTTAGTAACAAACAGAATTAATTTTCTAACGGCAGCCAAGTCAAGACCCGTTGGATCCATTGGTCCCAAAAAATCCAGTTGTGTTCACCGGGACCTTCCTCATAGGTAACATCCAAATCTTTGCCTCGTGCTTGCTTGACAAAATATTGATTGGAAGTATACAAAAAGTCCTCTGTTCCACAAGCTAAAAAGAATTTTGGCGCCTCTTCAGCGGGACAATCCACCAACATTTGTATCGGATCATTTTCTGAACCCTTTAATTGATCCAACGGGCCAAAAACCCCTTCCCAATACGCTTTGTTGCGAGTGCTTAATAAACTTTCCGGTTCCTCTGCCAAAGCAACTGCTCCAGAAAGGGAGGCAATGGCGGCAAATTGGTGTGGTCTTTTCAACCCTAATTTGACTGCACCATATCCCCCCATCGACAATCCCGCCGCAAAAGTTTTGGCTCTTTTCCATGTAAGCTGAGGAAATAGCACATGGCAAATCGCCGGTAGTTCATCAGCAACAAACGTCCAATAATCCATTCCATATTGCGTGTTCGTGTACCAAGCCAAATCTGTTGAAGGCATGATGACCGCCAATCCAAGATTTTCAACATAGCGCTCGATAGACGTCCGCCGCCCCCACACACTCTGATTGCCCCCCATACCGTGCAGCAAATACAATACCGGCAGATCTTCAAGGTTGCCCTCCGTACTGGTGCCAATCATTTTCTCTGTTCGTTGAGGTAAAATTACGTTTAATCCAACTTCCATTTCCAAAACATTTGAATAAATACTAACTTGTAAAAAGGCCATTTCCCATCACCTTATCCTTTTTGTTCTATTGTAACAGATTTTTCCTTCACAAGAATAGTCAAAACAAAGGCAAGAACTACCAGCAGCAGTCCCGTACCGAAAACCCCATGCAAACCATCGTATAAAATCTTTCGTAACGGTTGCAGCAAATCTTCCGACAATAATTTTGCCGTTTGTGGATTGACCAATTTATTCATAATATCCGGATCAGTGGAAAGCTGGGTTTGCTGTAATTCATTGGTGGAAATCGTATTCAGTAAAATACCAAAAACGGAAACCATGATTGTCTGACCAATCGTTCGTACCAACGTGTTGAAGGAGGTAGCAACACCCAGCATTTCATGAGAAACACTGCTTTGAGCACTAACCGTACAAGTAACTGTTGTTGCTCCAAGACCAATCCCTATTATAGAAGAAATTCCAAAGAACCAAAGCCAGCTGCTATCTATTGGAATCAAAAATTGCCAAATCGCACCGATTAAAGTGATGGTCAGCCCAAACAATAGCGTTTTTTTGATGGAGTAACGTGTCATCCAGCGACTAGCTAAAAAGGAGCCCACCAACCACAGCAATGATAAAGGAGCCAGTACAAGTCCACCAATGCCGGCGTTCAATCCCAGGACGCCTTGCATCCACATGGGAATGTAGACATCAATTCCCATCAAAAATCCGCTGACCAACGCTGCCACACTATTGACCACTATAAATAAATGACTCTTAAACAATGACAAAGAAATTACCGGATCTTCGGCGTTTTTTTCGACAACTAAAAAGAAGCCCAAACTTACAATGGAAAGCAAGAATAAACCCGCCACCAACCACGTTCCCCCGTGATCACTCAATAGTTGGAAAGCTAGAAGTAAGGTCAACAACACGACCATCAAACAAAAACTGCCAGCGACATCCATTTTTTTTGCCTGAACCTTGTGCTTTGGCTCCACCAAATAAAACCAGATCATTCCAATCAGCACTAACCCGATCGGTACATTGATGAAAAAAATCCAATGCCAGCCAATCGTATCAACAATCAATCCACCAGCCAAAGGACCCACCACGCTGGCAATTCCCCAAGCTGTACTATTTAACCCTAATATTTTTGCCCGTCTCTCCATCGTATACATATCGGCAATGATCGTTAAGGCCACCGGCATCATTGCCCCGGCTCCCATTCCCTGAATCCCACGAGAAATGATCAACGTCAACATATCATTGGAAAATCCGCATAAAGCAGAACCAATGATAAACAGCAGGGTGCCAAAAATAAAAATCGGACGACGACCTATTTTATCTGCCAGCTTCCCATAGATGGGAGTCAACATGGCATTCGTTAATAAATAAATTGAAAAAACCCAGTTCATAATTTCAATCCCATGCAAGGAACCAACAATCGTCGGCATTGCAGTCGTTACAATCGTTCCCTCAATAGCTGTCATAAAAGTCGCAACAAAAACCGCCACCGTTACCAATGTCACATTTGTTTTTTTCTCCATTCTTTGTCTCCTTTCAAAAAATCCAGTTGCCTTCTTTCCCACGCTCCGCTGAATGCCTTGAATGAATCAACTGTTTTTGATCCATAAAAAAAGGACCTCTATCGACGTTTGTCAATAGAGGTCGCCTCGTTAGTCCTTCACACTTGCCAGTAAGGCGTCCACTTTATCCGTGTGTTCCCATGGCAAATCGATATCTGTACGACCAAAATGTCCGTATGCTGCCGTTTGTCGGTAAATTGGACGACGCAAATCCAGCATTTCAATGATTCCAGCAGGACGTAAATCAAAATTCTTCCGCACTGCTTCAATCAATTTTTCTTCTGCTACCTGACTCGTGCCAAACGTATTAATGGAAATTGACACTGGTTGAGCCACTCCAATTGCATAGGCTAATTGAACTTCAACTTTTTTCGCCAATTTGGCCGCAACAATATTTTTGGCAATATAGCGAGCAGCGTAGCTTGCTGAACGATCGACTTTCGTGGCATCTTTTCCAGAAAAAGCACCGCCTCCATGACGTGCATAACCGCCATACGTATCAACGATGATCTTACGACCAGTCAAACCAGCATCTCCTTGTGGTCCGCCAATTACAAAACGTCCAGTAGGATTGATATAATATTTCGTTTTATCATCTAATAATTCAGCAGGTATCACTTCTTTGATTACTTTTTCAATGACATCCCGATGAATCGTTTCATTAGCCACTGCTGCATCATGCTGGGTACTGATAACCACGGTATCAATGCGCTCAGGCTCTTCTTGATCGTTGTATTCAACGGTGACTTGTGATTTTGCATCAGGCCGCAAATAAGGCAATTCCTTTGATTTACGCAACTCTGCCAAACGACGAACTAAACGGTGACTCAATGCAATCGGTAATGGCATTAATTCCGGTGTTTCGTCCACCGCAAACCCAAACATCAATCCTTGGTCTCCTGCTCCGATTTCATCTAACAGATCCTTTTTTTCTTCCCGGGCTTCCATTGCTGTATCTACCCCTTGTGCAATATCCGGTGATTGTTCATCGATTGCCACCAGAACAGCTACCGTGTCTCCATCAAAGCCGAATTTTGCTCGGGTATAGCCAATATCTTTGATTGTTTTTCGCACGATTTTTTGAATATCCACATACGCAGACGTTGAAATTTCGCCAAAAACCAAAACTAAACCAGTTGTAACAGACGTTTCACAGGCAACACGGGCCATTGGATCTTTTTCCAATAATGCATCCAAAATTGCATCACTGATTTGATCCGCAACTTTATCCGGATGTCCTTCTGAAACTGATTCCGAAGTAAATAAATGTCTTTCTCTTTCTAACATGGTGATTCCCCCTAATAAATTATCGGTTACAAGGCATCTTCGTACAGACGAATCCTTTCGGGAACTTGCAACGTAAGCAAGTATAGCAGATTTTTCCCCGATTTGCTCGTTTTAATAGAAAGTTTCCCAAGAAATTTGGGTAAATAAAAAAAGATACCAATCAGTATCTTTAAGTGCATGATCCGTACGGGAATCGAACCCGTGTTACCGCCGTGAAAGGGCGGTGTCTTAACCGCTTGACCAACGGACCAATAAAAAATATTTTATTACTAATAATGGGCCTAAATGGACTCGAACCATCGACCTCACGCTTATCAGGCGTGCGCTCTAACCAGCTGAGCTATAGGCCCATAATAAAAACAAAAGCGGGTGACGAGAATCGAACTCGCGACAACAGCTTGGAAGGCTGTGGTTTTACCACTAAACTACACCCGCAAACAAGCTATTAATGGCGCGGGACAGAATCGAACTGCCGACACATGGAGCTTCAATCCATTGCTCTACCAACTGAGCTACCGAGCCAAAAACGGTCTGGACGGGACTCGAACCCGCGACCTCCTGCGTGACAGGCAGGCATTCTAACCAGCTGAACTACCAAACCAAATACGTTTTTATTACGCTAGCAAAAATATCTTGCTAGAATTGCGGGAGCAGGATTTGAACCTACGACCTTCGGGTTATGAGCCCGACGAGCTACCAGACTGCTCCATCCCGCGATAATAGTATTATTTCGCTCACATACGTTTGCGAATTGACCGATACTTTCATAGTAACACAAGAAAGATCAGAAAAGGAGGATAAGGGATTCGAACCCTTGCACGGTTTTACCCGCCTGACGGTTTTCAAGACCGTTCCCTTCAGCCGAACTTGGGTAATCCTCCAAAAAATAGTAATGATCCGTACGGGAATCGAACCCGTGTTACCGCCGTGAAAGGGCGGTGTCTTAACCGCTTGACCAACGGACCATGCTAAAACGGAGAAGGAGGGATTTGAACCCTCGCGCCGGTTTCCCGACCTACACCCTTAGCAGGGGCGCCTCTTCAGCCACTTGAGTACTTCCCCAAAAACCAAAAATGAGTTATTCTGATTTTAAATGGGCCTAAATGGACTCGAACCATCGACCTCACGCTTATCAGGCGTGCGCTCTAACCAGCTGAGCTATAGGCCCTTAATAAAAACAAGCGGGTGACGAGAATCGAACTCGCGACAACAGCTTGGAAGGCTGTGGTTTTACCACTAAACTACACCCGCATGGCGGTCTGGACGGGACTCGAACCCGCGACCTCCTGCGTGACAGGCAGGCATTCTAACCAACTGAACTACCAAACCAGAATATGTTTTTATTAAGCTAACAAGAAAATCTTGTTAGAATTGCGGGAGCAGGATTTGAACCTACGACCTTCGGGTTATGAGCCCGACGAGCTACCAGACTGCTCCATCCCGCGATAATAATATTATTTCGTTTGCTTTCGCTTACGAATTGCCGATACTTTCATAGTAACACAAGAAAGATCAGAAAAGGAGGATAAGGGATTCGAACCCTTGCACGGTTTTACCCGCCTGACGGTTTTCAAGACCGTTCCCTTCAGCCGGACTTGGGTAATCCTCCACAAGACTACAATGCCATTAATGGACCTTGTAGGACTCGAACCTACGACCGGACGGTTATGAGCCGTCTGCTCTAACCAACTGAGCTAAAGGTCCAGGCTCTTAAAAAAAACAATCGCGGCAGAGGGGATCGAACCCCCGACCTCCCGGGTATGAACCGGACGCTCTAGCCAGCTGAGCTACGCCGCGAAAATAGTTTATCGCTATTAATACAAACGATATGGAGCCTAGCGGGATCGAACCGCTGACCTCCTGCGTGCAAAGCAGGCGCTCTCCCAGCTGAGCTAAGGCCCCGTGTTTCTTTTTTATCGGGAAGACAGGATTCGAACCTGCGACCCCTTGGTCCCAAACCAAGTGCTCTACCAAGCTGAGCTACTTCCCGTTATTAACTCATTAACGCGCCCAAGAGGAGTCGAACCCCTAACCTTTTGATCCGTAGTCAAACACTCTATCCAGTTGAGCTATGGGCGCAATGTATGCAATGCCGAGGACCGGAATCGAACCGGTACGGTGATCACTCACCGCAGGATTTTAAGTCCTGTGCGTCTGCCAGTTCCGCCACCCCGGCGTGTATTGTGGCACGAAAGCGGAA